>JBOHRF010000313.1:0-6160 GCA_050732575.1 Longimicrobiales bacterium
CATCATACCTGTCGGACTGCCGGTGCGCTCTTTTTGCTCGCTACTCCTGTCGCAGTTTACCTTCGGACCCTCGGTGCGCAGCTACACTCGTATTAGGAGAACCACATTGGCGTCCGTACTGTCTCGGTCAGATACCACGGTTTTGATTGTCTTCAATCCCCAATGCAATAGTTGTTTAGCGGAGGCGCCTATTTGGAACGACGTGCAGTCACGCAGCAATCATTCTGTCGTCGTTGTCGCAAACACGCCGAGAAGGGATTTCGTTGACGAGTTTCTCCGTGCCACGGGCGCACGGTTCCTGATGTTGCGGTGTGACAATGACTTTATCAAAGCCTTGCGCCCAACTGGCTTGCCAGCTGTCGTGGTTCTTACTCGAGACGGCAATGTGCTTTTCGCAATTGCGGGTCAGAACGCCACCGACCGCTTGCGGCGTTGGGCAACAGGAGCTGGTCGCGGTTAGTCTTGTCCGCTTATATGGAGCGGCGCAAATAGTCCCATTCGATGAGGAGTACACTATGCAAAGCAAATTGGTGGTGGCGGCCTTGGCCCTGTGTGTAGGACTGATTGCAGGGAGCGCCACGCCGGCGAAGGCAGGTGTTTTCGATTGTGGCGGCCCCCCCTTGCAGTTCTGTTGGGGTGACGGTCCATGTACAGGAACGTGCTACAATTTCGACTGCCCGAGCGACATCTGCGGCAACGACCAAAGTCTCAGCCTTCGCTGCAGCATCTGTGTGCATTGAACAGATGATCTACCCCAACGTGGAGGCACTATGCGAGTGCGAAAGCTTCTCGGAGTTTCAATCTTAGCCGTGGCAGTGGGCCTTGCTCTCGGTGCGAGCCGCCGGGCCTCTGCGACATCGACCGACAACTGCGCTAGCCCATGGGTGTGTACCTACCCTGGATCATGCTCGTGGTGCATTGAGCAGGGCTGCTGGACGAGCAGCTGTGGCAGTCTACCTATCTATAACAAGAATTGTAATGTCTGCCTCTACTGAAGGCTCGGCTCGGTCGTGATAGTCGTGACCATGGAAATGCGCAGGGGAGTGCTGACGGTGATGTGGATCGCACTAGTCGTGGCTTGCGGCATCCTGCTGGGCGGTGCACTTACAGCGCGTACATCCGTGTGGGCGTCGGGTGTTAGGGTGCTGTCGCTAATAAGCGCTCCCTTTCGCATTCATGCCATCTGGGACGAGTTGACCGATACGCACTCTTTGGATGGGGCGAGTGACGTGTCACGGGTAGTGTTCACGGATTACGAATGCGAGTCGTGTATCAACGCCTGGAGAGCACAAACTGATCTCCGTGCGCTTTCGGTGCGGCACCTTCCACTTCCTGGTAACCCTGTTTCGCGGTTGGCTGCGCAGGGTGTCGTTTGCGCTGGTGAACAACAGAGATTGTTGGCCATGCACCAGCAACTCATTCGCTTGCCGCAGCGGTGGCGCTTCGACGGCGACATAGCCAGGGAGGCCACGCTTGCGGCTGTTGCCGATCGCGCCAAGTTCGAAGCTTGCATGACGTCCAAGAACACAGAGCGCAAATTGTCTGCGGACTCGCTCCTTGCTGCGCGGCTGGGCATAAATGCAGTGCCAACGGTCGTCTCCCGATTCGCAGTCAGGGTGGGGAGGTTCTAACTTAGGGCGAGTGAAATTGTTGCCGTTGGCGAGGAGCGAGCTCGCGAATGCCGCCAGGTTTTTCAAGTCGCGGCGACATGATTGCACCAGTCTCGGATTCCCAGCCATTGTTACGCCGCGGCAACCGCCTTGCCTTTCTCGCTCGGTTGGAATCGTGGGCGGAGCAGGCATTGCCGGCCACGGGCTTCTTACGAGCCGGGCAGCGTTCTGTCCTCGGGCTCGGATGGTTAGTTAGTGAGGCACTCTTACCGGAGCAACACGCGCGACCGGATCGTAACCACACTGCGGGCAGGTGCGCATTTTCAGCAATGCGGTGACGCCGTTCAGCCCTTCGGGGTGCCAGAACACGCGGTGCAAGAGACGCTACCTGCACCGGGGACAGCGCACGGATGCCAACATCATGGCCATTAGCGCTGCAAGGCCGGCCATGGCACCGATTGCGATCAGCAGATGACTGATGGGTTGCGCGAGGTCCAGCCGCTGGAATATCCACAGCCCGATCGCGATCGCAGGCCAGGGCAGGATCAGCGCGGCCACCACCAGCTTCCACAACTGACGCGTCGTGCGCAGAAATGCATCCGCAGGCACTTCTACGCGTTCACTGTCCGGCGCTGTTTGGGTCATCCCGTCTGTCTCCCGCTCGATTGGTATCGAATGCCACCCAGCCAGATAGGGCCGTCTCGTCAGGATCGAGTGGCTCCTGCACTGGTCTCAGCTCAACCGGTACGTGCTGCAGATTCACACGGATGCGCGTCCAGGTAGTGAAGCGACCGCGCATGGAATCAACCAGTACGTCCGCGGCTTCCACGTGTGCCGCTGCTTGCGCGTGCCGGGCCTTCCACCGCTCCAGCCCGGCCAGCGCGTCTTCCTTCCGCCTGGCACGACCAATTTCGATGAGCGGATGTTTGGACGTGCGCCGCTTCGACGGCTGCACGCGCGGTGGTTCGCCCCGCTGCTTCTGGTAATGCGGAGGCCAGGGCGCATCACCCAGTCCCTCGCGCTCGTGCCGCGCCGACAACTCGAGCAACGCTTCCAGTGAACCAGCACTCCGGTCCATACCTTCGTGTCGATCGCCCAACCGCGCAAAACGCACGGGCATGGTGGCCAGCGTGAAGTCGGCCGGCTCGCAATCTGCCACTTCATCCCAGGAAAGCGGTGCCGAAACACGCGCATCGGCAGTGGGACGCACGGAATAAGCGGAGGCTACCGTGCGATCCTTGGCATTCTGGTTGTAGTCGACGAACACGCCGTGCCGTTCTTCCTTCCACCATTTGCTGGTGGCAATGGCGGGCGCGCGCCGCTCGACTTCGCGGGCCAACGCCAGCGCGGCGCGCCGCACCTGGTCAAAGCCCCAGCGCCGTTCGATGCGCACCACGACGTGCATGCCACGCGAGCCCGATGTCTTGGGCCAACCCACGAGGCCCAGGTCTGCGAGTGTGGTCTCCACCACGCGCGCCACTTCGCGTACCTGCCGCCAGGCCACGCCAGGCACGGGATCCAGGTCGACGCGCAACTCGTCGGGATGATCGAGGTCGTCGGCCCGCACTGGATGTGGGTGCAGCTCGAGACACGCCAGGTTGGCCAGCCAGACGAGTGCGGCGGCATTACGCGGCACCACTTCATCCGCACTACGTCCGGAGGGAAAACGAAGAGTGACTACTTCGATCCAGAGCGGGCGCGCTGCGGGCGCGCGCTTCTGATAGAAAAACTTACCCTCGATGCCATTGGGATAACGCACCAGCATGTTGGGCCGATGGCCGGCGCCGCGCAACGCACCCTCGGCCACCGCGAGAAAGTAGAGGGCGAGGTCGCGCTTGGTATATCCGGTCCTGGGAAAGAGCACCTTGTCCGGATTCGAGATGGCGACCTCGCGCCCATCGATCACCAGCAGCTCGCTGGCAGCTCTCTTGTTCCCGCGTTCACTCAAATGTCAGCGCACGTCCGAGTTTTGAATGGAGAGAATGTTGCCATCCGGATCCTTGAACCACGCCACGGTCACGTCGCCTGCGTAGTGAACATCGCCTGGGCGCGTAGTCTCGGCCAGCTCCAGCTGCCAGCCACCCACATCCACCATCTGCCCGCTTCCCGTTGTCATTTGCTACGGCCCTCCCCGGCCAGCATGTCTTCGAGCGCTGCCAGCCGCAGCTGGATTTCGGAGAGGCTGGCCGTGCGCATGCGCAGGAAGATGCCCACCGTGCTGAGTGTGGCCACCAGCACACTGAGCAACCCCAATACGATCACGAGCGGCATGGACGCGCCGATAACGGACATGATGGGCACCATGCCTGCGGCGAAGGCACGCATCATCGAGGACACCTGAATGCCGACCATCATGGCAATGAGCAGCACAATGATGAAGACGATGATCAATGCGACCGTGCTGACCCGGCGCAGAGTACGATCGCGCCGCTTCTCCTGGTCGATCAATGCCCACGCGTCTGCTGATGCTGAAGATTGCTTCGTCATGTTAACCTCACCTCGTGTTGAGAGCCATGCGGCTAACGGCTCCGTTCCATTAGTTCCTGCATTCGTTGTTTTGCCTGCAGCCGGGAGCGCACCGTGCCCCGCGCGCAACCCACGACCAGCGCGATCTGCGCGTAACTCAGGTCATCCCGGTAGCGCAGGATCAGAACCTCGCGCTGCGCCGCCGGCAGAGTCTCGAGCGCCAAGCGGAGCGCTGCTTCATCGACTTCCAACGAGTCCTCGGCGGATTCACTCAGGCCGATCCTTTCCAGTGCTGCGTCGGCCAGCAACTCCGACTCGCGCCTGCGCCGGCGCAGGAAATCGATCGCGCGATGACGCGTGGTACGGAATAGCCAGGTCCGGAATGCGCGCGCATTGCTCAGCGTCCGGATGCCGCGGTACACGGCCAGCCATACCTCCTGTTGCACATCTTCCGCGGCTTCTCCCACCAGCCCGTTCAAGTACCGGAGTGTGCGCTCGCCGAACTCGCGGAAGAGCTGGGCAAAGGCCCGCTCATCTCCCGTCTGGCATCTCAGAACCAGCAGGTGCAGTCTCAACTCCTCTGTGCCGGGCTGACCGTGATCGGCCATGTGCCTTTCCCCACACCGAATCTGAAAATGCCGTCCTAGTGACGTTGGCCAGGTTGGAAAAGTTCATGGGAAGGGGAGGTAGGGCCGGACGTGTTTGTATTCCTTGATTCCTTGCCGAAGGGGCTATGCAAACATGCGTCGGACGCACACGATCAGGCCCGGCGAAAGTTCTCTCGCGAGAACGTCATTAACACTTTTGGGTCTTCTCCCAACTGAGTGGGTCGTTTCTATGGGTTTCAAATCTCGGCAACCATGCAGGTGAGGATCTTGAGACGCAGATACTCAGGATCCCGAAGCCCGTACGCACGCCGTTGTAGCACTCGAATCTTGTTGTTCAATCCCTCGACGAAACCGAGGGACACCTTGTTGGCAGGGTCGCAGTACGCAGCAATCCCGTCCCAGTGACGCTCGATCAGTGCTGCAAACTCTTCATACGGCTTCAGCCGCTGCCACTTCAGTGCGGCACGCCATTGTTCGAAGAAGCGACATGCCCAACCTTCGCGGCGATAATCCCAGAGCTGCCCGAAGGATTCCTTGAGCAGATAGGCCGTGTTCAGCCGCTTGTTCGCTTGGAGCAATACCTTCAGCGCCTGCCTGCCTTCGAGTGTGAGGTTCTCCCGGTGCGACAGCAGATTGTATTTCTGACCTTTGATGAAGCGGCGACCCTTCCCGCTCAGGCGCCCGTACTCGTGCTTTCTTACCTTGTCCAACGCCTCGCTCAGATGACGAAGCACGTGGAATTTGTCGTACAGGATCTTCGCCGCTGGTGCATTCTTGATGGTCGATTTGCGAAACGCCTTCCACATGTCCATCACGGCCAGCTGGATGCGCTCGCTCTTGCGCGGGCCCAGCCAGAAAAAGAACGCATCCAGACTCTCCTCCGAGCGGTCCGTGCCTCCGAACCAGATCGGCCGTTGCCGCACCAGGTCACTCACCACGATCCGATAGGTATGCCCTTTCCGGATCGAAATCTCATCCAACCCGATCACCCGCGGGCCCGGTGTACCGGCTCGCCGCAGTTGCTCGCGCATGTACTGCATCTCGAGCGCCTTGACCGTCTTCCAGTTCAGTCGCGTTTCGCGCGCCACATCCTGGATCGTCGAGGCCCGGCACCGGCGGCCTACGAAAAAGGCGAAGCGTTTCGTGTAGAAAGGACTGTCCGCAAGGAACTCGAGCTCCTCCTGCTTCACCTTGCCGCAGTCCCGGCAGGCAACGCGGCGGATTTCCAGTTCCAGGTAGATGGCCCGGTCTCCACACGAGAGATCGCGTACCCGTCTCGTCTTCCGATCGTACCAGCCGTGCTGCACCCCACCACAGGCTCCGCAGCGCGTTTTTTTGAGCGGCGTCTGAGCACAATGACTCGAGCATTCGGATTCCCGAAAACCCCTTTGACGGTACTGCTGGGCTGAAATCCCGGGAACCGATACACGTCCCAGAGGCGGCGTTTGCGATGGCGTTTCGGCAATCGCCATATCC
>JBOHRF010000314.1:0-6159 GCA_050732575.1 Longimicrobiales bacterium
TCCTCGGGTTGTTCTAGACGCCGAACTGCCGCAGGTGATGAGCCACGTGCCGGTACACGTAGCGTCCCCACTCGCCGCGGCTGAGCCGGCCCCACACATAATGCGGCTCGAGTCCGTCACCGCCGGTGGCGACAAAACGTCGTAACAGGCTCTCGAGCTGGGTGAGATCACGCTCGAAAACGTCAGGACGCGTGCCGCCTTTCTCGGCGTCGAGTTCAGTCGATGTCCGGAAGCCATGCGGCCAGGGCAACGGAACGGTAAACGCAACGAAGCGGATCAGCCGCTTGCGCAGCGTAAGCGGCCGGGCCGGCACCGGGCGATCGCCGAGCAAGGCCTTGAGGGAATCGCTCAGGTGACACACCGCCTGATGTGCGTTCATGCGGCCCCAACGGCGCGCACTATCCGGGCGAAGCCTGCCCAACCGCTCGAGGAGTTCGGTCGTGCATCCCGGCCGAAAGACGGTTCTCATCATTGGTTGTCGCTCGAGAAGTGAGCGCGCAGAGTCGTCCACGACCCGGCTCGTGGCGGCAATTCCCCAACGGTGACAGGTCGATCGAGTCATTGTGGATTCGACCGCGCCTGTGATAGTCGAATTCCCGCGCGCCACCTGGCTCATGAGCCTCAGGTCGCGGCTGATCTGGCCATGTTTTCGCGGTGACGTTCACCTGCAACGCAATACTACTTGGGCTGGGCGTACCTCGCCATTGGATCGACATGCTTCGCAAATTCAGTCCCTGGATCGGCGGGTCGCGGTTACCTTACGTGATGCGCAAAACTCTTCCTGTAATTGCAATCCTCCTGGCTGCGGGATGTGCCAGCCCGTCTGTGGTGCCCACTGCCCCCGGCAGCTTCCACCTTCCCGACTCGGTCATCGTGCGCGCCGGTACTACGGGAGTGCTCATGCAGACCGGGGAATCGCTGCGCCGCCTGGCAGCGGCCGACCTGGTCCTGTTGGGTGAGATCCATGACAATGCGCTACACCACGCGCTGCGTGCGCAGCTGATGGCCGCGCTGGCCTATCGTCGTCCAGCCATCGTGTTCGAGCAGTTCGCCGAGGCCGAAGCTCCGTTGTCCCCACCAAGCGACGGGATTCCGAGCGAGCAGTGGCTCGACCAGAACGGCTTTGACCGCTCAGGTTGGAAGTGGCCGCTGCATCAGCCGGTGGTGGAGGCGGCGATCAAGTATGGCCGGAGTCTTTGGGGCAGCAACCTCACGCGCGAGGCGTTGCGCGGAGTGGTGCGTGAAGGCGAGTCCGCCGTGCCCGCGCATCTGCGCGCGATCCTGCAGCAGGCGCCGCTGGACAGTGTGGCGCGCGCCGCCATCGATCGTGAGCTCGACGCAGGACATTGCGGCCAGATGCCGCCGGCGCTGGCACCTGGCATGCGCGCGGCGCAAGTCGCGCGGGATGCCGCGATGGCACGGGCACTGGTGCGCGCCAGTGAAAGCGGACCGGCGTGGCTCATTGCCGGCCACGGTCATGTGCGCCGCGATTTCGCGGTGCCGCGTATCTTGCGCACGATTGCACCCGGCAAGTCCGTGCTTGCCGTGGGATTTCTCGAGCGTACGAAAAGCGGGGACGAGCCGACCGCGGCCGAACGCGCGCGCTTTGACATCGTGGTGGTTACCGCGCGTGTGAGCAGGCCGGATCTCTGCGCCGGTTGAACTGACGTGACGCACGCGTCGTTAACGCGAGCACAGCGAGCGCGCCCGGCGCGCAGCGCCGCGCCCGGCAACGCCGCGCCCGCATAGCGAAGCGCGCGCCCGCGCAGCGTCAGCGATCGAAGATCTTCTGCAACTCCGTTACGTCTTTCGTTCGGGTCAAAGCCAGCAAGAGCAGCACGCGCGCCTTCTGCGCGCTCAGGTTGTCGGCGCGGATCACGCCCAGCGCGCTCGCTTCTGCGTCGCGCGCGTAGAGCGGGATCAGGCGGCCGGTGTACACGCGCGTGCCCAGCACGACCGGAATCTGGCGCGCGCGCGCCTGCCTGATCGCGTCCAGCGTGCCCGCGGTCACGTGACCCAGGCCGAAGCCCTCGACCACGAGTCCGTCCAGCCCGCTTTCCTGCAGCAGCAGTCGGATCACGCGGCCATCGGCGCCCGCGTACTGGCTCACGATCTCGACGCGACCAAGAGGCTGTGCTGCTGACAAAGGAATCGTTTGCCGGCGCAGCGGCGCGCGGTAGAACCGAACCGCACCCAGATCGGCCACGCCCAGCGCACCGAACTCGAGTGACTTGAACGTTTCCGCTTCGATCGTGTTCGTCTTGGTGACTTCGCGCGCAGCATTGATCTGCCCGTTCATGACGACCAGTACGCCCTTGCCCAGTGCTTCAGGCGAGGTCACTACACGCACGGCATTCAGCAGGTTGCGCGGGCCATCGGAATCAAAGAACGATGCCGCGCGCTGTGCGCCCACCACCACCACCGGCTTTGTGCTCGTGATGGTCAGGTCCAGAAAGTACGCGGTCTCTTCGAGCGTGTCGGTACCGTGGGTCACGACCACGCCGGTTATGCTGGGATCGGCGAGCAGCTCGTTCGCACGTGCGGACAGCCTGCGCCAGATCTCGGGCGTCATGTCGTAGCTGCCCACGTTGGCGATCTGCTCGGCTTCCACGCGCGCGATGGTGTCGAGACCTGGCACGGCCCGGACCAGGTCCGCGCCCGTGAGCGCGGGCGCCAGGGCGCCCGTGTTCGGATCGACGCGGCTGGCAATGGTGCCGCCCGTAGCCAGCACGACCACGCGCGGCAGCGCAGGGCGTTGCGCTGACAGGCCGGTCACGAACGCGAGCGAGCCAATAATTGCGATGCGCATAGTCGACCGAGTAACGGATTGATTCCTTTCTACGCGATCATTTCCGGTTCCATCAACCGCTCGACGGCTTTGCCACCAACTGCGCTGACATGATAAACCTTTGCCCCCACGCGCGTCGCGACCACGCGTTTGACCTCGTTGTCCTCGAAATAGATGCCGGCATCGTTGTCACACGCGTAACCGGGCTTCATCTCACCCGATGCGATCAGCTTGTGATAGAGCGGCCGGCGGCCGGGCTCCGCATCGTAGTGCGGTGAGTGGCTGCCCTTCAGGAAACCCAGGCATTTCACGACCGTGAGTTCTTTCGGTCGGGAATCCGTGGTGCCCTCCTCGAACCAGCACAGCGAGCCGGCGCTCGCGCCGCCTAACACGATCCCGCGGTCCCAGGCTTCTCTCAACACGACATCGATGCCCTGCGCCTTCCAGATGGCTTGCTGGTTCAGCGTGTTGCCACCCGACGCGACAATGCCATCCATCGAAAGAAAAACTTCTTCCCAACTCCGGCTCATGCGCGTGCTGGCAATGAAGCTTTCCTGAACATGAGGCTCCACGTTGAGCGGCGCGCAGTTGCGGAACCAGGTGATGATGCCGTCCTGCCGGTCCGCCGATGCGGTGGGTAGATAACAAAGCTTTGGCCGTGGCTTCCCGGTCAGCTGTGCCATGTAGCGAATGAAGGCAGTGCCGTAGCCGCCGCCTGCGATCAGGATCTTGCGTGTCGCCGCGCGGCGCGTCGATTCGGCCTTCAACTCGTCCAGGGAAAACCGACCGCTGGCGAAAGCAAGTGAGCCCAAGACCGAGGAAACCACGAACTCGCGTCTCTTCATGATTGCACGCTCCTCTGGTGGCATGGATGCCCATGATGTAGCGCGTTGCACGCCCGTCAGCGGTTTCGCAACGGCGCGAGTCCGATGCGCCGGCGCACGGCAATGCCGAACAAGTGCGAGTCTTCCTCGCCGAGGGCCAGGCCTGGCTCGATCTCCCAGGCGCCGAGCACCATCAACGCATTCGCGTACGCGCCCACAGGTGAGACGCCAAACCGAAGCTCGGAGCCCTGCGGTGAGATGCGTGTGCCGATGCCCAACTGAAGCATGGGCGTGGGCACGGGCGCAGGCTCGAAATCCGCGAAGCGGCCTTCGGCATAGAACTCGGGCGGACCGAGTCTAACACCGAGTATCGGGAGAATGGACGCCGACTCGCCATCGTAGTACAGGTTGCCGCCCAGGACACCTATCGTACCGCCGACCCATTTGTAACGCCCACGCAAGAGCACTCCGGCGCCAGCCACTGAAATGGCGGGTGGGGCCAACGTGTCCGCCGACTCGTCGCTTCCGGTAAAGACCTGTGCTTTGGCTGACCATTCCACGTTTGGGCTGGGTATGGTGGTGTAGGCGACCGAGGCTCCGCCCATGGCATATCGGTGCGCGCCACCACACGACTCAACGTACTGTCCTCTCATGGCGCTGGCGCCTGCGGTCACAAAATGACGGGGTGCCTGGCGCGTGGTGGTGTCCACCTGCTGCACGGCGATCACAGACGCGAACGCAGGCAACATGCGCCGCGCTGACGAACTGACGGTGACCAGGATCAGGACGCCGCTCAGAAGCGCCAGACTTGCCAGGGTCACGGCTTCGAGTGGTGTCAGCCCGCGCGCCGCCAGCAGGACCAGGCAGGCCATTGCAGCCGTCGCCGGCAGCCAGGCATGCGGCACAGCAGCGCGTTCGGGGCAGCGCCGGGCATAATCGTGTGCGCCCCACAACAAAACGGCGCTCAGCAACAGCAGCACGTGGGTCGTTCCGAACCCGCCGTCGCCGCGCAGGAACTGGAGTGCAAAGCGCAGTGCCAGGAATGGCAGCACAACGCCAGGAATCAGGATGTTGCGGCGAGTGCGCAGCTGGAAGTGTGCGGCCAGCGCAAGCAGGAGTGCGCCTGCGGCTTCGTAGAGCTGCGTGGGGTGAACCGCGTGGGCGCCTTCTTCATAGCGTACGCCCCAGGGCAAATCCGTGGGCGTGCCGGCGCAGCAGCCCGCCAGGAAACAGCCTATCCGTCCGATGGCGAGACCGACCGGAAGCGCAATCGCCAGCGCGTCTGTGTACTCCGCATCGAGCCGCAGGATGCTCCGCGCGGCCAGCGCGACCATGGCGAGTGCGAACACGCCGCCCAGCACGGTCTTTTCGCCCACTTCTACGGCCGACAGATCGAACGGGAGGAAGCGCGAGCCGAGCACACCGGCGATTGCGCACAGAATTAGAAAAGACGACAGTCTGCCCGCCGGTACTGCTGCGCGCGTGCCACGCCAATAGGCCAGCCCGAAGGCCGCGAAGAAGGCGGCCGCATAAAACAGGTTGTAGGGTCCGGCCAAGAGGATCTGTTGAGCGTTCATGCAATGCCTCCGTCGGCCTTGGTGCTGGTAAGCGCAATTCTGGAATGTCGCGTCAGCGTTTGATCATTGGGTCAACCGCTGCCATCGGCGACTCAGAGACTCAGCCGATTGTACTTGCGCAGAATCTCGCGCAGGCGATCGTGCGGCAGTGCTTCGACGCGGCGCCCGTTCGCACCGGTCATGGTCCGGGCCGCAACCAGCGCGTTGACGATGGATTCTTCCACACCTTCGATAGTCGCCTCGAAGAAGACGCTCTCGGCATTGAATGGCAGATCATGCCCGTGCCGCCACCCACATTGCCCTCTGCGACCGCACCACTGCGCGCGCCGTTGAGCGCGGCGTAAACATGCTCCTGCCGCACATGGAAACCCGCAATGTCGTTGAGCGACGCATCGGACGTTTCACCCACGACCGGCTGGTGCCACGGGATCGGCACCTTGATCTCGTTGTCGAACCAGGAGAGCACGGCATCACGCACAGTGCCAACGCTGTACGTGTTGGTGATGGCAATGGGTCCGCCCAGCAGGCCGCCTTCGTTGACCCAGTGTGTGCCCGTGAGATCGCCAAAGCCGTTACCTGCGAACGTGCCGGCAAAGACCGGCGCCCACTTCTTCCCGTTCGGAAAGATTACCGTGACGCCGGTGCGCACCGCTCGTGCACCCTCGCCAGATATCAACGTGGCATGACCCACTTCGATTCCGGCCACGTCGGTAATGGCATTGAGTGGTCCCGGCGTCCCATCAAAGGGCACGCCCAGGTCACGCGCCCTGGGGTTTGCGCGAGCCTGCTGCGCCGCCGTGACATCCATCGTGGCCAGCAACACCGTGAGCGCGAAACCGATCAGCGCGGTTGCGTGCCCGGCACTGCAATGCGGAGCCATCGCTCCCTCTTGACAAAATGAAGACTGCCGCCCACCACGATTCCGCCAACCAATGCGCCTATCCCGGTTGACGCGCGGTCCGGACAATTG
>JBOHRF010000315.1:0-6154 GCA_050732575.1 Longimicrobiales bacterium
AGTTTGGGTTGGTCGAGATCGCCTACTTCGGGCAGGTTTTCGAACAGTTCGGAGATCAGCCAGAGCAGGAAGCTCGAGTACAATCGGGGCTTCAGAATGAGCTGATCGGCAGCCAGGATGTTGATGACACCGCGTCCGCTGACATCCACGCGCAACAGGTCGGCCAACTCCAGGGCTGGCTCGCCAAAGAAGGTCGTGCCGCCTTCCCGCTCCAAGGACAGCAGAGCACGTTGAATAGCGGCCACTGATTGTGTGCTGACCAGGCCATACTGCGCCGAAATGGTTTTGCGATTGTCGGCCACGAAGCCGAGCAGCGCACGCAGGTCATCCAGATCGAGCAGCAGCAATCCCTGATCGTCCGCCAACTTGAAAACGACTTCGAGCACACCGGCCTGTGTGTCGTTCACATCGAGGATTCTGGACAGCAATGTGGGTCCTATCTCGCTGACGGTGGTGCGTACGGCGTGCCCGCTCTTGCCATACAGGTCCCACAAGACGACCGGGCTGGGCTCGTTGCCATAGCCGACCATGCCGATCTGGGCGATCCGCTCCTGGATTCTTTCGTTACTGGCACCGGCCACCGCCAGACCCGAAACGTCGCCTTTCACATCCACCATGAAGACGGGCACGCCCATGCGCGAGAAACCTTCCGCGAGTACGAGCAGAGAGATGGTTTTGCCCGTGCCTGTTGCACCTGCTACCAGGCCGTGACGATTGCCATACCTGGCCGCGAGGTATACGGGCTGGCTGCCTTTGCCGATCAAAATGTCGCTCACGTACTTCCCCCATCAAACGTCAGGTATCCCGCTTGCAATAATACCGGAACACGGGAGGAGAGAAAGAGAGGGCAATATGCCGGCCAGGAAAACCAGTCGTCGCCGGTACGGCAAGGCAGCTCAGAAGAGTGTGGAGCGCGCCATGAAGCGGCGTAAGAAGGGCACTAGAACGACGCTGTGACTGCCTTGCCTGCGTAGGTCACGTTGATGCTGGTGCCCTCGGGCAACAGGACAACCTTGAATACACGCTGTGTTGCCAGGTTGGTACTGCCCTGCGGCGCACCCGGCTCAATAGTCAACACGCGCACACGATCGTTCCAGGTCATGCGCGTCCAGTTGCCTTTGCCCTGTAGATATTGCTGGCTGATCCCATCATCTTCGTAGAGGGTGTACTGGCCATCGGCACCGCGATACACATTGAGTGTGGTGGGTTCGCTCACCGGCTGGCTTGTGTACTGCCGCACCGGATCGACCGGGATGATGGCGCCGGCACGCACGTAGATCGGCATGGTTGCCAGGTCCACATCACGGGTGACCGTTTTGCCGCCGCTCATTTTTTCGTTGGTCCACCAGTCGTACCAATCGCCCTGGGGCAGATACACGTCACGAGTGGTGGCGCCCTTCTGGTAGACCGGCGCAATCAGCAAGTCGCGGCCCCACAAATATTGGTTGCCCGTGCTGCGCGCCTTCTCATCATCCGGATAGTGCAGCCACAATGCGCGCATCAAGGGCAAGCCCGCGTTGCGCGCTTCCCAGGCCAGCGTGTACGTGTAGGGCAGAAGCTGATAGCGCAGCTCGGCATACTTCCTGGCAACCGGCTCGATGGCGGGATTCTTCAGCTCCGATTGCAGGATGTTGCGGCGGTCATTCGACGGTAAGGGCGTATTCCGGTTGTCATTCTCGCGCGGCCCCATTTCAGAAAGCCCCCAACCCCAGGGCAGCCGCGTCCACCAGGTGCGCCCATGCGAGCGGAACGATCCGCAGAAGGCCGCAAACTGGAACCAGCGCGCGTACAGCTCGCCGGTCAACTCACTGTTTTGATAGAAGCCGCCGATGTCCGATCCCCAGTAGGGACCGATGCTCAACGAATAGTTGAGGCCAACCGCAATCTGTGCCTCCAGTGTTTTCCACGAAGAGTCCGTGTCACCGGACCAGACCCAGCCGCCCCATTGCGCAATGCCAGGATACCCGTTGCGCTGGAGACTCCAGGGCCGCACGTCGGGCCGCGAGGACAGGAGCCCCTGGTAGTACATCTGATGGCGTTTGATACGCTCGAACAGATTGAACCAGTCACCCTCATCGGGCCAGAAGCCATCGATGCCTGCGTCCAGCAGCGACACGTGCTCTTGCCAATAGTTCTGAATGTGTGAGGCATCGAGCGTCTCGCCGGGTTTGGCGGGAATCGTTCCCTGCAGTGTGGCCAGCTTGTCCCGGTTCCACGGCACCATGTGTACAATGACCTTCACATTGCGTGCGCGCATGTCGGCCAGCACGACCTGCCCGTCACGCTTGAAAACTTCGGGATTGAACTGGAACGATGGTTGTCGGGTGTTCCAACCGCGTGGAGTGAAGCCGGTGCCCAGATAGATCACTGCATCGATGGGGATCCGCTTGCTGCGGAACGTATCGATCACAGCGAGCATCTGCGTCTCATCTTCGAGCGTGCGGTGTGATTGCATGTAGCCGAGCGACCACTTGGGTGGCAGCACGGCCGGTCCTGTGACGGTCGAGAAGTCCTTGAGTGCTTTGGCCGGATCGTGTGCATCGAAAACAAAGAAGTCGTACAAACCGGGCACGATGCGATCGATGGGTGGGATGCCCTTGCCCAGGTCCTGCTGCTGGTTCTCCTGCGTTTGGGGTGTGTTTTCCGCACCGGCCGGCAGTTGCCAGGGCTGAAAAACGCCGCGCTCCTCGTTGCGCAGATCCACATGGACCCAGGGCGACACCACGAACAGGCCCCAGCCATCCGTGCCCAATAACATCGCCACCGGATTCCGCGATCCATACATGCCACTTTGCCAGCGCGGCAGCATCGAGTCGTAATGCATACGCCGATCGTACTGAACCGGCTGCTCGCGCCAGGGCGACCCCTGCTGCGGTCGCGGCCCTCCCTCGCCCATTCCCAGAATCGGCGCCGATCCAACGTTGAATGACAGGTTGCCGTCCGCCTCGAACACCACCTCCTGGACCGGCTGACCGGTCGCGCTCGTCACCACCACAGTCAATGGATTGGGCCGCACTTCGACGTTCAGAGTGCCGACTTTTCGTTTTACGGGACTACGGATCTCACGAATCCGAAGTACGGGCGCGGCATACTTGCGATCGGCCAATGCAGGCGAGGCCGGGAAATCGTTCTGGAAGCTCAGGGGCTTCAACGTGACCCGAATACTGCGCTCACCAGCAACACGAATGTCGAGCTGGGCAGGCTGACCTGCGGCCGTGATTTGCTGCGCCTGCACGATGGCCGGGGCCGTGACCCATACGCAGAAAGCGAGGCATCGATGAGCGAAACGCATAGCCTGTCCCGTTCGATAGTGCGGGGTAAGCAAAGCAGGAATGCCGATACAACTGAGCGCACCGGCCACGCTCTGGCAACTACAACAGCCCCGCCAGGTACGCGCAATAGGGGGACGTGCGGCGCTTGACGCACGCGCATAGTTACTGGTAGATCTGACGAACCTGGACGACCTCGTTGACCAAACCCGCATACGACTGCGCGGAGGAAACAAGCCAGTGCTTTCCATGTCCGCCCCTGGACCGAACGCGCGATCGGCATGTTTGCTCCTCGCCCTGACCCTGCCGTTACCCGGTTGTGAACCGAAGTCTGGTGCTGCCGACCATGGTGCAGCTGCAGGTGTCGCACACGTCCAACCAGGCGAGGCGCCTGCGGGCATGGTGTGGGTGCCAGGTGGCCAGTTCCAGATGGGCGATAATGGCGCGCATGCCATGCCCGCCGAACAGCCCGTGCATCCGGTGGTAGTCGACGGCTTCTTCATGGACGAGCACACGGTCACCAACGCGCAGTTTCGTGCCTTCGTAGAAGCCACTGGCTACGTGACCGTGGCCGAACGCGCGCCCAGCGCGCAGGAGATCCTGAACCAGCTTCCGCCCGGCACACCCGCACCAGACCCGGCCCTGCTGGTGCCCGGCTCTCTGGTGTTCACGCCTATCAAGACCGCGGTCGATCTGCGCGATTGGTCAAAGTGGTGGCGCTGGGTACCCGGCGCCGATTGGCGTCATCCGGAGGGTGCAGGTAGTTCGATTGAGGGCAAGGATGGTCACCCGGTCGTGCAGGTCGCGTGGGATGATGCGGTTGCCTATGCCGACTGGGCGGGCAAGCGGCTGCCTACAGAGGCGGAGTGGGAATTTGCGGCCCGCGGCGGGCGCGAGCGCAACGAACACGCGTGGGGCGATGCGCCGTACGATCCCAAAAACCCGCAAGCAAACATCTATGAAGGCACGTTTCCCTCGCACGCCGCGGCACCCAAAGCCGTGAAGTCGTATACATCCAATGGCTACGGCCTGTACGACATGGCGGGCAACGTCTGGCAATGGACACTCGACTGGTACCGGCCGGATACGTATCAGACCGATCTTGCGCGCGGTGTGGTTTCCAATCCGACCGGTCCACCCGCGGGTCTCGATCCACGCGATGGCTATCAGGCGGGAAGAGTGCTGCGGGGCGGTTCCTACCTGTGCAGCGATTCGTACTGCCGGGGTTACCGCGTGAGTGCGCGCAGTCCCGGCGCGCCCGACAGCGGCACATCGCACGTCGGATTCCGAACCGTGATGACCGTTGAACAATGGAAGAAGCGCCAGGTGCAGACTTGAGCGAGGAATCAGCATGATGCAATTTGCCTGCGCGTGGAGCGTGCTCGCGCTTGGACTGTTCGCCACCCACGTGGCTGCACAGGAAAAGCCGAACTTTTCTGGACGGTGGACCATCCAGGCGGAGCCGACCGCAGCGCGCAGCGGCGAGGGCCGCGCGAATGCCGCCGGTGGTGGTGCAGGTGCGCGCGGTGGCGGACGCGGCCCAAGTGCAGGCGACATGGGCAGCGGCTGGGGATCGACCATCACAATCACGCAAGACGGGAGCAGGTTGGTGGTCGAGTACGCGTTTTTTGGACGCGGTGACATGCAGCCGGCGCTCAAGTTCGTCTACGCGCTCGACGGATCCGAGACAAAAAACACGGTCATGATGGGCCGCGGCATACAGGCAGAAACGTCCAGGGCCTCATGGATTGGCGAAAAACTGGTCATCACCACGCTGCACTCGTTCCCCAACCCCGCAAACGGTCAGCCCATGACCAGTGAAGTTGTTAGAACACTTTCGCTCGAGTCGGCGACGGCTCTTGTGGTGGAAGTTGTCCGAAATGGCGTTTTGGGCGGGCCGTCATCCAGCACGCGTACCATCTATACGAAAACAGAGTAACGAATTGAACGAACGTGAGCGTCCGTTCAATTCGTTCCTCCGTTAGTCCGTACCGGTGGTACATAAGGATCCGGTGCGTTAACGGGTACATGAGGAAACTTTTCGGTGGTGGCCAGGAATTCAGCCACGATCTTGCCGATCATGCTTTGCGCCCAGGGATTCGCGTCTTTGATGTCCGATTCCTCCTTGGGATCGGAGCGCAGGTTGAACAAACGCATGAGCGGTGGTGCGGAGGGTGCACCGGGCTCGGGCTGAAAAGCGTAATAGAATTTCCAGTCCTTCCACTTCACAGCGCGCAGCTGCGTGTTGGTGTAGAAGATGACGTTATCGCGATTCGAATTCTTCTGCTTTCCTTCCAGGAATGGCAGTTGGTTCACGCCATCGATAGCCCGGTCCTTGGGTACGATGTCAGCGCCAACCGCGGCTGCAATGGTAGGCAAGAAGTCGATCTGATGGACGATCTCGTTGGATACCTGACCGGCCGGGATGCGGCCAGTCCAGCGGATGATGCACGGCGTGCGCACGCCACCTTCCATCACCGTGTTGTAGAAGCCATTCCAGGGCCCCGCTGAACCGCGCCATGGTCGGCGCGCTTCGGCACCATTATCCGTGCACCAGAAGACGATGGTATTCCGTTCGATCCCTAATCGATTGATGGCATCGAGTACCAGGCCCACGTTGAAATCCACGTCGGCCATGGCATCGCCGATGTCACCTGCACCGGTTTTGCCGACAAAGTCCGGGTGCGGCAAAGTGGGGAAATGGATCTGTGTGATCGGATAGTAGAAAAAGAACGGCCGGTTCGCGCGCACGTTGCGCTCCATGAAGGCGATGCCGCGCTGCGCGGCCTCACGGTCCACCAGCGGCCGGCTTTCCAGGTCGAACACCTTCACTTTGCGCGAAGTCTCACCTGCTTTGCCTTCCCAGATGTAGGGCGCTTCCATGG
>JBOHRF010000316.1:0-6143 GCA_050732575.1 Longimicrobiales bacterium
CGGCACGGCCGTTCGCAGCAACGAAAAGACCGGGTTACGCTCCAATCCGCGGGTGTCTACTCGCCGCGCTGCAACCGGCCCCAGCAACGTGACTATGGCAACGGCCGTGAGCGCCACCCCATATGCCCAGCCTCGCTTCCCCACCCCGTCACGCCCGATACGCCCGATACGCCCGATACGCCCGATACGCCCGCCCAACAATGCCAGCGCAGCAACCACGGCAATGGCCAGAATATTCCCAGCGGTTGCATGGTATCGAAACGAATCGGAAAGCGCTCCGCGGGCCGCGCGCAAGATGGGCACGGTCAACGGTGACGACAACACCCGCGCCACGGGCAAATTGGCGATTATCAGCAGGACCAGCGCTGCGTAGGCAACGTGGACCGCCCATGTGCGCCGGATCACCCGTTCAAAGGCCAGGAACAGGAGCACGACCAGGAAGTCCTGCCACAGAAACGCGCTCGGAGTCCAGATGGAAAGCGGCAGGTCACGACCCCACATGATGGCTATCCTGGCGGCCAGCAACACGACCAACAAACGTGCTGCCATCATGCGCGCACCAGGTTCAATCGTTTGAGCAACAGAGGTGAGATTACGCAACCGCGACCGTGACGACGCCAGATCCAGTCATGAACGATGACCGCGGGAGCGGGCGGCTCGCGGTAGAACTGGCCGCGGTCGCCCACGTAGGCCAGGGGCACGATCAGTAGATCCACATCAACGCTGGCCCGCGGCAGGTATTGCGTCTCGACCCAGTGCACATGGCCGTTCAGAAAGGCGCGGGCGCAGCGAATGTTCTCGGCCGACTGATCGATGATGGTGACGTGCGCGCTGGGCACCAGCTTTTGCAGAACCAGCGCAGTGCGCGGAAAGAGTCCGCCGCCGATAATGACCACGCGCTGCACGGGCGGCAGCGTGGCCAGCACTTTGCGGAACGCACGCAGGTGTCGGCTCAGTACAAAGCGCTGCAATAACGGGACACGCAGCACCATGCGCTCCAGGCCCTCCAGCTCGAACCACTCGAGCCAGCGCAATGCGGCCGGCCAGCGACTTTGTTTCGTCGCAGACTGCGCACTGGCAGGCAGCTCTGTCCAATGCAAACCCGGCCGCGTGTGATGCTCCACGTGATATCCGTCGTTGAAGAACGCGGTGTTGTACAGTTTACCGTAGTGACTCACGGTGCCGCGCACATGCTCGTAATGGCCTTGCAGATGGCACAGCAACAAACCGCCCAGCCAGCCGAGCAGCCAGGTACCGAAGAAAAACTCCGGGCCCCGCGCCAGCATGGCGATCCAGAGCACGGTGACCAAGCCCACTTCCACGGTCAGGCGTTTGCTCCAGCGCCAGCGCCAGGGCCGATCGGCGTGATGCGCCAGGTGTCGATCGCGCCACAGCGTTTGCGGCAGGCCGAGCAGCAGGCTCAAGTACGCCGAGTATAGCGCATTGGCTGCGCGCGACCGGAAAAAAGGCAGGTGCAGAAAATTGTGCGCGACCGTGTTGGCCAGCCACCAGAAACCGAGCGCGATGAGCGGCGCCGAGGGCACGGCCAGCAGCAACATGCCGTGCCCGAATGACAACGCAATCAGCAGTGCATCACGCCGGGAGTGACGCAGAACGCGCATGATTACTCCGAGGCCTGGAAGCTTGCCACCGCGGGCTGCCCGCGCCACGTGTCCTTCACCGTCCAGACACGCCATGTGTACGCTGCGCCATTTCTCAAACGCAGCTGCGGTGACCAGGTCGTTTCACCCTTGCCAGCCGCAATTGGCGAGCTGGTCTCGCGCGCATTGTTCGGTCCTTCGATCTCGAACACATAGCGTACGTCGGCATCGGCTACGTTGCGCGTGACCAGTTGAACGGCGCCTCCGGTAACACGCGCGCCGTCGGCCGGCGTGACGGGCAGCGGCACGCGTTGCAGCTCATAAGCCACAGTCGGCCGCGAGCCTACCGCCATCACCTTGACCAGGCCGAAGCCCATGGCGTACGGATCGGGAGCGCTGGGCGTCTCACTGGCGCGCCGCACGCGCACCGTGCCTTCATAGCGGTGGCCAAACCCAATCGTCTGATGGGTGCCCGCAAGGGCGCGCATGTCCGACCATTCTGCCAGGGCAGCGCGGTTGTTGCGGCCTGGAAGCGTGTAATACATGTACCCGCGCTGGGCCGGCAGATAGTCATCCCTCGTATTGCGGTTGGCCACCGCGAATGTCCCCCAGATCTGAATGTTTTGCGGGCTCGTGGCATCGGGTTCGAGCACCACCCGGTCGATAACCGCAAATACGCCGATCGGATCGCTGAGCGGCGCAGGGGCCGCCAACAGTGCCAGCGTACCAACGAAGGATAACGACTTGAGCAATACGGGATTGAACATGGTTCCTCGCAGGAGAGCGTTAGCCACGGCCGCACCCCCACCCGGGTTGCGCAGCCGCAGGACTGTGATCTGTGCCGTTGAGATGCCGCCCGCCCGCATTGGGGTTTGAAGGCTCGCCCAACCTTTTGCAGCGGTATAGCTTCCCGCGTGACGCGTCTCGCGAAAGATGAACCGATGACTCAGACTTTTGCCGGTTGGACCGTGCTTGCCATCCTGGCTTGCAGCGCGGGCGGTTGCGGCCGGAGTGCCGGCAACACCGATGAACGGCCGGTCATTCCCGAGTCGGCCGGTCGCACAGGAGTTCTGACGCCCGGAGCTCTGCCCTTTCTGAACGACCAGATCACAGCGCCGGAGTTGAGCGCGCGCGTGAACCAGTTTGCGCCCTCCGTGCTCGACTTCGATGACCGCTCATTGCAGGCCTGGGAAAAGCAGGTCCTGAAGAAGCTGGTGGAGGCGTCGTTCGTGCTGCACGATGTGTACGCGCTTCAGGTCTCGGAGAACATCCCCGAGTGGCGCGCACGCATCGAGCGCGAGCAGGGTGATGGCAAGCAGGCTGCCATCGACTACTTCGAGATCATGGTCGGGCCCTGGGACCGACTGGCCCACGACCAACCATTTTTGGAAGTCGGGCCCAAGCCGCCGGGCGCCGCCTATTACCCGCTCGACCTGACCAAAGCCGAATTCGAAGCGCACCTGGCCAAACACGCGCAGGACCGGACTGCGTTCACCGGCTATTTCACGGTGATTCGACGTGACGCGCAGCGCAATCTGAAAGCGGTGCCGTATTCCGAGCATTACCGATACGATCTGGAACGCGCTGCCCAATTACTGCGCGCGGCGGCGCAGGCCGCGCAGAACGCATCGCTCAAGGATTTCCTGCAAAAGCGGTCAGCCGCGTTTTTGAGCAATGACTATTACGCCAGCGATGTGGCGTGGATGGATTTGAAGGACTCGCGCATCGAGCCGACTATCGGGCCTTACGAGGTTTACGAGGATGCGTTGTTCGGCTACAAGGCCGCGTTCGAGAGTTTTGTCACCGTGGCGGATGCGCGTGCCAGCAGCGAACTGGATGGCCTCAAGAACCGCATGCCGTCACTCGAGCGCAACCTGCCCATCGAAGACCGCTTCAAGAGCCTGGATCGACCGTTCGAGAGTCCGATCCGCGTGGTGGACGTGGTCTACACCTCCGGGGATGCGCGTCGCGGTGTCCAAACCATTGCCTTCAATCTGCCCAATGATGAAAAGGTGATCGAGGCCAAGGGTTCGAAGAAGGTGATGCTACGCAACGTCATGCGCGCCAAGTTCGATAAGATCCTGACGCCCATAGCGGGTCAGGTGCTCGAGTCCGCGCTGGTTGCCGATGTTCAGTTTCAGCCCTGGTTCATCAATGTGCTGATGCACGAGCTGGCGCACGGACTCGGGCCCAAGTCGATCACTACAGCCACCGGCGAGCGGACTACCGTAAATCGGGCCCTCAAGGAACTGTACTCCGCTATCGAGGAAGCCAAGGCGGACGTGACCGGGTTGCACAATCTGACCATTCTGCAACAACAGGGCGTGTACGATGCCGCCTTCGTACGGCGCGCCTACGTAGGCCATCTGGCCGATCTATTCCGCGCCGTGCGTTTTGGCACCTCGGAGGCACATGGCAAAGCCAATCTCTTGCAGTTCAACTGGCTGCGCGAGAAAAACGTGCTGCGTTACGACCAGCGGACCGGCCGCTTCACGGCTGAACTGGTTGCCCTGATCAATGCGAATCGTGAACTCGCCACGGAGTTGCTGACCTTGCAGGCTCTGGGCTCGTACGAGCGCGCACAGACCCTGCTCTCACGCTACGGCCAGGAGCGGCCGGAATTGAAAGCCGCACTGCAGAAACTCACCCAGGTGCCCGTGGATATCCGACCACAACACACAGTGGTGGAAAAAATGAAGTCGTGGTGAGCAGAAACTACAATAGGTTTTGCGGATCATCCGCCACGAAGAAGTCACTCAACTCGCGCGGAGCACGGAAATACTCGGATGGTGAGACACCCGCAAACTCGCGGAAGTCGCGCGTGAAGTGCGCCTGGTCCGCATAGCCGGCGGCCGCGGCCACCGACGCCAGCGTGGTGCCTGGCTGCTGTCCTACCGCCAGGGCGCGCTGCAAGCGCACCAGTCGAGACAGAAGTTTGGGCGGCACACCCGTGGCTTGCAGGAAGCGCCGCTGCAGCTGGCGCGTAGACAGACCCGCCGCTTCGGCCAGAAACCGCGTACGAACCTCGCCGCCGCCTGCTACAATGCAGTATTGCAGCGCCAGCATGCGCTGATCCAGTTGGGTGCGCCCGAACTGATGACCGAAGACACCGTCCAGTACGGCCGTGCGGTCTTGATCACAATGCGCGTCGGCCAGCCGCTCCAGCAGATCCGGCGACCATCGTATGCCCGCATCATAGGCATCCAGCGCGCGATCGCGTAGCTCCAGCGCGGGTGCACCGCCCATCAACACCGCGCCACCCGGCCGAAAACGAACGCCGATCACATCCACCATGCGCCCCGGTCGCACCACCACGGCGCGGGTGGTCGGGCCAATCAACAAAGCGCGCGGTTGCTCGAGCTGCTGTGCGCCCAGCTGCTGCGTAAACCGATCGCCGCAGTGGAAGATCAGCTCGCAGCAACCGTCAGGCAGGATCCGATCGTGCTCTTGCGGCTCGATCAGGCCGCTCAAGAACCAGTAGCACTTGATGGCGTGGCGTAACCGACGGTCCGGCAGAACTTCTCGATAATGCACCCGCGTTCGCCTTTCTGGAGAGCCCGGATTCAATATACAGTGCCTGATCCTCCCCAGCAGGGTCCCTACCGCCCCGAAACACGTTCACGTTCTCGCTCTCGTTTTCGTTCACGGCCGTTAAAGCCGTGAACGTGAGCGAAAACGTGAACGAGAACGTGCAACAGATAACGTGAAAAAGAGCGAACGGACCAGCGGGCCGTTCGCTCTTTTGCGAGGGGACTAACTCCGGGATCTATCCGACTCGGTTCAACGCATCCATCACGACCAACACCGTCAACACGACCGGCACGGCCATGAGTGCCAGTCGGGCTCCCCAACTGATTGTTTGTTCGTTCTGCATGCGTTCACCGCCATGTAGTGTTCTCGGAAGATTAGACGCGCTCAGCGCGAAAAGGGTTGCCGGCTTTCCGTGCGCCCGGCACGGGCTCGTGCCAATGCAATGAGGCCCAGGGGCTGCCCGCGTCGCAGTACAAGAGTGACATGCCGCAGGTTGGTGACGTTCTCGAGCGGATTGGCTTCGAGCAGCAGCAGACTCGCTTCGCAGCCTGCTGCCAGGCGACCCGCGTGTGCAACACCCGCTCGTGATCCAACATCCAAGGTCACGGATTGCAATGCTTGCAACGGTGTGCGTCCGCCGGCCACGATCTGCGCCATCACATCGGGCAGCTCGGAGGGCTCGGTCTTGTCCTGCACCACCCCATCTGCCACCTGCGTGATACCATAGCCAATCAGCGTGGAGCCCGCTGCTCCGTCGATCCGATTGAACCATAGCCCGGGCAGCGCGTAACGCCCTCGTCCATCGATGCGTTGTTGTGCCTGGCTGGAGTTCTCGCCGTTGAACGCAATCCGGCAGATGCGCCCGTCATCAATAGTGATGGTTGCGTCATAACTCACACGGCCGGTCTGCACATCGATGACATGGACACGGTTGATCTCGAGGGCCGGCCGATCCGAACATCCGTTCACGCTTTCGCTTTCGTCCGTTCCCGGCGTTTCGAAAGCGAAAAC
>JBOHRF010000317.1:0-6136 GCA_050732575.1 Longimicrobiales bacterium
CATGATCGGCAGCAGCAGGCGCTGTGGACACAGCCGATGAACCACAACGCGTGGGTGTGCCCTTGATGGCGAGGTTGTCCTTGATGGCAATGGGAAGGCCGGCCAGCGGAAGCGTCTTGAGGTCGCCGCGCTGCTCGAGTCCCTGCGCCGCTTGCAGCGATGCGTGGCCCAACACGTGTTGAAATGCATTGATGCGCGTGTCCAGCGCAGCGACGCGCTGCAGCGACGTGCGCGCCAACTCACTGGCTCGCACCTCGCCCGTCTGTACCAGTCGAACCAGTTCGGTGGCCGGAAGGTTCAGCGGGAAAGCCGAAAACGCGCTCGCGGCAAATGCGGCATCCGTATCCGTGCGCATGGCACGGATCCTAACGGAACCGGCGCCATCACAGCAACTGCTGGACGGCGCCGGCTCAACTACTTCTCGCGAATCAAACGGTCCAGTTCGCGCTCGTATTCTTCCACCGTGATATCATCCGCTACATAGCGGCGCCGCAAATCCGCCATTGCCCGCTCACGCTTCTGCTGCGGTGAAAGCTCCACCGGCGGCGGCGCTGGCTCTGCCACTTGCTCGGACCGACGGTGCACTTGGTGGCGACGCGGATAGCCACAACTCTGTCCCATCACCACTGCGCCCCAATGCCCTCGATCCATCCACCCGCTGCGCATCCAGTGGTGATGACCACGCCACGCCCGACGACGCCAACCGAAACACCGGGTCGCGAACGCCATTCCCAACAACATCCAGGCCCACCACGGCATCGTATGCCTCCACTTCAGCTCGGGTCCGCGGCCTTCGGACGCACGCCCTCGATGTCATGCGTCGCTCGGTCCAGAATCACCTTGATCTGCGCTACCACATCTTCATCGCCCGGCCACTTCAGCGCGCGCTCGAACGTCGCTTGCGACAAGCGCATGAACGACCGCGTCAGTCCGCCCATGTTGGCGCGAAACTCACCATTCGTGAAATCCGCTACCCGACTCAATATCTCGTCTACCACATGACTGTTCTCGACCAGGTACTCACGTCCTGCACCCGTGATCGTGTAGACCTTCTTGCCGTCCCGCTCCTCCGCCGCGACGTAGCCCTGGTCTTCCAGCATCTGAAGGGTCGGGTACACGGACCCGGGACTGGCCCGGTACCATCCGCCCGACTCTTCTTCCAACGCCCGCATCACCTCATAGCCGTGCATCGGCTTTTCCCGCAGCAACCGCAGAATCACGTACTTCAGGTCGCCGCGGTCATAAAAGCGCCATTTGAAGCCTGGACCGGATGGCTCACACCCGGCCATGAACCCGAAGCCAAACGGCGCCCAGCCGCCAAAACCCCTGCCTCTAGGACCCATCATTCTCCTCGACTGTTCGACCGACCGTCTATCGATATATCGGCAGAATAGTCGTGTCAAGTGGATTGGGCTTGCCCGTTTGGCCAGGTGCGGACCGAGGCTCTAACGGGCCAGTGGTCTGCGCACGAGTGCCGCTGCGCTGGCGATCGACAGAAATGCGCTCACGATGGCGTTGCGTGCGAACACGGATGTCTCCGTTGGGTGAGCGTTGCCGGTTGCCTCACCGGCCAAGACGCCCGGCACTCATGCAGGGCTGGCCGCCTCCGAACCGCGTTTACGTAGAACTGCAACCCCGTTGCGCCCGCTACGCCCGCTACGCCCGTTACGCCCGACACTTCCCGGTTATTGTGCGATGCGCAGGATCTGAAATGCCTTGACGTATTGCACATCCAGACTGTCCGTGGTGACCAGATAGAGGCGATCGCCGCGCACGTGGACGGGCACTCTGGTGTGGCGCGGCGGCGCATTCATTTGTGCCAGGAGCCGCCCCCCGGCATCAAATACATCGAAGGCGTACGCATCACCCTGGCGACGCTCCACCCAGGTGCGGTTCTGGTCATCGAAGAAAACGGAGCGCAGCAGCGATTTTGCTTCCGGTCGCGCGGGACCCGCAGGCTGGCATTTGCGATCGGGCGGCAGGCTGTCATACCACGAGCGGAAGCGCGCTTGCTCACGCGCCCATTCATCGTCGCCTACGGCAATGCGGGAAAGATCACGCTCGAGGATACGAACCGTGTCTGGGGGCACCAGGTAGTGCAGTCGGTAGTCGGCAGTACTGAAACTGAGAAGCTTCCGTTCGGGCGCAGGTTGCTGCACAGAAAGCGGCTCGAAACTGGGCGTAAAGAACGTGAGCGCATCACCGCCCTGTGCTTTGTAGCTGCAGGTGACGCCGCTGGGTCGTGTTGTGGGACTGCGCGGCGCAGGAATCGAATCCACGTCTCCAGCATGTGTCTGCCGCACAAAGACGCGGTCCATCGACGTCGTCGTGCGTCGAAATGCGATCGAGTACAGCTCTGCAGGTCCGGTCTGATGCAAATAGACACTCCCGGTGATGCGGGCGAACACGCGCTGACCCAGCCATTCGCCGGTCGATGTCAGCAACGCAATGCGTGCGTTGCCCGCATCCATGACCACGAGTGTGTCACCCACCCAGCCAATCGACTGGAGCGAGCGGAACTCACCCGGTCCCTCACCGTCGCGGCCGAAACGCCGCACTAGCTGCCCCTGCTCGTTGAAGACACGGATCTCGTGAACTTGCTGGTCGGCCACATAGATATTGTGCTGCAGGTCCGCGATCACGCCCGAAATGCGCCCAAACTCCTGCGCACCACCATCCTCGGCTCCCGTGCCGAGCGTAGTCAACTCACGCAGCTCCCAGCGCGGCGGCTCGCCCGTATTTCGAATGTGCTCGACCCCATTGACCGTGTCGACCGCCATGGTGACCGAGCCGCGTGGAGTGGGATCGGTGCAGGCGAGGAGGAGCAGGAGGACGGACGTGTTTTGATTCCTTGCACGTCGACCCAGCCTGAAATACCACTGCGAAACGCAAACTCGCTCGGACATGCCTCACCTCACCTGGTGGTGGCGCCGGGTCGATCCAGTCAGGGCGTAGGCGAACCTGGGGTGCAGCTGATGCGAAATGTGCGGCGAGTGCCCCGCAGGGATCAATGCTCAGTCGTCGCGGAGCGCATTTCGTTTCGGCCAAATGTCAAGAAATCAAGGATTGCAACCACGTCCGGCGTTTACACGGCCGGCAATGTGAGCGTGAAGCTGGAGCCCTGGCCGACGCAGCTGGTGGCCTCGAGGTCACCGCCCATGGCCAGAGCCAGGTCGCGGCTGATGGCCAGGCCCAGCCCCATACTTTCAGTCCCTGGCTCGAGGGAGGGCTCGATCTGCACGAAGGGTTGGAAGATGCGCTCGAGTGCTTCCGCAGGAATGCCGCGGCCAGTGTCGCTCACGCGCAGCTGAACCACCAGTCCGACCCGCAGAGCGGTTACCGTGATGCGACCGTTCGCTTCGGTATACTTGATGGCGTTGGCTATCAGGTTGAGCAGGATCTGGATGACCTTCTCGATGTCACCGCGTACGAGCAGCGTGCTGTCCACGGGTTCAATCACCAGCTCGAGGTGCCGCGCGCTGACCTGCGGCTCGATCAGCTGTTCGAGCGTACGCAACATATCCGCTGCGGAGTGTGTGTTGATGTTGTAGCTGACCTGACCCGCTTCGATGCGCGCAAAGCGCAGCACACTATCGATCAAGCCGGCCAGGTATTTCTGCGCTGACCGCATGCGTTCGGCGTAGCGCGCGTAGCGCTCCGGCATGGGCCCGTCCACACCGGCGAGCATGAGATCGATGTACCCGCTAATTGTGGTGAGGGGCGTGCGCAGCTCGTGACTCATTACCGCTAACAGGTTGATGCGGGAGCGTTCCGCCTGTTCCACCGCTTGACGCGCCTGCGCCACCGACTCGACCAGGCGCGCGCGATCCAGCGCCTGCGCGGTCTGGTTGGCAATCGTGATCAGGAATTCGCGTTCGGCATCGGAAAACGTGTGCGGCGCCGCAAACTCGAGGGAGAGCGCGCCCAGCAGCTTACCGCTGGCCATCAGCGGCAGAATGGCCGATGCCTGAAACCCATAGGCGCGGTATTGGTCGGCAATGGACGGGAACAACGCGGCGTACGAATCGTGATCGCACAGGAAGAGTGGCGCGCCCGTGCGGGCAACATAGGGAAACGGCAATGCGCCTTCATTGGGGAAATGACGCCATTGAGCGGCAACATCTTCGGGCACGCCCGTATGAACTGCCAGGTCAAACGTCGTACCATCGTCGGTGAGCAGGCCCAGCACGGCCGAGCACGAGCCCACGGCCTCCATGGTTTCCGTGGCGATCAACTGCGCAATAGCAGGACCCGAAGCGGCAGCCGCCATGGCATAGCTGACGCGCTCCAGACGCTCGCTGCGTCTGCGCACGCGGCGTCTGTCCTGGACGGCGCGCTCCTTCTCGAGTGAGCCACGCGCACCAATTGCGACTCCAGTCGCTTCACCAGGTGGGTGGTTGGCGCGTGATCGATCGTCGCTCATCGAGTTACGGAAAAAGAAAGACGTGGCAAGTCTGGTGAGTTTGCAGCGACCATTATACAGATGCGCTTTGCGCCCGAGAATAGGGATTGTTTCGTTATAGCAGATGTCCGGAAAGTGTGGTGCATTTGTCAGCGAAGTGTGGCGATGTTGTGGACGATTTGTGGATGCTGGCCGGTGGGTGGGAAACTATGTAGGTTGCCGTGCCACCGTGGGGAGTCCGCCCCGAACTGATTTGGGTGCTTGGCCAGAGACAGCAATGAGAGTTCTGAGCTTGCTGGCTGTTACGTTGCTCGGCTTGAGCGGATGTGAGTTCCTGGGTCCGTGCGAGGCGAATGTTCGATTCGGGATCAGCATTACACTGACGGATTCCATCACTGGTGGTCCGGTCATTGCCGACGAGATAACCGCCATTGCAACCAGCAGCCATTACGCGGATACACTTCAATTCTCGAACGTCAGACCGGACCCGCTCACCCAACTCGTGATCGTCGAGGACCGAGCGGGAACGTACTCTTTGGTCGTAGCAGCGTCACAATTCAAAACGTGGTCGCGCGACGGTATTCGTGTGTCGAGCGGGCGTTGTCACGTTAACCCTGTCACTCTCGCGGTGCGTTTGCAGCGTTGATAGCAACGTGACAGCGTGCGCACTGTGCCTAAAAGTCCCCACACGAAGTATTGAGGTACCTACCCATGACGGTTCGCCTTCGTTATTCAGCGGCGCTGGCTGCTCCCTGGGTGTGTCGCCGCGCGCTCGTAGTTGCACTCCCCCTGATGCTGGCTGCTTGCGTCGAGGATGCCATCTCTGCAGATGCTGCACGACCACAATGGACAGTCGCGAGCCTCCCTTAGGACTCGTTGATTGACGACCCGGGTATGCTTGCCATCGCAAAAGACATTGGCGCGTTCGCAGGCTATTGGTTCGACGATCAAGGGCAGCTTATCGTGGCGATGACCGATATGTCACGTTCGGTAGATGCGAGAGAGCCGTGCGTTTACGCATGGGCAGCCATGAAACGCGCGTTGGACATGTAGATGGAACCTCGGTCCGCATCGTCACTCGTGGTGCAAAATACTCCTTCCTCGAACTTGTGCGGTATAAGACTGTTCTTCGGCCTCATGTATTTGAGATTGAAGGCGTTGCAACACTCGATGCAAATGAGGTAAAGAATCGCGTTGAGATAGGGACGGTAACATCGAGTGCTGAGGCCGCGGTGCGAAGTACATTCATAAAATTGGGGGTTCCTGAGGACGCAGTCGTTTTCGGTACACGCAGCTATCCCCGCCCCGCGACCACGAACCGGGGTTGGGCGGGTGAAATTTACGGACAGTCGGTAGTGCAGGTGGTTGGCAGATCGAGACCAGCGCCGGCGGCGGGCTTCAATGCACGCTCGGTTTCGCCGCACATGATCCTAGCACGGGGGCAGCGCGATTCATCACCAACTCCCATTGCACTGGCGTCAAGTGGGGATATGATGGAGCAAGTTTCGGTCAGCCTGGTTTTGCCAGCCAGCAGATCGGATACGAAATAGCCGACCCCGATTACATGACTGGCATCTTTAATTGTGGGCTCACGTTCGATCGTTGCCGGTATTCGGATGCGGCGTTGATAGCCGCCACAAAGCCCATCTTGCTGGGAACTATAGTGCGTCTCGCCGACTCAACTGTGAGTCTTGCCATAGCTCTCTCGTCGTAGATGGAGGGCCCCTCCAGATT
>JBOHRF010000318.1:0-6128 GCA_050732575.1 Longimicrobiales bacterium
AGCGTATGGACGGCGAGGTCACGGCCGAGAGCGAGCTGGGCAAAGGTACGACTATCAGGGTCAGGCTGCGCGCAGCGTGAACCCTTCGGCAGCACCGCCGCAGCGATCTTCGCTGCTGCCCGCGATCATTGGCTTCCTGCTGGCCGGCGTCCTCATCATCACACTCGGCTTCTGGACCGCGGCTCGCCGAGGCGCAGCGCCCGAATCGCCGGTTGTTACGTTGCTCAACCCGCCACTGGACTTCGATCTCGGCGGGGCCCTTCACGGGACCATAGGTCGTTTCGGCTACCAGGTGGGCCTGTTCAACGGAACGGGCGCGCTGCTTCAACCGCATGAACCATTTGCTTCCCGATGCGCGCGTGGAAGGCGAGGCTCCGTTTCAGGGAGACAACCTGTACGGCGCGGGCGTTGATGCGGTCGAGGTACGCCGCCGCATCGGCATGGCCAAAGCTGATTGGGTCACTCGGCGAGCAGCTCGGGTTTGCGGTAGGTTGGATGAACGAGTTGATCGCGCCGCTCCCGCACCGGAGCGCGTTCGCTCAGCAGCCGGTACATGGTCCGCTCCGAGCAGAGATAGCGTCCTTCATCGAGCAGCGTGGCCCACACCTGAGCGGGTGAGCAGTCGACGAACCGCTCCGAGTCCAGGACCTCGAGTACCGCCATGCGCTCCTGCTCGGAGAGCGCGCGCTCCGGTTGTGGTCGTGGGCACGATGGACGCGGCGCGGGAGGACGGCGCCGACGGTACACAGTCGCCGGTGCTATGCCCAACGCTCGGCACGCCGGGCGCGTCCCGACCAGCGGCGTGAGTTCTTCCACGGTCTGTTCGATCATCGTTTGCTGCTCTCGTCCGACGCTGCGCCCCTGGGATCGAGCAGCTCGCCCAGCAGCGCGGAGACGTTTCCCTGCACCTCGATCACTTTACGCGCCTTGGCCAGCTCGGCCTCGGCCCGCTCCGCACGCTGGCGCAGCTGCGCGTTCTCCACCACCAGTGGATGCGCTTTCCGACGGCCGCGTGTTCGTTCCAGGGATGCGAGCGCGCCCTGGTCGCGCTGCTGCCGCCACACGGACAAGTGCGAACTGTACAGCCCCTCTCGGCGAAGCAGTGCACCGATTTCTCCGGCACCACTGCATGCATCGGCCTCGCGCAGAATCTGCATCTTGTACTCGGCCGTGAACCGTCGTCGACGTGCACGCTCAATCAATTCCGGATCTGGTCGGGCCTCACCCGACACGCGCGCCGTGGCCTCTGCGCTGCGCTCGCCTACGGCTCGCTTCGCTCCGCGGCCACCGACCCCATCTCCTCTCCCAGCCCCGTTCTCCTTCACGTTCCCCTTCACCCTGCTCATCCTATCCTTCCTGACCTCGCCCTACTCAGTAATTCACTCCATCATAACCGTCTCACGTAATCTTGGCAGAGAGGGGCAGGCCGGGTATGGAGCCGTGAAAGAGTGAACCCCGCGAGAGCGGCAGTTTGGGCGCCGACGCCGTACGTGAAGGCGGAAGGCAACATTTGCTGGCACCGCGAGCGCGAGGTGCAGCGGAGCCCTGCGCGGTCAAAGACCCCGAGCATGTACGGAGGCACCTTGTCTGGGAACCGGGAAAGCCCTCGACTGTCTGCGAGGAGACGAGGAAACGCAGACCGCACCGAGAACCCTGAGGGGACACGTCGGTGATGCACGGGCGAGGGAAGTCGGACCGTTTCGTAGTACCGCAGAAGCCGCCGAACAAGGTTGGGGAACCGACCGCGGAGGTGGTGGAAGGAAGGGAGCGGGCCAAGGGGAACCTGCGCGAGCAAAACGCATCCCGGATGCAGGGCCGGAGCGGTGCGCACAGTGCGCTCGAACGGGTACGAGAAGCAGCTCAACAGAACAGGCGACTGCGGTTCACAGCTCTGCTGCACCACATCTACGACATCGACCGGCTGCGCGCGGCGTATCGAGCGATTCACAAGGAGGCGGCAGCGGGAGTCGATGGCGAGACGTGGCACTCGTACGGCAAGGAACAGGAAGCGAATCTGCAGGACTTGTCGGGGCGCTTGCAACGCAGAGCCTACCGGGCGAAGCCGGTTCGCAGAGCGTACATCCCGAAAGCGGACGGGCGGCAGCGACCGCTCGGTGTACCGACGCTGGAAGATAAGATTGTGCAGCGGTCCGCGGTCGAGGTATTGAGTGCGATCTACGAAGAAGACTTCCTCGGCTTCTCGTATGGATTTCGGCCGGGTCGACAGCCGCACAACGCGCTGGATGCGTTGGCGGTCGGAATTCAAGCGAGACGAGTGAACTGGGTGCTCGATGCCGACATCCGGAGTTTCTTTGACACCCTCGATCACGGATGGCTGGTGAAGTTTCTCGAGCACCGAATTGGAGACCGGCGCGTTGTGCATCTGGTGCAGAAATGGCTGAATGCCGGCGTGCTGGAGGATGGGAAGCGCATCTGAAGTGAGGTGGGGACGGTCCAGGGAGGCAGTATCCGTCCGTTGCTGGCCAATCTCTATCTGCACTACGTCTTGGATCGCTGGGTCCAATGCTGGAGACGTCGCGTCGCGCGGGGAGAAGTCGTGATGGTGCGCTACGCCGACGACTTTGTCGTGGGTTTCGAACAGCGAGAGGATGCAGAGCGGTTTCAAGCTGAATTGCCGATGCGATTGGCGAAGTTCGGATTGGAACTGCAAACGGACAAGACGCGCCTGATCGCGTTCGGCCGGGAGGCTGACCGTGCCTGGCGCAGCGGACAGGGCGAGAAACCCGGTACGTTCAACTTTCTCGGCTTCACGCACGAGTGCGGGAAGACGCGCAAGGGCAAGTTTATCGTCCGTCGGCAAACGAGGCGCAAGCGCATGCGAACGAAGCTCGCGGAAGTCAAAGGCGAACTGCGACGTCGCATGCACCAATCCATCCCGGAACAAGGGGCCTACCTGCGTTCGGTGATCGCGGGCTATTACCGCTATCATGGGGTGCCGCTGAATCTCCAGGCGCTGGTCACCTTCCGCGAAGCGGTGACTCGACTGTGGCACCATAGCCTTCGGCGCCGCAGCCAGAAGCATCGGCTCACCTGGCAGCGACTCGCACGCTACACGCGTCGCTGGTTCCCTCCGGTTCGTATTTGTCACCCATATCCCTGGGAGCGCTTACGCGTTACTACCTGAGGCAAGAGCCCGGTGCGGTAATTCCGCACGCCGGGATCCGTGGAGGGGGCGGTGCGTGAGCATCGTCCCTACTCCGACTCACGCTCACTTTGACGTGGACGGTGGAAGTGCCCAGCTCGTGGATGTCTTTCTTTGCAGTATTGGCGCCATTGGATCCAGGGCCCCGGCACGCCCACCGTCCACGTGAACGTGAACGTCCGTTCAATTCGTTTAACACGACGCCGCGCGAAGAGCAGACGGAAGCCTACATCACGGGCCGATTCGGATGACCCTGCGACACTTTGCGGAGGAGATGGAGCAGCTCAAGGCGCGGCTGGTCAGCATGTCCGGCATGGCCGAGAATATGGTCCAGCTCGCCGTGGAAGCACTGCTCGAGCGCGACGAAGCCAAAGCCAGTCGTGTCATCGAGCAGGACGCCGCCATCGACGAGCTCGAGCTGGCCATCGATGACGCGGCCATCCAGCTGCTCGCGCTGCAGCAGCCCATGGCACGCGACCTTCGCTTCATCAGCCTCCGCCATGAAGATCGCCAATGACCTGGAGGTGGGCGACCACGCGGTCAACATTGCCGAAGAGCTGCGCTGGCTGCTTCAGGCCTCGCCTTTCCCCGTGTTACCCGAGTTCGAGGAAATAGCCCGCATCGCCACTGACATGCTGAGCGAAGCACTCAACGCGTTCATCCGGTCGGACAGCGCAGAGGCACGCGCCGCGGTCATGCTAGACGACCGCGTGGACGAGTTGCATGGCAACAACTTCCGTATCCTGCTCACCCACATGATGGAAGACCCGCGCAAGATCACTGCGGGCATGGATCTGCTCCTGGTCTCCGGCAATCTCGAGCGCATCGCCGACCTGGCTACCAACGTTGCCGAGGAAGTTGTCCTCTTCGTGGAAGGCCGCACCATCAAGCACCACGCCGAGGAGAAAGCCGCCGCGGGCTGATCTCCTTCCAATTGCGACTCAAACCCATTCTATTGACAAACAAATATTCCACAAAATACGTTTCCGCAGTTTCCGCAGTTTCCGCAGTTTCCGCAGTTTCCGCAGTTTCCGCAGTTTCCGCAGTTTCCGCAGTTTCCGCAGTTTCCGCAGTTTCCGCAGTTTCCGCAGTTTCCGCAGTTTCCGCAGTTTCCGCAACCCGGGTCAGTTGCCAAGGAGCCGCGCACCATGGATACGATGGGCGTTGTGATCATAAGTCCGGTTCGCCTGTTCAGAGACGGCCTCCATCAGTTGTTACGTGAGTGTACACAGATCAACGTTCTCGCCGCTTTAAAGCACTTGGGTGAGCCATGTGCCCTTCCTGATGCTGCTCGAGCTAACGGTGTCATTGTCGATGCTCGTTCGATCGGCAGCAATTGTGATGGTCAGTTCATTCGATCACGTTTTCCTTGCGCACGAGTGTTCGCGCTGGGTGTAACTGGCACCGCCACCGAAGCAAGCCGATGCAGGCGCTACGGCGTCGACGGCGTCATAGGCTTCGACTGCGGCCCGGACGAGATTGTTAGTGTGCTCGACCACTTCTTGCACGCCGAGTCCCGCGAGCTGCGCGAGGAACTAAAAGCCACCTTCCAGTATGTCGGGCGCAACAAGTCAACCAGAATCAGACTTGGCAAACGGGAGTACGAAGTTGCATTGCTTACGGCGGAAGGCTGCTCCAACAAACAAATCGCGCAGCGACTTGGAATCGAGGTGTCGACGGTCAAGAATCATGTTCATAGCATCCTCAATAAAGTCGGGGCATCCCGAAGGAGCGAGCTTGCCGCGCGCGTACAGGGCTGGCTGACCCAAGATCTAGATCTCACACTGTTATCGGCTGGATCCAAAGATGAATTGAATGTTGCCCACGCTGTGCCCATCCTGAAGCACGCTTAAGCTGCTCGATCGACCAATGTCCGCGCCTGACCGCGTGGATTGCGTACGCTGGCTCCAGTGCCTGTTCTGTGCTCGCGCTGTCAGAAGCATTGAATGTCGGCCGCGACGCGGCTCGCAGACATAGTAAGCAACCTGTATGGAAGGCACTTTCAATCACCTCCCAGTGTCCGGAAAGGGGACTACAATGAAGGCACGAAGCGGCGAGCTCCTGTTCCGTCTTGCGGGCATCGCAGCGATCGCGATTCTGGTGAACGCGGGCGCGGCAAAAGCAACCGAAGACCCTCCCCCGCCAGACTGTCTCACCGACCCATCGAACGGCTGCACGGTGTGCATTGTCGATAACGACCCCGACTGCATATTCGGTTGGTGCCCTGACGGTCGGACGTTGTACCACTGCTTTTTTTGAGCAACCGTCGAGACGGTGCCAGAAAAAACTTGCGCGTCGCGCCTGATGGGATTCTGTGATTGCTCACAAACTCGCAGCGACAACATCAGGCGTGCCCCGCCGAACTGCCTTTTCACCCTTATTGACATGCGACAGCATTTGAACACTGCAGTCAACATCACCATACTCGCGACGCTGGGCGTGTTGCTGTTCAGCCCGTCGGGGCCAGCTACGAGTTGGATCCGCGGCTGGCAGGACGCGAGGAATGCGCGCTCACTGGTGAAGAAGCTTTGGCCACAGTTAATTGCTGCACCGAGTGCGCTTGGCTCGACCACGAATGATCCACGTCATGTCATCGAGTTCATTGATTACCAATGCCCGTCCTGCGCGTCGATTGCAGACCAGCTGAAGGAGAATGCGCAGCGAACAGGTGCTCGCATAATCATTCGCCATTACCCATTGCCTGGTCACGTTCACGCGCCAATGGCTGCAAGGGCCGCGATTTGCGGCGAGGAGGATCAGGCCTTCGACGATTTCCATCACGCACTCCTTGCAGTTGACTGGAGTCAAGTTGGGAATCAGGTTGATTGGCGTAAGATTGCCGAAAGGGCTGGCATAAAGGAACTTGATCGCTTTGAACTGTGTCTGAGCAGTGACGCGACGAGGCAACGGCTCGCACAGGACCAAGGCTTCGCACAATTGCTCGGAGTTCGCGGCACACCAACCT
>JBOHRF010000319.1:0-6110 GCA_050732575.1 Longimicrobiales bacterium
CCCCCCTTGTTTAAAGCCGTTCTCCAACTCTTCGGGTCTAATGAAACTCACCAATCTGTTGCTGCTTGCGCCCTGTCTGCTGCTGGGGGGTGTGACCCGTCCTGCGGCTCCGCGTTTCGAGCGTGTCTATACCTTGCAATCGGGCGAGGGCGTGTTTGCTTATTCGCGTATCTCACCGGATGGTCGCTACCTGGCGTATGCATCGGAAGCGCAGGATGCGCTGCGCAGGGGCAACAAAACGCAAACCGTGACGGTGGTCGATCTGCGCAAGCGGGCCATCGTGTTCACTGAGCCCGGCATCGATGCCTATTGGTCGAATGATGGGAAGCGCATGATCTTTCTGAGCTTCCGGGACAATCGCGGTGGTGTGAGCATTCGGCATCATGAGAGCGGCGAGATCACGCGCGGAGTTGCACCCTCGGCCCTGGGTGACTACTTCAGTTGGGCACTGCGCGACGGCAAGAACCTGATCCTCACCATTTCCAGCAACTTCTACTATCTGGCTGGCGACCAGGCCGTACTTCCTGCGGCGCGCGTACCGCGTTGCGCGGCCATCGGCGTGGGCGAGCGACCGCTCATCTCACACGATGGCATGCGTATCACTACGTTCGTGCGCGGCACTGTGGTGGTACGCAATCTCAGTGATTGTGATGGCGTTCTGGACACTGGTCTTCGTGGTGCCAAGGCCGATTTCTCCTGGGACAGCCGCTACGTTGCCTTCCATGCGCCCAAGGCTGCCGGTTCTGGTTATGACATTCAAGTGGTCGATTTGCAGCAGCGCACGGTCAGGACCGTCACCACCAGTTTGCACGGTTCCAGCTATTTCCCCAACTGGACACAGGATGGCCGACTCAGTTTCCGTTATGATGGTGATGACTACCGCGGCTTCATGTTCGCGCATGACGTGTTGAGCGTGCCCGCGCGGCCGCTGCCCGCGTCGGCGTTGACCGTGCCGGCGCAGCGCAGCTGGCCGGACATTTTCCCGGAAACGGCAGCACCGGCGCACGAGCTGAGCCTGGTGATGGTTTGGGGTGTCTGGAGCGCGCACAGCCCGAACGCGTTGATCGACCTGCAACGAGCCAATGCGTACTTCAAGCAGCAAGCGCTGGACGTGGGTGTGCTGACGGCCACGGATCCGGGCAGCAAGCAGCCTGACATTGATCGCATGCTGGCCGATTACAAGATTGCGCTGCCCCGCATTCCACTGGCGCCCGGTCGGTTGGCGCTCACCGAAGCACACAACCAGATCCCAACCACTCTGCTGTTCCGGGACGGCCGTTTGATCGATAGAAGATTGGGAGCGCAGTCCTTTGAAGAACTGCGCAGCTGGATTGCGGCCGCCCAGTCCAATGACCCGTGAACAGGACGTAGTGTTTCTGGAGCGACGCACCGTATCGCGCAAAACCGCAGGTGACGGCCGGCTCGAGATCACGAAACAGGCCGCACTGGTCATCGAGCCGCTGGGCCAAACATTGACAGTAGAGCTGGCTGGTGAAACCGTGCAGGCCAGCCTGGGAACCATGGCCTGCACCTGCCGCGGCGCAGAGAATCCGCACGTGCACTACTTCCTTCAGTGTGACCGCTTCAAGTCTCTTGCAGCGCAAAGCGTTGTAGACCTCGAGTTGGACAGGACCAGGGACTGTGTAGTCGTGTTGTTATCCGTGCCCTAACCTCGCCCAAATCTCAATCCTCAGCCCTTTCCGGCGCTGAGGAGGAGGAAAGGGCTGAGGATTACGATTAGGGTGAGGGCGGGGGGGAGTAACAACTCGCAAAGGATAGAGCAATGACAGGTCTGGATCTGCTGATGGTATTGGCGCTGCGCCCACCATTCATGCCCGCTGCCTGGGGAGAAGACGGTCACCGCATCGTCTGCGAAATTGCCTTTCGCGAGGCAAACGTGAACACGCAGGCCCAGATCCGCGCGCTGCTGGCGAGCGATGCGCAGTTCCCGCGTTTTGCCGATGCCTGCATATGGGCGGACGATGTGCGCGCGCGCGCCCGTGCCAACGAACCCGCATTCCGGCGATTTGCCCGCCTCAGTGACGCGCACTTCATGAATTTGCCGAGAGACGCGGCGGCCGTCAGTGCAACCGGGTGTACGCGGGTAGTCAACGGTGAGCGGCAGCCCTGCATCATCGACGCGATCACCGAGTTCACGAACGTACTGCGCACGTCGACCAATGCGCGCACGCGGCAGGAGGCGCTCAAGTTCATGGGACACTTTGTGGGTGACATCCACCAGCCTCTGCACGTCGGCTATGGCGATGACCGGGGCGGCAACAACGAGCAAGTGGTATTGCCCAGCGGTGAGCAGACCAATCTGCATTCCGTCTGGGACTCGTTCCTGATTGCCAGTGCGGGAAAGCGCTGGCAGGACTATGCGCGTGAGCTGCAGGCCGACATCAATCCCATCGATCGCGCGACCTGGAGCAATCTGGATCCGGTGACCTGGGCGCGGGAGTCTTATCAGGTCGTGGAAGACGATGTCTACGAGGACCGTGCGGGCGGACGCGGTGCGCGACCGCTCATCGACCGGGGCTACTTCCTCTTGAATCAGCTCACCCTGGAACGCCGCCTCAAACAGGCCGGTGTGCGGCTGGCCCGTTTACTGGAGCAAGCACTGGGCACCGGTACTTCGTGAGGGTTGACGCGACTTCCCGCCTTGACTAGATTCCAGGCAGATAGGAGATAGCCATGGGCATCACGAGTTGCACGCAACTGCAGAGCATGTGCAGCCTCCGGGCCGGTAACGCCGCGGAGGGGGCGAGCTAGTCGTGTAGCCTTTACATCCGTTGCCTGTACCAGGCCCCCGAGTCGTTTGGCTCGGGGGCTTTTTCTTTTCACTCGGGTGCAACATGAAAAACGAACTGTATGTCACCACCACAATTCCATACGTGAACGCGCCGCCCCACGTGGGTTTCGCGCTGGAGCTGGTACAGGCCGACGCGCTGGTGCGCTACCACCGGTTGCTGGGCAAAACGGTCCGCTTCCAGACCGGCACGGATGAGAATGCGTTCAAGAACGTGCTGAGTGCGCGCACTCGCGGCATTCCAGTGGAGCAACTGGTGCAGGAGAACGCGGCGCGCTTTGAGGTACTGTGTACGCAGCTCGGGATCTCGGTGGACCGATTTCTTCGTACCACGGAGACCGTGCACCGCGATGCTGTGCACGCGTTCCTGGCCCGCCTGCGCCCCGGCGATGTGTACTCGACTTCGTATCGGGGCCTGTATTGCACGGGCTGTGAGGACTTCTATCTGGAGCGCGACCTGGACGGCGCCTGCTGTCCCGACCACGGCAGCGCCGTCACCACTGTGGACGAGCGCAATCACTTCTTTCGGTTGAGCGCGTATCAATCGCAGCTGGACGAGCTGATCTCATCTCGGCGCATCCGCATTGAACCGGAAGCCCGTGAAGCCGAGGTATTGCAGTTCGTGCGGCGCGGACTGGTCGATATCTCCATTTCGCGCGCTGCGAGCCGATCGGCGGGCTGGGGCATTCCGTTCCCGGGTGATCCTGACCAGGTGGTGTACGTTTGGATCGACGCCTTGATCAACTACCTGAGCGGTCTCGATTTCCCAAATGGCGAGCTGAGCCTTCGATTCTGGAATCCGGAAACTCCGAAGTGGCACATCATCGGCAAGAACGTATGGAAGTTCCACGCCGTGTACTGGCCTGCGCTGCTGTTGTCAGCGGGACTGCCCATACCCGACCGCATCGTGGCGCATGGATTCCTCACCATTGAAGGCAAGAAGATCAGCAAGTCTGACGCGCACTCACCGGATCCGAACGAGTACATTCGGAAGTACGGCCCGGATGCGCTGCGCTATTTCCTTCTGCGTCAGGTCCGAACATTCGCCGACACGGATTTTTCGGAGGCAAGGTTGGCCGAGGTGTACGATGCCGATCTGGCCAATGGTCTGGGCAATCTGGTTTCGCGCCTGAGCGCGCTTTGTGAGACCGTCCAGCTCAATGGATTGACTCAGATCGCGGTGCCGGCTGCGCCCGTGGCTTACCACGAGCACGTGAGCGAATTCCGCTTCGATCGCGCCCTCGAGGTTCTCTGGGGTGAAGCCAGTCGAATTGACCGCGAGATTGCCGAAACAAGGCCGTGGCAGGACGTAAGCGCAGGTCGGTTCGAACGCGCGCGAGCAACGCTGTTCGACTGGGTGCAGCGATTGGACGGGCTGGCCTATTGGCTCGGGCCTTTCCTGCCCTCTGCTTCAGCCTCGATCAGGGCGTACTTGGCGGCTCCCCGGATCAAAAAAGAGCCGGCGCTGTTTCCGAGGCTCAGGGTCGGCGGTCGTTGGGGCACGCAGATTGGCGGACGGGTTGATCCGGACAGATCCGACTTGCTAGCTTGAGCGCACCTGCCCTAGCACGCCAACACGTCTCCCATGGGAAGCCTCCAATGAAGCCGAGACACCGAGTTGAAACGACAACCGCTCTGCTAGCACTCCTGGCCGGTTCGCAAGCCGTAACCGCACAGGCCCAGGTCAAGGCCACCAACGATCAGCCGAACCCGTACCAGACCATTGAAGGTTGGGCCAAGATGCCGGCCGGCCGGACCTGGGGTGCGACCAGTGCGGTCGAGATCGACAGGGACGGCGTCAGCATCTGGGTGGCCGAGCGCTGTCAGGCCAACACGTGCCTCACCTCGAACCTCGATCCCATTCTCAAATTCGATGCGAACGGGAATCTGCTCACGAGCTTTGGCGCCGGCATGCTCATCTTCCCGCACGGCATTCACGTCGATCACGAGGGCAATCTCTGGGTCACGGACGGACAGGATAATCTACCCCGTGTTCGAGGCACCGCGGCGTGTGCGCCGCAGCTTGCACCACCCGGGAAAGTGGTCGGCCACAATGTCTACAAATTCAGTCCAGACGGGAGACTCTTGCTGACCCTCGGCAAGGCGGGCGGCGCTCGTGAACCCGAATTCTTCTGTCAGCCCAACGATGTGTTGGTTGCACCCAATGGCGACATCTACGTGGCGGAAGGACATGCCTCATCCGACTCGGCTAATGCGCGCATTCTCAAGTTCGACAGGACCGGCAAGTTGATCGCGACCTGGGGCAAGAAAGGCACGGGCCCGGGAGAGTTCGATCAGCCGCACGCACTGGCCATGGACTCACGCGGCCGTCTGTTCGTGGGCGACCGCAGCAATAACCGCATCCAGATCTTCGATCAGTCCGGCAAGCTGCTGGACACGTGGTACCAGTTCAGCCGGCCCAGCGGGATTTACATCGACAAGAACGATGTCATTTACGTGGCCGACTCGGAGTCGGGATCGGTGGGCAACGCGCGCACCACGCGGACGGACTGGAAGCGCGGGATACGCATTGGCAGCGCGCGCGATGGTTCGTTGACGGCATTCATCCCGGATCCCAACGAGAACGCCACAAACACGAGTGCCGCGGAAGGTGTTGCGGTTGATTCGAAGGGCGTCATCTACGGCGCGGAAGTTGGTCCGCGCGCGTTGAAGCGCTACGTCAGGCGATAAACACGGATCCTTGCAGCGTCCACAGTTTGCTCTCCTGCACGCGCTACGAAAGCGCGCCATCGTCCAGTGGGTCATTGCCTACCTGGCGGTAGCCTGGCTACTGCTGCAACTCCTCAGCATACTGGCCGATCAATTCAACTGGCCGCTCGCGTTGCAACGCGGTTTTACCGTGCCGCTCGCAGTAGGTGTACTCGCTGCTATTGTCATAGGCTGGTATCACGGCGAGGAAGGCCGGCAACGGATAGGCGCCGTCGAGCTCATCATGCTGGCCGCGATCGGACTGATTGCAGGTGCCGCGTTGCAGGTCGTGCGGCGGAATTCGTATGCAGCGGCGGACGCCCTGGTCGAGCCAGCGGGTATGCCGCGCGCGTCAGCCGCGCCGGCGCGCACGTCCATTGCCGTCCTGCCGTTCGTCAACCACAGCGGCGATCGTGACACGGATTACTTCAGCGACGGCATCACGGAGCAGCTGATCGATGCCCTGGCCAACTCGCCTGACCTTCATGTAGCATCGCGCACCTCCTCGTTTGCGTTCAAGGGTGATCGGGCGAACGTAGTGGAGATCGGACGGCGGCTGCAGGTTGCCAATGTGCTGGAGGGCAGTGTGCGT
>JBOHRF010000320.1:0-6104 GCA_050732575.1 Longimicrobiales bacterium
CGAGCCGCTTTTTTATTTGCTGTACCGCGCGCCAGCGCAATCCTGACCATAGTGACGCACGCGCAGTTCACGTTCTCGCTCTACATAACGTTTCGTTCACGGCTTTAACGGCCGTGAGCGTTAACGTTAAACGAGAGCGAGAACGTGCACAGCTTTTTGGTTATCGCGGTCCAAGCATCAGGGAGGTGTGCTGTGGGTGTTGGCTTTGTTCCTGGGAGAAGGGCCATGCCGAATCAGTTTCCAGAACAGACGTGGCGCACGCCAGCGGGTGCGATCGACGAATGAATCCACGATCAGGATGACGCCCCAGATGGCATAGATCCAGGAGATTTCGTCGCGCAATTCGGCGCGCAGGAACTGAGCGAACCAGAGCACGAAGAGGAGTGCAGCTTCCCAGAACGCGAAGCGCATGTTGGAGAGAATGAGCACGCCCAGGAAAGACTGCAGGATGGTGATGAGGATTTCATCGCGCTGTGGTCCATCGAAACGCAGGGCGGTCGGCTCGCCAATGCTCAGGGAGTATACCACGGGAATCATGGCGGCCAGCACGGTCCATTGGTTGATGTTGCTGGACACCATGTTCATGAGTGCCATGGGAGCGGTACTCACCTTGCGAGCCCAGTAGAAGGCGCTCACCTTTTCGGGGAATTCCGAGAGGAACGGCGCGACCCACTGCACGAAGACGAAATCGCTCACGCCGAAAATGACCGCGAGCGCGAGCATGGATTCGAGGAACGGGTGGGCCGTGAGGTAGAGCAGAGTACCGCCGGCGGCGAAGAGCGAAATAATGGCAGTCCAGCGCATGCGGGTTTTGAGGTTGAGCACGGCGCGCGGCACGCGTCCTACATCTTCGATGCCACCCTCTTCCTTGGGCGGGACGCGCCAAAGCACGAACAGGTAGGCCGTGTACAAGAGCGTGAGGACGACCGCATCCACGATCGAAAGCGAGCCCTTGTACCATACCCAGATGAAGTAGATGAGTGGTGGTATCAGACCCATCACTTCGATGCAGTGCTCATCATCGAGATGGATTTCGGCCCAGGTGCGGCGGCGGCGGTTGACCACGGCGGATCCGGCAGCCACGAAGTAGATCATGGGCCAGCCCAGTCCGATCAACAGGCGGATGGCGCCCGTGAAGTTGGCAATGGCCAGGTGGGCGATGCTCGGATCCTTACCGGCCTCCCAGGCAATGACGGCTTCGACGGCGAATTCGGGCAGGGTCTGCAGCCAGGCGAGAATGGCGAGTGCGAGTCCCTGACTGATCATGAACTGAGCGGCTTCCGCAGCCCAGGCGACCAGAAAGGCGGATAACAGGATAGATGGGAACGTCCAGAGCGCACTGAAGGCTGCATGGGTTGCGGCTTGTGCGAGCTTTACAGCGCTCAGGATTCTGGTCAGCACATGAGATGCGGTGAGAGAGTCAACGAAGGGCGGCAAGATAGGAGTGTTGGCCATCCGCGTTCAAGGGAGGACAGGCATGGCGCGTGTACGCGTCTCACGCAGATTGCACTTCAGCGCGGCCCATCGGCTGGGCCGGGAGGACTGGCCGCAGTCGCAGAACGAAGCCGTGTTCGGCTTGTGCGCGAGCCCGAACTGGCACGGTCATAATTACGAGCTGGACGTCGTGGTGGAAGGTGAAATTGCGGCCGAGACCGGGTTTGTGCTCGATCTCAAGGAGCTGCGCGACCTGGTCGAACACGAAGCCATTGCTGACCTGGATCACCGCAATCTCAACCTGGATGTTTCCTGGCTGGCTGGCATCAACCCGACCACGGAAAACCTGGTGGTCGGATTGTGGCGGCGCATTGCACCGGCCTTACCAACGGGCGTGCACCTGGTCCGGCTCGTGTTGTGGGAGACACCCCGCAACTGGGTCGAGTATAGCGGAGAGTGAGCGTGACCGAGACTCGAAAGCAGCTGCGTCTGGCCGATGCCAGCATTGCCGACCTGGTGTTCGCACTCCTGGAGAAGCTGGATGAAAACCCGGCGCGCGACGGCTTGCAGCGGACGCCCGAGCGCGTAGAAAAAAGCCTGAAGTGGCTGACCCGCGGTTACCACCTGTCGGTGGCGGATGCGGTGGGCCACGCCATCTTTGGAGAAGACCACCACAGCATGGTGCTGGTCAAGGATATCGAGATGTATTCCTTGTGTGAGCACCACATGTTGCCCTTCTTCGGCAAGGTGCACGTTGCCTATATCCCGGATGGCCGCATCGTCGGTCTTTCCAAGCTGGCGCGTGTAGTGGAAATCTTTGCCCGGCGCCTGCAGGTTCAGGAGCGCATGACCGAACAGATCGCGCAGGCGCTGTGTGACGTGTTGAAGCCGCAGGGAGTGGGCGTCATTTGTGAGGCCTACCACCTGTGCATGATGATGCGCGGCGTGGAAAAGCAGAACTCCAAGACCATCACCAGCTCGATGCAGGGTGTATTCCTGGAGGATTTGAAAACGCGCGAGGAATTCCTGCGCCTGTGCGTTACTAGCGCAATCATAGCATGAATCGTCGCGCACGTGGAACGTTGGGCGCATCGTGAGCACGTTGGTGTTGGCGGGCCAACGCGCGCTGGTGACGGGCGGCTCACGCGGGATCGGGTTGGCGGTAGCGCGCCAGCTGGCCGCCGCGCAGGTGCGGGTTACTCTGGTGGCGCGCAACGAATCGCGGTTGCAACAGGCCGCGCAGGAGGTAGGTGCCGACTGGCGGGCCGTCGATGTCAGCGATGCAGAGGGAGTGCATCGGCTGGCGCAGGACTGGCAAGCCGCGCACGGTGGCGCCCCGGATGTTCTGGTCAATTGCGCAGGCGCCTTCCAACTGGCGCCCATCGTGGAAACGCCGATTGAGAGCTTCGATCGGCAGGTGGCAGTGAATTTGAGGGCCGTGTTCGTATTGACGCGCGCGTTTCTGCCGGGAATGCTACTGCGGCGAAGTGGGCACATTGTCACCTTGGGCTCGGTAGCAGGTCGAGTGGCATTCCCGGCCAACGGTGCATACGCGGCATCGAAATTCGGAGTCCGCGGGTTGCACGCTGTTCTGACGGCTGAGCTCAAGGGAACCGGTGTGCGCGCTACCTTGATCGAACCTGCGGCCACGGACACGGAGCTGTGGCAGCAAATTGATCGGACGCGCCATCCCGATCTGCCCGCGCCGGAATCCATGTTGAGCGCTACGGCGGTTGCCCAGGCCGTGTTCTATGCGATCGTGCAGCCGGCCGGGGTAGCAGTGACGAATCTTCTGGTCGAGCGGGGTTGAGACCAACATGTTCGTGGTGAGCGTGCAGGCGCACTATGACAGTGCGCACTATCTGCGCAACTACAAAGGCAAGTGCGAGAAGTTGCACGGCCATCGTTATGTGGTGGAACTGGCGCTCAGTGCCGGCCAACTGAACGAGGCCGGTATTGCCTACGATTTTGTGGACGTGAAAAGGCACTTGCGTGCGCTGGCCGATCGGCTGGACCACGAGAACTTGAACGACCTGGAGCCGTTCACCGAACTGGAGCCATCAGCGGAGAACCAGGCGCGGTATTTTTATGATGAAATGAAGAGGCTATTGCCGTCCGAGATGCGAGACGCCGTGGTTTATGTTCGCGTCTGGGAAACACCCACTCAATGGGCGACGTATTCCGAGCGCCCGCTATTTCTATGAGGATGGCCACAGGATACAGGCGCACCATCGCGCTGCTACTGCTGCCGCTCGTGGCTTCGTGCATAGGCACGCCGCCACCCGCCCCGGTGCGCGAGACCGGCCCGCGCCTGCCCGATCCGTTGCCCGATTCGAGCGGATTCGGCACCCACGTGCTGGCTCTGGCGGCGGGCCCGGGTGGCACGCTGTGGGCCGGAACCTTTGGCCGCGGTATTTACGTGATGCCGCGCGATTCCGGACGGTGGGAACGGATCAGCATGCGCAGTAACGACTCGACTGCGCTTTCCTGGGATTTCGTCAACTCGTTGGCCCTGACCGCTGACTCGACCATGTGGGTGGGCACCATTGGGCGTGGCTTTGGCCGCACGCGCGATCGCGGCCGTACCTGGCGCAACTGGACGCAGGCGCAGCTCGGGCCCGAGTGGCAGTACGTGGCGGCCGATGGTATCCGCGCGCGTGGTGACACCGTTTACATCGCAACCGCGGATGGCTTACGCATCAGCTGGGACGGTGGCCAACGCTGGCGCTGCATCCAGGCCGTTGATGGCATCAGTGGCGGCGCGGATCCCAGGCCTGATGGCTGTACCGAAAGACTGAAGACCTTGCCCAGTGAGTACCTGCTTTCCATGGAAGTCGGTCCGAACGGCACGATCTGGGTCGGCCATCTGAAAGGCGTTTCCATCTCACGTGACCAGGGCCGCAGCTGGACATCGCCGGAATCGCGCACGCCCATCGATGTGCGTATCCGCGCCATTCACGCAGACACCAGCGGAGTCTGGCTGGCGGGTGAATCATCCTATTTCCGCTCTCGAGTGGGCGCGGCGCTGGAGCGCACGGAGCCGCGTGCACCGGGCTGGCCGCAACTGCCCGGGCAGCCGCGCGTGCTGGAGGAATTGCCAGGCTCTGAGGTTCCACTCATCGGACTCTCCACCGGGTTGGCCGCGCCCGATCCGATTGGTGAATTCCGCATGCACTACCTGCCCGCGGGCGAACGTTTCCGGCCCGCAGCCGATGTGTGGAGCGTGTTGTGGTGGGGCCTGTGGCCACTGTCTGGCACCGGCACCGGCATTGCCCGCATCCTGGCCGGTGAATTTCCGCCCATGCTGCCGCCCCCTCGTGAAGGCACACCGGCAGCGGCGCGGCACCCATTGTTTGCGCGGCCCATCGCAGCCGGTGATGGCAATCCGTTCGTGGATGCTACCTATCGGTATGGCTCGACCATGGGTGGCAATTTTCAGCAGCATCAGGGTGTTGAATTCAATAATCCGGCGGGCACGCCGGTCCGCGCCATTGCCGATGGCGTAGTCGTGTTGGCCGGCCAAGCCGAAGCGGGTTCCAACACGGTCGCCATCCTCCATGATCAGCGGCTGGATACGAGCTACGTGTTCTCGACCTACTTCCACAACGCATCACTGAACGTGCGCAGCGGCCAACGCGTGCGGTCGGGCGAGGTAATTGCACGAGTGGGCAACACGGGCCGCGCCACCAACGATCACTTGCACCTCGAGATCCACGTAGCGCCCACAACGGACAGCGCGAAGATCGTGCATCCCGATGTGCGATTCCCCGAATTCACGGTCAACCCGCAGCTCTGGATCGAGCCACTGCCGGGTACCGGCATCGTGGCTGGGCGCGTACTCGACGCGAATGGGCAGCCCGTGCCTGGTGCGCGCATTCACGGCCTGGTGCAGCCCTATCCCGAGGAAACGCCGCTCTCATTCGTGGAGACCTATCGCGAGCGCTCGCACGCCCACCCGCTCTACAACGAGAACTTTGCCATTGGCGATATTCCCGCCGGCGAATACGTGATCGGCACTGACCTTGGCGGGCGCAAAGTCTGGCGGCGGATCAACGTGCAGGCGGGCCGGGTTACGTTTGTGGAGCTTCGCTAGCGGACGTGTTTGTATACCTTGTCGTTTGGCCCACACATCCATTAACGGGCAACGAGGCCGAAGCGTACGGTCGGCCAGCAAGCTGCCGATTGGCAAATCGACACGGCCGGCGCATCCGCCGGGCAACACGAGATTTCCGGGCCTCCAGGGTGATCGTGAGTGTGAAAGAAGCGTTTGGGGGCATGCTCATGTCAGCAGCGGCCATTTGTAAAAGAATCAAGGAATACAAACAGGTCCGGGGTATTCCGTGCGCCTGGCCGTCCTGATCACCTACCACAATGAGGGCGAGCTGCTGACGGAATGTCTACGCTCGCTGGGCGCGGGGTCGAGCCCGCCTGCTGAGATCATGGTCTACGATGATGCGTCGGTGCGCGGCGCAGCGGCTTACATACCGGCCGGCGCGGGTGTGCAGCTGCTGCGCGGCGCGGACAACGTGGGGCCGGCCATTGCACGCAATCGACTGCTGGCGGCGAGTCGTGCTGACTGGGTGCACTTTCACGATGCCGATGACCTGTTCCTGCCCGGATGGGCGGAGCGCGTGCGCGCGGCGGCGGGCGAGGACGTGGATTGTGTTTTT
>JBOHRF010000321.1:0-6086 GCA_050732575.1 Longimicrobiales bacterium
GTCCGTTTTCACATCGGCCAGGGCGGCCTTGAAATCGGCGCCATGCCAGGCGCCCGGTCCGTATCCTTCGTCCAGGATGCGCGTCAACAGTTGGGTCTCCAGCGCCGCGGGTGCGCTGGTTTCCTGGGTGGCAGTCGAGCTCATATGCTCTCCTTGCACGGGGTCATTTTTTATCGAACAGGCGTTATGATACCTGCGCACGGGAGGCAAAATCTTGGCAAAAATTGCGGCTGAGCTGGAACAGGCGGTGGCCCGACGGCAGGCGAGCGGCGCTCCGGGCGGGATGTCCGGGCGCGTACTGGCGCAGGGCGCTGGCTGGGTGTTGGAAGATGTGCTCTGCACCTCCGGCCCGCAGGATCGTTCCTTCCAGGAGCAACACAAAGACGTAGCCATCGCCATCGTGCTGGCGGGCAGCTTCCAGTATCGATCCAGCGCAGGTCGCGCATTGATGACACCTGGCTCAATCATGTTGGGGAGTGCGGGTGAGTGTTTCGAGTGCGGACACCAGCACCACACGGGCGATCGTTGTTTATCGTTCCGTTTCGAGCCGGCCTACTTTCAAGAGATTATTGCCGATGCGGGCGCGTCCGGCCGTCAATTCGATTTCAGAGTGCCGCGTGTGCCTCCGTTACGTCCGCTATCACGCTGGTTGGCGCGCGCTTGTGCCGGCCTGACTGCGTATCAGAATGTGGCGTGGGAAGACCTGAGTGTGCAGCTGGCTGGAGCCACATTGCAACTCACGCGCGGTTTGTCTGCGCGCCACTACCAATTCTCTCCGGGCGTCGAGGCGCGCGTGAGCCAGGTCGTGCGCAGAATCGAGCGCGAGCCCGCTCACGATCTCACGCTGCGCACGCTGGCCAAGGAGGCTGGCCTCAGTCCCTATCACTTCCTGCGTACCTTCGAGCAGCTGACGGGCGTGACACCGCATCAGTACCTGCTGCGCACGCGCCTGCGTTCGGCTGCCGTGCGCTTGGCGGCCGAACCCGCACGAGTCATCGACATCGCGTTTGATTCCGGATTTGGTGACCTGTCCAATTTCAACCGTGCATTCCGCGCCGAGTTCGGCGTGAGCCCCACGCAATACCGCAAATCCGAGATTGGGTGAGGAACTGCGGAACGGCGACTGCGGACCTGCAACTTCGGACTTCGGGACTGCGGAACTGCAACTTCGGAACTGCGACTTCGGAACTGGACTTCGGAACTTCAAATTCGGAACTTCGACTTCGTCGGGAACGAATTTCCCGCAGTACAAAGTTCCGCAGTTGCAGTTCCGAAGTTGCAGTTACCATCTGGCGAATCCCACGATCACGTTCGCGACTCACGCGGTGAGACATGAAACGAGAACGTGAACGTGGGATTCAGGGGGGGACCGGCCCCATCAGTGGCAGGCCGCGGCGCTGATCTGGAAGTCCGACTTCGCGCTATCACCCGCCGCTACCGTTACGGTTGGGGGTGTCGCAGCTGCTGTGATCGTGAGTGAATCTCCGTTCATGAAGGTGACGTCACGCAGAAAACCGAGCGTGTACGTGGCGGGCAACACGTTCGCAATGTTGTAAATGCCCGTGGCAGCGGTTACACCAACGATAGTATCGGTAGCCGTTGCCGCGGTGGGCTTGAACACGGTGATGTCATTCGCCTGACCGCCGCAGGCCGGGATGGTGATCCCGGACGCAAGCGTCACGTTGCCCGTGATCCGACCGAGTGCAATGGTTAGGGATGTGGCGCGCAGCGTGGGATGCATGATCCACTTGCCCGATTTGCCGGCTTCGTGGCCAAAGCTCTTGGCCACGTCGAAATCGAGTACCACGATCGAGTTATCGCTGACCAGCAGTCCGCCGTTCGTGAATTTGACCTTGAAGCCGCTTTGCGCACAGCTGGGGCACTTGAGCTCTCCGTCCGGCGTGATGCCTGCGGGCAGCGTTGCCCCGGGCGAGGCGAATACGCGGCCATCCTTGAGTCGCACGAAGGCTTCTTCCACAACCACGCGCAGTTCTGCGAACGTGCCGGACGGGACTTCGGCTTCCTCGACCACATTGAGCAACCGGCCGCCCTCCAGTACGAGCAACTCGATGAATCCGCTACTTATCGGTTCCAACTCGATGCGGTCAGACGCGTCTTCTTCATCACTCCGAATGAGCACGAATTTTTCGATTTTTACGAAAGCTTCGGCCAGATCACCGGGTGCATCGGTCAGCTGAATCGTTAGCCGGCCATCGTTCGGGCCATCGAAGTCTGCCGGTCCCGTGTCACACGCAACCGTTACAAGCAGGGTGCCAAGCGCCGTCCAGAGAGTTCGTTGCCTATGCATCATTCATCCTTTGCTCAATGGGGGAGTCTCGGTTGGACCGGACGCGGGCCCCGACGGCGGGCCAACTAACCGTCCGGTTCAGGCTCCGCCGCGCCCGCGGCCTGGCGGTGTGGTTGCCCGACCACGTCCGGGCCGGGTGTCCTTGCCGGCATTGCTCGGTATGGTGGCGGGCGGCTTGCCGCGTCCGGCGGCACTTGCGTTGGGCGGCCGTTTCGTCTCGGCCAGATCCGGTCCGGTGAGTTCGGGCCGATTGCCCTGCGCGTTGGGCTGCTCCGTGGTCATGCGCTGGAAATCGCTGTCGGCTGCACGCGCGGTCAGTCGTTCGTACACGCGCCGAATCGCTTCATCGGCCGGCAGTCCGCGGTCGATCAGCTCGCCCAATGTATAAAGCGGCAAGGCAAGCGAGCGGCCCGATGCGGCCGCGCGCGCCAGCTCACTCAGCGCTTCGCCACGCACGCCTTTGCGCAACGCGTCGGCACCTGCTTCCAACTCATCATCGGCCGCTTTCCGACTGCGTGCGCGCTCCAGTGCGGTCCTGGCAGTCAGCATTCGTTCTGCGTGTTCGGCCACCGACTTCTCGATCAACAACGGATCCACACCTTTGGCAGCGAATTTGAGAGCGCGCTGCTCGAGTGCGACGGCGGGCAATTCGCGCGCGCGCGCTGCTGCGATCGTGACCAGCACGCGCTCTGCGACGTCGGCCGGGAGCACCTCACGCAACCGATCGGCTGGATTGCGCGCAGGCGTCTGTGCCGCCACTGAACCGACCGTACAGGTCAGGGCCAATATGACGAGCAACAAACATTTTGATCGCATACGGAATCTCTCGCGAACAGATTGTTTAAGACCAACCCAAACGGCTTGGGCAATGCGGGTCTTCACTATATCGACTACCGGGTACCGGGCTCGCGTCACTGCACCGAAGGAATAGACTTGCTCGGAATCACCAGAATGCCCACGCGCCCGCCGAACTCATCCGTGACCGCAGGCATTCCACGCGGCACGATCCAGGGTCCACCGTTGACACGCGCATTGATTTGATGCGTGCCGCTCGTGATGGGCAGGGTTACAGTCCACCAGTCGTTGCCGGTTGCCGTCAACTGCATCGGCTGCCAGTTGGTAAAATCGGCCGCGATTTCGACTCGCTGCGCGCGCACGGCGTGCAAACGCAGTGTCACCTGATCGTCCCAGCCTGACTTTGCTTCCAGGTTGGAAACCGCAGCACCATCGGCAGCCACTGCGCCTGGTGCCGTCAACGGTGCCGACGCCGCAGACACTGGTGCGCGCGGTGCAGTGCGCAATCGAGCGCCCATCGATACGAAACGGCCACCCGGAAATCCCTGCGTCAAATCGACCGGGTAGGTACCTGCAGCTGCGACCAGTGCCATGCGGCGGGTCAGCCACGCCACCAGCGTGGCAGTGCCCCAGGCGCGTTCGGTCCCGCCCAGCGTAGGCAACCGATCGCCCCTGCGCAGACCGCTGACCGCGGCCAACTCGAGCCGTCCGCTCTGCACAATGAAAGAGAGCGTGGCATCGGCGTAGTCGATAGTATCTTGCACCTCGGTAGGTGTCAGGGTCAGTAACAAGGCGAAACGACGGTGGGTCAGCCAGGCACCCAGCTCGGCCTGCCGAACGCCTCGCCAGACATCACCATCCGTGCTGCCCCCAAGGGAGCCGCCACCGAACAAACCAAATTGTTGGAACGCAACATGAGCGCGCAGACCGCCCAGCAATTGTCCCGTGCGCGTTCCATCTCTGTGCATACTGCCCCCCAGCGCACTCGTTACCTCGCCCTGGAACGGACCGAAGAACGGCGTGCGCAGCGCGGCGTCGAACATGCCCTGTGTGGTCCAGCCGCCCAGATCCAGCTGGGAAATCGTGCCGCCTGCGCGCACGCTGGCCAGCCTGGTCTCGAGATTGACCGCGGGCGCCAGAGCCAGCGTCGTGATGTCGAGCGTGTCGGCGTAGCGCACGCGGGCGCCGCCGATATCGATCCTCACCTCACGTTGGGCCGCCGTCTCGGTTGTCAGAATGAAGGGAAGGAGCGCGGCGCAGCAGTATCGAGCCCACCCCACCCGCGCTCTGCGCGTGGGCCGCGTCCTCTTCACGATCATGCGGTGGCACTCAGGATGATCGCTGCTGCACGCTGGCCGCGCCGCCCAGCAGGATCACTGAACTCTCGGTTTCGAATTCATCGCGCACCGTTGCCGCAAATGGATCGACCGCCCAGCGCTCGCCACTCGGACTTTCCACCACGAACGCATACTCATGACGGCCCGAGCGCAGTGGTATGGTAATCATCCAGGCACCGCTCGCGCCGCTGCTGGCTGGCATGAGACGGGTCGCTCCTTTTTGCCAGCCGTTGAAGCCGCCCACCAGGGAGACCGCGCGCGCTGTTGGGTCGACGTACACGAAGCGCACCAGGTGCACGGTATCCGTTGCCGGCGTTGCCGCAATTGACCGACCTGGGCCGGCGCCGTCACGCAACAGGGAGGGCACAGCCCACGCGCTCAGCCACACCAGCATCATACTGGCGATGGCCGTACCGAGCCCGGCCAATGGGGTAACGTGCAGCGTACGGGGCCGCAACCACCAATCCAGGGCCATGCGTGGAGTGCGTCGGCTCGGCTGGTGACCGGCACGTGCTTCCGCGTGCACGGCAGACATAACACGCGCCTCGAAGGTAACATCTACGTGTTCAGGCGTGCGCAGCGATTCGGCCAGGCCTTCAATGAACGCGTCCGCTTTTTCCTCGCGTGCGTCCGGCTGTTCCGGTTCCTGACGGTCCGTCATAGGTACACTCCCTCGAGCAAATGGCGCAGCCGTTCGCAGGCCCGCTGCACGCGCATCTTGAGCGCCGATTCGCCAACACCGGTCAGCTCGACCATTTCGTCATAACTCAGTTCTTCCACATGCTTCAAGACGAACGCCTCGCGCTGGCGCGCGTCCAACTGGTCCAACGCTCGTTGCACTTCATGGCGCACGGTGGCATCAGCGATTTCCGTGGTCGCGTCCACTTGGTCTTCCGCGCGTACCAGGCGTTGCTCTCGGCGATCGCGTCGCGCAGACAAGGTGCGGCATTCGTTGATTACGATCTGATACAGCCAGGCGCCAAAACGCTGCGGATCACGGCAGCGATCAAGTTTGCGGTAGGCGCGGACAAACGCCGATTGCAATGCATCGTCCGCATCATCCTTACTGCCCAGCACGCGCACGGCGTAGCGTGTGTACGCATCGCGATAACGCGCGACCAACTGCGCGAATGCATCCACGTTGCCGCCCAGTACCGCAGCTATGATCGAGGCATCGCGCCCGGCATCGAGCCTGGTCATACCTGGTAGACTGCTGAATTCGGCCCCGAGGTCACAGCACGACCGCCCCCTTGACAGAATAGGTTTAGAATCCAGCCGAATCGCCGAGTCAGCCGCACAGGACCGGGCCTCTGGGGGAAGGGGGTCGGCCCATCCGGTCTCTGGCTTAGCACAAGTCCTCCGTGCCCCCCCTCGGAATCACGTCCTGGCCTGGCGGAACCTTGCGCGGCGTGCAGGCATTGCCAGGTGCAGCCGATTTTCTCCATTGTTGCAATGCCTGCGAGCAGCACCTCTTACTTCAAACAAGAGCTGAGCATCAGGATGCATACCGGACTTCGGAACTGTAACTTCCGAAAACCGCAACTTCGGAACTGCAACTGCGGAACTGCAACTTCGGAACTTCAACTTCGGAACTTCAAATTCGTCGGGAACGAATTTCCGCAGTTCAGTTCCGCAGTACATAGTTC
>JBOHRF010000322.1:0-6077 GCA_050732575.1 Longimicrobiales bacterium
TGGTGACCCGGCTGCTCGCGCGCGCGGGCGACCTGGATGTGCTGGTGGTCTCGTTCGAGCCGGAGGCAGCCGGACCTGTTTTGAATCCTTGATTCTTCCCGTTTTGGCCGCAATCGAAATCAGGGCGGCCAGCAGTGTCGATGAGCGTCAAAGGTGCTGGCTGGCAAGGGATTGTCCGTGCCCACGGGTCAACACGAGGTTCCTGGTGGACCGCGGCGCGCGATCGATGGCATGGTTGAAGCGGTCAAACGTGCAACAATACAAACACGTCCGGAGTCTGTCATGCAACTCACCGGTATCCACCACTTGACAGCCATCTCCGCGAAGGTGCGGGAGAACTACCGGTTTTATACGCAGGTACTGGGCATGCGGCTGGTCAAGCGCAGCGTGAACCAGGATGATGTGAGCGCCTATCATCTGTTTTATGCCGATGCGGTGGGTTCACCGGGCACGGACATCACGTTTTTCGACTGGAAGATGCCGGGTGAGCGGCGCGGTGCGCATAGCATTGTGCGCACGCACCTGCGCGTGCAGGGGGGTGCCGCGCTGGACTGGTGGGCCGAATGGCTGAGCGAGCTGGGCGTCGGGCATGGCGGCGTGCACCAGACCGATGGCCGGCTGACCCTGCATTTCGAGGATGCGGAAGGGCAGCGGCTGGCGCTGATCGATGATGGGGGACAGGGGGACCGGCCGGTGGCCTGGGATCGGAGTCCCGTGCCGGCGCAATATCAAATTCGCGGACTGGGTCCCATCGTGATGAGTGTGCCGCAGATCGGGCGGACCGATGTTGTGCTCACGCGCGTCATGAACATGCGTGCCGTGCGCGAGTACGCGCACGAGGACAATCCGACCTCGCCCGTGCATGTCTACGAGATGGGAACGGGAGGTCCGCACGCCGAGCTGCACGTGGTTGTGCAGCCCGATTTACCGGTCGTGCAGCAGGGCGCGGGCGGCGTGCATCACGTGGCATTCCGCACGCCCAATGAAGAGCAGTACCACGCGTGGACGGATCGGCTCAACTCGATGCGCGTGCCCAACAGCGGTGAGATCGATCGCTACTACTTCCGCAGCCTGTATTTCCGCGAGCCCAACGGCGTGCTCTTCGAGATTGCGACCGATGGGCCGGGTTTTGCCGTTGATGAAGATCCCGCCACGCTGGGTGAGCACATTGCGCTGCCGCCGTTCCTGGAGCCGCAGCGCAAAGAGATTGTGGCGCACCTGCAGCCCATCGAGTAGCGGCCGCTACTTGTCTTGTACGGCGGTCGCGATGGTGCGCTCGGCACGCGCGCGCAGGACTCCGATGGCAGCCGTACAGAGACCGGTCCAGGCCACACCGGCGGCGTAGCCAGCCACCACATCAGAGGGGTAGTGGACCCCCACGTACATGCGCGAGAGTCCAACCAGAAGCATCAGTATTGCGGCACATAGCAGCGCGATGATGCCCAATTTGCGCGCGCCGTTGACGCGCAGGATGATGATGGCGACGGTGAGATAGACCACGGCGGCGGTCATGGCGTGACCACTGGGGAAAGAAGAGCTGACCGGATAGTGTACGCGCCACTCGAAAACGCGCGGGCGCGGTCGATCGAAGGACAATTTGAGGATCGCATTCAAGACCACGCTGCCGGAGACAGTCAACCAGAGCAAGTAGACCAGGTAGCGTTGGCGGACCTGCCAGAGCAGCGCGGACAGAGCCAGCACGATGACTACCACGACGGTGCCGGATCCCAGGGCCGTGATTTCAATGGCCATGCGGTCGAGTGTGGGTGTAGCGTGCGCATCGAGCCAGCGCAGCACGCCTTCATCGAATTGGGCGGTCTCCCCTTCCAGCACGGACTCGGCGATGCGCACGAAGCCCCAGAGGCCGGCGGCAAAAACGGCCAGGCTGAGCAACAGTGCCAGCCCGACCAGGCCGTAGAGCCGGGCCAGGCGGCCAGCGTGCGAAGTAACTCGCTGCGATAGTGGCCAGCGCAGTGGGGAGTGGTCAACCACGACCGACATGGCCCGGCGAAGTCGCGTGCGCAGGTGCGTCATGGCGGGTCGCCCGCGCACAATACGCGCCGCAGCACGAGGAAAGCCGGACAAGGGAAAGGATCGGGGTATCAACTGCGCTGGCAAAGAGATCATTGACCTCAGGAGTGATTGTGGCCGGACGGATTACGGAGGACCGGAAGCGCATCATGCGCGACGCATCCGTGTTTGCCTTCAAGCTGTGGCTGGATGGCATCAGGGACTTCGTGCTGGCCGTGGCCGGTCTGGCCGCAGCTGTGCTGGACCTGATACGCGGGCGCGGGCCGAATGGATACCTGTTTCACCGCGTCATGCGCATGGGCAAACGCGTTGATGCCGCGCTCGATGTGTACGGTGAGTTCAATGTTCCCGAAGCGTTGCGCAATCTGGATTTCAGCAAACAGGAGCCGCCTGAATCGAACGACCGCAGCTGAACTCACCGTGCGACCGGTCGGTCAGAATCGAAACCCATCGCGCATTACAAAACTGAGAGCCCGATGCAGCAGTCGGAGCGAGAGTTGTGCGCATTATTGTCTCGCCTCACGGATCGGGAGCGTGAACGAGAACGAGAACGTGTTGAGCAACACGTTTGGAGGTCAGATGCGTGGGCAGGGCGCGATCAGCGCGAAGCAGCGATTCATTGTGCAGCAGGGCCTGGCGGAGCCACCAGCCAGGAGCGCCGTTGAACGGTATTCGGCCCTTCAGTTTCAGCCGAGAGTGGTAGGCGCGGGTTTGTTGCTCGGCGTGATCCTGCAATCGGCGCTGGCGTTTCTTCTGATTTCCTTGCTGTTGGCGTGGAGTGCTTCCCGGCCGCGCGCCAATCCCTTCGATCGGATCTACAACGCGCGCGTGCGGCCCAGAACCGGCTGGCCGCTGCCACCCGCGCGTGCACCGCGCCGTTTTGCGCAGGCCATGGAAGCCACGTGCTCGCTGGCCATTGCGCTGGCATTGGCCGGCCGCCAAACGGCCCTGGCCCGCGTGCTGGAGCTGGCGCTACTGGTGGTTGCGGCGGGTATCGTGCTGCGCGGATTCTGTTTTGGCGCCTACTCGTACCAGCGGCTACGCACCTGGCGCGCAGAGCGTCATTGACTTTCCGGACACCTGCCCGTAAGCCTAGGTTGTCGCGTCGGACCCCTCGTTCAATGACGGTGGGTCAAGCCAACCAGGGCCCGGGAGGACGGACTGCAGGCGCATCGAACGGCTGCTGTTTGCCTGGGAATCACGCTCATGTTTGCGCCCACCGCTCGCGGCCGGGCGCAGCAAGTTCCGCTCGCCCCCGTGCGCGAGTCCGGTCAATCTGTGACACCCGTCTTCGAAGGCTGGTATCGCAACCCTGACGGCACGTTCAGCCTCTCCTTCGGCTACTTCAATCGCAACGGCAAAGAAGCGCTCGACATTCCGATTGGTACCTACAACCGCATGTCACCCGGCAATCCGAATCGCGGGCAACCCACGCGTTTCGAGCCGCGCCGGCACTGGGGCGTTTTTGCGGTTACCGTGCCCGCCAATTTTGGAGAAGAGCAAAAGGTTGTCTGGACGCTGACCGTACGCGGCCAGACGTTCGCCATTCCGGGTAGTCTCAGGCGCGGCTGGGAAATCGATGCCATTCAGGGCGAGGCGGATACGGGCAACAAGCCGCCCGTGTTGCGCTTCGATGTGGCCGGCAAAAGTGGTACTGGCCCGGGCGGTATCATGGGCCCAACACTCACCGTGGCCGTGAGTCAGCCGCTCACGCTCCACGTCTGGGCAACCGATGATGGCAAAGCATCCAGCAGCATTGCCAGTGATGGCCGCGCAGGTGTGCCCGTCACATTGGCCTGGTTCAAACATCAGGGTCCCGGTGATGTCACGTTCGGCACCGCATCACCTGCCGTGGATGGTGCCAGCGGCAAGGCATCGACCACAGTGACCTTCAATGCCGTTGGTGATTATGTCCTGCGCGTGCGCGCCAACGATGCATCGGGCGTCACGGGTAGTGGCCACGCGCAATGCTGTTGGAGCAATGGCTTCGTCAAAGTGACCGTCACGAGTTAGACCGAGGATAGACCCATGAGCCCGTTACACCATCCGGCGCTGCGCAGCGCGGCCATCATCGCAACGCTCAGTTTGCTGCTGCCCTTGCAGCTTTCTTTCCGCAGCCGTGTGCGCATGAATCGTGACGATGATCCCATCACGTTCAGCAAACATGTTGCGCCCATATTGCAAGCCAAGTGTCAGGTGTGTCATCGTGTCAACTCGATTGCGCCCATGTCACTCGTGACCTATCAGGAAGTCAAACCCTTTGCGCCGCTCATCAAGCAGCGTGTCTCCTCGCGCACCATGCCGCCCTGGCACATCGACAAGACAGTGGGCATCCAGCAATTCAAGAACGATCGCTCGCTCACCGATGCCGAGATTGCCACCATTGTGAAATGGGTGGATGGCGGTGCACCGCAGGGTGAGTTGAAAGACATGCCCAAGCCGGTAGAATGGCCGGATCCAAAGACCTGGCAGCTGAGCAAGGATTTTGGCGAGCCCGACCTCATCGTCAAATCAGCGCCCTACACGGTGCGCAAGAGTGGACAGGACGTGTGGTGGCGCCCAACCGTGGAGACCGGACTGACCGAGCCGCGCTGGGTGCGTGCCATTGAAGTCAAGCCATCGTTCCCGGCCGGACGCAAAGTGGTGCATCACGTGTTGACGTTGCTCGAGCAGCGCGAACAGGGCATCACGCACCTGGCCAGCACGGCCGCGCACAGCGGCGCGCGCATGAGTGCCGGTCTGTTCATGGAATGGGCAGTCGGCAAAGTAGGTGAGGTCTTCCCGCAGGACGCGGGCAAGCTGATGCTGCCCGGCGCCAGGATCCGTTGGGAAGTGCACTACTACACAGTGGGTCAGGAGATCAAGGACGACGTAGTCGAGCTGGGCATCTGGTTCTATCCGAAAGACTACCAGCCGAAGAACCGCACCATCCTGCGCATGTTCAATGCAGTGCCCAATTCTGACCTGGATATAGCGCCCAATCAGCAGAGCATGGTGCAGGATTTCTATGTGCTGCCTGCGCCCGCGCGCCTGGAGAATTTCCAGCCGCACATGCACATGCGCGGCAAAGCCATGTCCATGGAAGCCGTGTATCCCGATGGCCGGCGTGAACTGCTGAGTATGGTCAGCAATTTCCAGTGGCGTTGGCACATCAACTACATCTACGCGGAGAATGCGGCGCCGCTGCTGCCCAAGGGTACCATGTTGGTGTTCACGGCCTGGCATGACAACACCACCGCCAATCTGAACAATCCAGATCCGGCACAATGGGTGGGCTGGGGCGATCGCACGGTAGACGAGATGGCGCATGCCTGGGTGGATGTCACGTACCTGGAGCAGGAAGACTTTGACCGGCTTGCTGCCGAGCGCAAAGCCAAGCGGCCGGCAACGGAAGGGGCGCCGCGCTAGGCAACACGGGCGTGATGGCGTATTGGGCGAGGCCGCGGACTGCGCAGGGCCGACGCGGGAGCGGGAGCGCATAACGGGAGCAGGAGCGGGCGGGCGCGGTGGTGGGGCTGCCTGCTCCCGCCTGCTCCCGCTCCTGTCTCCCGATCTACGCTCCCGAATCCGTAACGTGAACGGCCTACCAGGTGAACAAATCGGCTATCGGGACGAGGAACCCGGGAAGTACAGCGCCACCATCTAGCGTCTCTGAAGAGGCGAGCCACGGCGACATCGGGTGCCAGCACGGAGTCCGGATTGCGCGTCAATCGGCAGCCGAAGTCCGTGCCGCAGACCATGGGCAGTTTGCCCTGCTCGATATGCTCCGTCAATCGATGCGCTAGCCGCGCCTGCAATGCGCCGTGACCATAGGCCGGGCGCGGTTCGCGGATCAGGCGTCCACGCAGCAATTCCACGCTCTCGTTGGTATCCGGCAAACGTTCGTATTCTTCGATGTTGATCAGTCGATCCGAACCACTGGTCTGCAATGGTATTCCCTCCGCGCGCGTCGATAGCGAACGTAAAAGCAAACCTGTCGCTCAGCCAAAGCGGGAAGGGCCGCGCAATTGGGAAGATTTACCGGTATGCTGTGGACGACGGTCGCC
>JBOHRF010000323.1:0-6052 GCA_050732575.1 Longimicrobiales bacterium
AGCGCGCGTTCGTGCGCGATCGCCAGCGCGACACCGCGCTCGCGGCTGCAGGATCCGTGTAGTTCGGCTTAGCTGGCACCAACTCACGAAGGAGCGCGATCAGACGCTCGTGCAACTCGCGCTCGCATTGGCGAAGGCGGGTGTCTGAATCCAGGGCCTGCACGGCGGCCAGTCTCGCTTCCGCGGGTCGCCGGCTACACGCACCCGGAGGGCGGAAAAACGATGGGGCCGCCGCGACATCGCGAATCGATATGCGCCTGGGCGCGACCGTCGTATATCGCGGACCGGCGGCGGATCGTATAAAATATCCAGTCCACACCACTCCGGGGCAGCCGTTGCTGCTCCATCTACGTTCGACCGCGCCGGACCGGCGCGGGAACAGCCAGCCAGGAGGATTCCCATGGAGCTGCACGGCCTTGCTTCGGTTGCGATCCGGCATCGGACGATGCATGTGGCGCTGTGCGCGGCGCTGCTGGTATTGCCGCGTGCGGCCAGCGCGCAGGGTACGCTCGACGACTACCGCCGCGCCGCCACGATCAACCAGCGGTTCGAGAATCTCACCACGGGACTGACCCAGGGCTTGGCCTGGATCGGCCGAACGAACCAGGCGGTGTATCGAGTCTCGGTGCCGGGCGGCAACCGGTTCGTGCGGGTTGATGCCGAGCAGTGGACAAAGCAGCCGGCCTTTGATCACGCGGCGGTGGCAACCGCGCTCTCGAGCGCGGCCGGCCAGCAGTACACCGAGATCACGCTGCCCTTCCAGTCGATCGCAGTCGTGGAGAATGGCACCGCCATCGAGGGCAACGCTGGCGGGTCGCGCTATCGCTGCACGGTCGCAGGCACGACGTGCACGCGCGTGGGCGCAGCGACGCAAGAGGCGGGCGGTCGGGGCGGGCGCGGCGGCGGTGGTGGTGGTGGCGGCGGCCAGGGTGGAAATCCGCCGCGCTGCGCGTCGGTGGGCGAACGCGCGCTCCAGCAGGGCGAGACCCCGATCGAGGTATTCTCGCCGGACTGCAAGACGGTCGCGTTTGTTCAGAATTACAACATCGCGATCCGGCCCGCGCCGCCTGCTGGCTCCCCCGCCGAAGCGGGTGGCGGGCGAGGTGGACGCGGTGGTGGCGGTGGTCGCGCGGGCGGTGCAGCGCCAACCTACACACGGCTGAGCACGGATGGGTCCGAAGGGGATGGCTACCTGGTCGCCTCGATCGTGTGGTCGCCCGACTCGAAGAAGCTGGTAGCCTATCGTCAAAAGCCGGGCTACAAACGGGTCCCGCACTACGTCCAGTCGTCCCCGGCTGACCAGGTGCAGCCGAAGCTCGTGCCCTACGATCAAGCGCCCGGGAACTTCGGCGGCGGAATTTACCGGAAGGCCGGTGACCTACTCGATTCCAATCAGCCGGCGATCTTCGAAGTCGAAACGAAGCGCCAGCTCATCATCGATCGAACGCTGTTCTCCAATCCCTACGCCATCTCGCGGCCCGTGTGGCGGAAGGACAACGGCGCGTACTCGTTCCATTACAATCAGCGCGGTCACATGAACTACCGCGTGCTCGAGGTCGATGCCTCGACCGGCGCCGTGCGTCCGATGGTCGACGAGGTGACCAAGAGCTTCTTCATGTACAGTGACCAGGGTCACAACTTTGCCTTCGACGTCGGGTCCTCATGCCGTCTGGCCCAGGGACCGGGCGCTTGTGATTCGTATTCGGGCGATGAGCTGATCTGGGCGTCTGAACGTGACGGCTGGAACCACCTCTATCTCTACGATGCGAAAATGGGCCGCGTAAAGAATCAGATCACGAAAGGTGACTGGGTGGTGCGCGGCGTAGACAGCGTGGATGTGGCGAACCGTCAGATCTACTTCCGCGCGGGTGGAATGAACGCGAACCAGGATCCGTACTTCATTCACTACTATCGCATCAACTTCGATGGCACGGGCCTGGTTGCTTACACTGAAGCGGATGGCTTGCACAGCATCACCTGGTCGGCGGCCCGCCAGTATTACATCGACACGTACTCGCGCGTAGACCTGCCCACCGTGACCGAGCTGAAACGCGCAAGCGACCGGCGCACGCTCGCGCTGGAGAAGGGTGATATGTCCGCGGCCGTCAAGGTCGGATTCCGGCCGCCTGAGGTCTTCGTCTCGAAAGCTCGCGATGGCAAGACCGACATCTGGGGCATCATCGTGCGGCCGGTCACTTTCGATGCAAAGAAGAAGTACCCGGTGATTGAGCAGATCTATGCCGGGCCACACGGATCGTTCGTGCCCAAGACCTGGGGTGGTGGTCAGAACCTGGTGTCGCTGGCGGAAATCGGCTTCGTGCTCGTGCAGATCGATGGCATGGGCACGAGCAACCGATCGAAGGCGTTCCATGATTACGCCTGGCAGAACATTGCAGACGCCGGCTTCCCCGATCGCATCCTGTGGCATCAGGCGGTCAACAAGAAGTACGCCTGGTACGACATCACGCGCGTCGGCATTTACGGCACATCGGCCGGAGGGCAGAACGCGGCCGGTGCCGTCTTCTTCCATCCGGAGTTCTACGATGTGGCCGTGGCCAACTCGGGCTGCCACGACAATCGCATGGACAAGATCTGGTGGAACGAGGCCTGGATGGGCGAGATGGGTCCGCACTACGAGACCAATTCGAACGTGACGGCCGCCAAGAATCTGAAGGGTCGCCTCTACCTGACGGTTGGTGAACTGGACACCAACGTCGACCCGTCATCCACCTTGCAGGTGGCTGATGCGCTGATCCAGGCAGGCAAGGACTTCGATCTGCTGGTTGTGCCCAACGGCGGACACGGTGCAACCGGACGGGATGGCGTGCGCAAGCGCAACGACTTCTTCGTGCGCTGGCTGTGGGGCAAGAATCCGCCCGACTGGAATTCCGGCATCACGCTGGCAACTCCCAGCGCTGCCACTTCCAGCAGCCAGCTCCAGTTTCCCGAAGAGGAGCCGCCGCCACGGGGCTTTTTCGAAGAGGATCCGACCTTCACGTATCCGATGTACTGGTGGTTCTAGCGGTTTCCACGGAGACGGGGAGATGGGGAGACGGTGAGTTTTTCTAATTACGGGCTCACGCTATCCCCGTCTCCGTGGATGCGACTGGTGCTATTCGCCAGGGCGCTCACTCAACCGGCCCGCACCTGAGTCGAGCGATTTTTGCTACTCCGCCATCCTGGCGATCAAACGAGCCCGCTGCGGATGATTCGGTCGGACTGAACAGACGTTTGTGACGCGCTACTTCACGCGTGCCAGCGCTTCATCGAGCATCTTCACCAGCGCCTCGCGATCGTAGCTGAACTTGTGCGCCTGGTTTAACTGCACGAGCTCCTCGATCGCTTTGCGGATCGTTACCTCTGCCTGGCGCGCTGCGGGCACAACCATGTAGCGCATCTTCGGGTTGGGGTCGAAGAGCGCGTGTTGCGCTGCGGCGGCCACGTCGTCCGGCTCCGGATAGTTGTCGTAGTTGCCCATCGCGGCGACCATGTTGCGAGCCTGCTGCTCGAATTGCGTGCCGGTGAGTCGCTTCAACGCGGCTTCCGCCTGGGCCGTCGTACTCCGGCCGATCTCCGAACGATAGTTGCCCGGCTCGATGAGACTCGACCTCACACCGAAGCGCGCCATTTCCACAGAAAGCGCATCGCCATACGCTTCCATTGCGTGTTTGCTCATGCTGTACGGACCCATGAACGGGCCGGATAGGATCCCGGAAATCGAGCTGATAGTGACCACCCGGCCCTTGGACTCGATCAGCAGCGGGGCGAAGGCCTTCGTGATGCGATAGGGCCCGAAGACATTGACGTCGAAGATGGACGAAAGCTCCTTCTCCTCGACGTCGATCAGCGGAGCGAGCACCGCGATGCCGGCATTGTTGACCACGCCGTGCAGTCCGCGACCGCCGCGTTTCACGGTCTCCACTGCGGCCGCGATGTCCGCCGCAACGGTCACGTCGAGTTTGACCGCCTGCACATTCTTGATCGCGTTGAGCGCGGTGATGTCTTCGGCTTTACGTGCCCCCGCATACACGAAGTAGCCCTTCGCGGCGAGCGTCTCGGTAATCTTGCGTCCGATGCCGCTGCTGGCACCGGTGACCAGGACGGCCGGCTGCGCGCCTGTACTCGCCTGGGCCGGTGCCCGTGCAGGAAGGACGGACGTGATGCCAAAGGCAACAGACGCGGAAATCCGTAGCATCGATCGAAACATTGCGGCCTCGACAGAGGAGGAACTGACTCGGGTGCGAAGAGAATGCTTTCGCTGGCCAACACCCGCCAGTCTCATTCGTCCCTGCAGCCAGCGCGTTGGTCTCCGCCCTGCGCGCAGCCACTGTCGGTGCGCACACATCCAGCGCGGACAGTAGGACCGGACCGCGCGCCGGGTTCGGTCCTCACCGGCCTTGCCGTTGACGGCCCGGTCTTTATACTGCAAAGTACTTCGTAGATGGGCATCCAGGGAGGCACCAACATGGCCAGGCAGCACAGTGGCTAGCGGCGGCGCGGCGCGGCGCAAGGCGGAGCACGGCGCGGACAGCGGCGCATCTGCGTCTCGGCCGCAGGAGCGGCACCCGTCGCGCTGGAAGACGATCGAGCTGGACCGCGTCATCCACGAGCGCGTTCGGCTGGCCATTGTAAGCGCGCTAGCGAGTGTTGACTCTCTGACCTTCAATGAGCTCAAGGACCTGCTCGACATCACGGACGGCAACCTCAGTGTACACGCGCGCCGCCTCGAGGAGGCCGGCTTCGTAGCCTGCGAGAAGTCGTTCGTGCAACGCATGCCGCGAACGCAGTACCGTCTCACGACTGCCGGTCGCGCCGCGCTCAACGAGTACCTCAACCACATGGAATCGCTGATCCGACGGGTGCGCGAGAGCTGAGCAATGGAGCAAAGAATTTTGATGAACGCACGCGACGCCATCGCGCGCGGTGACGCGCCGCTCCCGGATGTGGACTTGCTGGTGCGCACGGGCGGCGAGCAGCGGTTGAGCGATTTCCTGCTGCGCGAGTGCGCGTACGCCGAGCTGTACTTCACACCGTGCGCATGGCCGGACTTGGACGGTGCCGCGTTAGTGGCGGCGGTTGCGGAGTTCGCGCGACGCCAGCGGAGGTTTGGCGGGCTCACGGCGGTGGCATCATGAGCCCGCGTGCACGGATTCCCGACGTTGCGCTCGCGTGCGCGCTGCTGCTGGGCCTGCTGGCCGATCAGCTGGTGCGCGTGCCCGGCCGGCCCGGGCTGAACGTCTTGCTGTGGGCACTGGCCGGCACGGCTGTGCTCTGGCTGCTGCCGCGCCGCCGGGAGACGCCGGTTTCGCGGCAGACCTGGTTGCTGGTCGGTGGCGCCGTAGCGTTTGCGGGCCTGCTCGTGCTGCGCGATGCCGATGCCCTCGCGGCGTATTGCATCTTCTCGGCGGACGTGCTGCTCGGCCTCGCGGCAGGCCGCGGCGCGCTCGCGTGGGCCAGGCGCGCGCACATCGCGTACGGCCTGACCGAGCAGCGGCTGTACGTGAGCGTGTTCATGATCTGGCTTACCGGCGTGCTCGCCTGGCTCGCGGCTACCGTGCTGCGCGGGCGGCGGCGCGGCTTCACCTTCGCCGCCACCGCGGGCGGCCTCGCCTGCGTTGCTGCGCTGCACGTGCTGAACCCGCACGCGCTGATTGCACGCGTCAACATCAGCCGCGCCGCCTCCGGCGCCGAGATCGACGCCGCCTACCTGCGCGAGCTCAGCGCGGACGCCGTACCCACGCTGCTCGCGCGGCTGCCCTCGCTGCCGGACAGCGAGCGCTGCCGTGTTGCGGCCATGCTCGAGGAGCGTTGGTCTGGCGAGCGGCGGGGCGGCTGGCGGACGTGGAACCTCAGCGACGCGCGGGCGCGCAGGCTGATGGCGGAGTTCTCGGCACCCGCAGATTGCCCTGCGGCTGCGGACAAACTGACGGTCAATTCGTAGTGGGGCGTTCACCCTGTCTGAATCAGGCTGCGCCAGCGCGTTGATATTGGGCAGGCCTGCCTGACGCATTCGCTGACTTCTCGGTCAGCTAATTCGCCACGATTCTGACGG
>JBOHRF010000324.1:0-6051 GCA_050732575.1 Longimicrobiales bacterium
GCTCGGTTCCGGCCACGAAGGCCTCGTCTTTCACCCTGTCCAGCGGGCAATACTCGGAAGCCAGCTGACCAGTCGATACATCGATGCGCTGGAAGCTGACGCCGCTGGGCCACGCCCACTCGACCGGCCTGGCCAGTATTGCTTCCTCACCGTAATAGACTGAGCGCATGAACTTGCCCCACACGGGCGCTACGTAGACGCCGCCCGAAGCACTACCGATGATGCGCTGCGGGCGATCGAAACCAAACCAGACCGCGGCCAGCAAGTTGGGCGTGAATCCCACGAACCAGACGTTCGTGTAATCGTTGGTCGTGCCGGTTTTGCCGGCAGCGGGGATTTCATAGGGCAAATTGCCCTGACCGGGATCACGCGCGGCGTAGCCAGTGCCGTTATCGACGACCGTACGCATGAGATCGCGCACGATGGCGGTGGTTGCGGAGTCGAGGACCTGCTCGACCTGCGGTTTGGATTCCCAGCGGACGTTGCCTTTCTCATCCTCGACCTTCACCACAATGCGCGCGGTGGGCCGGTAGCCGGTGGTGGCAAAAACGGAGTACGCCTCGGCCACCTGCATGGGAATGACATCAGCAGCGCCAATGGCAACGGCGGGTACGGCAAGCATGGGCGTGCGAATGCCCATGCGGCGCGCGTACTGCACGACAGACTCCATGCCCACTTCCAGGCCGAGCTTGATGGTGGGCACGTTCACGGAGTGTTTGAGCGTTTCCCGCAAATTGATGGGACCACGGTAAGCCGTATCGAAGTTGGCGGGCGCCCAGATGGTACCATCGACCTGTGGCATGGTGAACGGCGAGTCGACCACCATGTGCGCGACCGGGATGCCACTGGCCACGGCTGCGGTCATCACGAATGGCTTGAAGACCGAGCCGGGTTGCCGCAGTGCCTGCGTGGCGCGGTTGAACTTGCTGTCCGTGAAATCGCGGCCACCTACCAGCGCGCGGACATCGCCCGTGGCCGGGTCCATGGCGATGAACAGACCTTGCAAGTAAGGCGTTTCATTGCCCCGCTTGCGTTCCTTGTTGGCGATGGCATCGGCGTACTTGGGATGACGATATCCGGGCGAGCGCTCGAGACGGGCCCAGCCGGAGTCCATGGCCATCTCAGCGGAACGCTGCATGTCGATGTCCAGCGTGGTGTATACGCGCAGGCCGGCGCGATACAGATCACTTCCGAAACGACTGTCCAGCTCGATGCGGACGGCCTCTACGAAATACGGACCGAGCCGGGCCGCATCGGTGCCACTGGGGCCGGTGGGCAGAGGCGCCTGTTTCCAGCGGTCTATCTCCTCTTTGGTCAAGTATTGCTGCGCGCCCATCAGGGCGAGGACGAGATTGCGGCGATTCAGCGCGCGCTCAGGGTGATTGAACGGATCGAACCGGCTGGGCGCGTTGATCACGGCGGCAAGCAGCGCCGCCTCGGCCGGATCCAACTCGACCGCAGGTTTTCCGAAATAGTGCTGGGCCGCCGTCTCAATCCCGTACCAGCCGTGACCGTAGTTGACCTGGTTGATGTAGGCCGCCAGGATCTGATCCTTGGTGTACACGTCCTCCAACTCGAGCGCGACCTTCAGCTCCTTCAGCTTGCGCTGCAGCGCGCCACGGATGAGGGATCGTTCAAAACCGATGTCCTCCGTGAACATGTGGCGGGCCAGTTGCTGCGTAATTGTGCTGCCACCGCCGCGCTGGCCGGCCAGCAGAACAGCCCGCATGAGACCCCGCGGATCGAAGCCGCCATGCTCGTAAAAACGTTTGTCTTCCACCGCAATGAAGGCCTTGGGTACATAGGGCGGCAGCGAGGCAATGTCGACGGGCGTGCGCCGTTCCTGGTACAACTCGGTGACCAGGCGTCCGTCATGGGCAAAGATCTTGGTTGCTCGGGCGGGCTCCCAAACCCAGATCTGCGCAATGGAAGGACAGTCCCGGCAAACCGACTGCCAGGTGCCGGCCGCCAGACCGGTGACCAGGGCCAGCCCGCAGAGGGCCACAATCGCGGTGCGGCGCACGAACACGGGATGCCGCCTGACCCAACGGCGCACCCGGTCGCGCCCGTGACGGATGCGGTTACCTGTTGCCCGCATGTGCTCGCCCCACGGCTGTGGCCGTCTGCGACGCGGTGGTGAACTCCCGGGACGATTCATGAGGATCTCAGCAACAAGTTGTGCAGTGCATCATGGATTACGGGATTTCCGGCCAAAACGCTGCTTCGCTCAAACGGATTGAATGGCCCGGCCATGGTGGTGATCACACCACCAGCCTCACGAACCAGCAGCGCGCCAGCGGCCATATCCCACGGAAACAGATCGAGCTCCCAAAAGCCATCGAAATGCCCGCTCGCCACATGACACAAGTCGAGCGACGCTGAACCGGCCCGCCGCACACCTGACGTATGACGCATGACCGAGTCGAATTGGTTCAGGTACCCGGGCAAAAGGTGGAGGTTCTTGAAGGGGAAGCCGGTGCCAATCAGCGCGGCTGGCAATTGTTCCGTGGTAGAAACACGAATGGGCTGCTGATTGTGCGTGGCACCCTGGCCCAAAGCCGCGCACCATTCCTGACCGGTTGGCCCGGAGACCACGGCGGCGGCCACCAGCTGCCCGCAATGCGCGACGGCCACAGACGCGGAATACACCGGATAGCTATGCAGGAAGTTCGTGGTGCCATCCAACGGATCGACCAGCCAAACCCACTCCCGCTGCGCCCAGTGCGCGCCCGTTTGGTGATCGGCAACACTCTCTTCAGCCAGCACGTCGTGGGCGGGAAACGCGGTCAGGATGTGCTGAACGATGCTGCGCTCCGCCTCATGATCTACGTAACTGACAAAATCTGCGCTGCCCTTGTGGGTCCAATCTTCCGGGCGCACACGGCCCACGTGCTGCTGATGGATTTTTGCGGCGCCGCGCGCGGCCTCCAGGCCCACGCGCAATACTTCATTCCATTCCATGGTTGCTCACGCTTGAAACCGCAGCCTAACTTACGCCCGCCTTCCCAGCAGCGCACAGGTCGGCAGAGATCTTGCCCCATCACGATGCCATGATACACCCCTCACAGCGCGGGAAGAGGTGTTATGGCAGAAGCCAACAGGGAGCCCAAGCGATCGGAAGGCGTGCTGACCCAGGTGTGCGTCAATTGCGGCAACGAATACTTCTTCGAAAGCGAGCTGCCGCCCAATCATATGACGTGCGAGCGTTGCGGCGGCCATGTCTTCCGTTCCTTTTTTGCCGTCACCAATGCCGATGAAGTCGAGCAGGACTTCGAAGAAATGACCAGTCGAGATACCGCGCCCGATGATCCCGGGACGGATGTCGTGCCTGGGGACCTGTACGATCTGAACAATCCATGAAAGAACTTCCGGAAGGTGAATGGTAAGGAGAATCGTAAGATCAATCGTAAGGAGAGACGTAAGGAGAATCGCAAGCGAGCGACGGAATAACGTCACATAGAGGGGCGGATGCGTGGCTGATCCAAGGTTCGAGGGCTCGGGTGTTGCACTCGTAACACCGTTCGATGCGCGCGGTGTGAACGAACGCGTGCTGCGTGAGCTGGTCGAGTTTCACGTGGCCGAAGGAACGGATGCGCTGATCGTGTGCGGCTCGACGGGTGAAGCGGCCACCATGAGCGCGGCCGAGCAGCAGCACGCAGTGGAAACCGTGGTTTCGGCCAGTGCGGGCCGATTGCCGGTGATTGCCGGCTGCGGGGGCAGTGACACGGCGCAGGTATCGGCACTGGCGCGCCAGGCGCGGGCCGCGCGCGCCGACGCCATCCTGATCAGTGCGCCTCCGTACAACAAGCCGCCCCAGCGCGGCCTTGCGTTGCACTACCGCACGGTGATGGACGCGGCCGATTTGCCCACCGTGATTTACAACGTACCGGGCCGCACGTCCGTGAATATTCTGCCGGCCACCATCGAGGAATTGTGTAACGATGCGCGCGTGATCGGCGTGAAGGAGGCGTGCGGTGATCTTTCGCAAGTAGCGGAGCTGGCGCGGCGAGTAGGGGAGCGCGTTTCCATCTGGAGCGGCAACGACGACCAGGTCGTGTCCATCATGGCACTCGGTGGTCGCGGCGTGATCAGCGTATTGGCCAACATAGCGCCGCGCGCTACCAGTCGCATGGCGCACTCGTTCTTGCAGGGTGACACGCGCACGGCCAGTGCACTGCAGCTGCGCTATCTGCCACTGATCGGCGCGCTGTTCGCCGAGTCGAACCCGATCCCGGTAAAAACCGCAGTCCGTTGGCTGGGCTTCACGGTGGGTCCACTTCGGCCGCCGCTGGTGGAGTGTGACCCGGCCATCCGGAAGAATCTGGAGCGCGCACTTGGTGACGCGGGGCTGCAACCTCTGGTATGAGTGATCGGCCGCCGGTCCCCAAAACAACGCGCCAGCAAAATGCACCGGCCAAAGTCGTGATCTCGGGCGCCACCGGTCGGATGGGCCAAACGTTGGCGGCGCTGATCGAGACATCTGCTGAATGGGAGCTGGTGGGCGGCATCGATCGCGACGCATTTTCGGGAGGCGCCGCCGAGGCGCACGGGTTTTCCTCCATTGTGACTGCGCAGGATGCCGATCGAGTCATTCGGGCCGCCGATGTGGTACTCGATTTCTCGGCGCCTGAAGGCCTGGCCAACCTGCTGGCACGCCAAACCCAGAACCTGGCGGGCAAAGTGCTCGTGGTGGGCACGACCGGATTGTCGCCCGATGGCCTGGCTGCACTCGAACGCAGTGCACAACATTCGGCCGTGATGCTCTCCGCCAACTACAGTGTGGGTGTCAACCTGATGCTGGATCTGGTGGCCAATGCCGCGCGCGTGTTGCCCGCCCACGGCTTCGACGTGGAGATCGTGGAAACGCACCATCGGCACAAAGCCGATGCACCCAGTGGCACGGCATTGCTGCTGGGCAAGGTAATTGCCGAGGCGCGCGGCATGGCGCTCGAGCCCGCGCGGCGCGATGGCCGTTCCGGCAAGACGGGGGAACGGGCGCAAGGCGAGATCGCGTTTCACGCACTGCGCGGCGGTGAAGTGGTCGGTGAACATCGCGTGTTGTTTCTGGGCGCGCACCAGCGCTTCGAGATTGCGCACGCGGCAGCCGACCGCGGTTTGTTTGCGGAAGGCGCATTGTTGGCCGCTCGCTGGCTGATGGGCAAGCCGCCCGGCCGATATACCATGAAAGACGTGTTGGGTTTGTAGAGCAGAGGCGCAAATGGACTACCAGACCATTCGGGATCTGATCGCCAACGCGAAGAAGAAGACGCCGATCATCGCTTTCGTACGGCATGAGGGGGCGCTGCCCGTGCAGGGGAACGAAGAGCTGAAGGTGTTTCCCACGAATGCCGGTACCAGCATCCTGATTGGCGAGTGGGACCACGTGAAGCCGGTGCTCGAGTCAGAGCCGGTTCGCTACTACCACATTGAGAATGATCGGCGCAACTCGGCCATCCCCATGCTGGATCTCAAACCGCTAACGGCGCGCATCGAGCCGGGCGCAGTGATTCGCGACCAGGTCGAAATCGGCGAACGCGTGATCGTGATGATGGGTGCGGTCATCAATATCGGCGCCATCGTGGGCGCGGGCACCATGGTGGACATGAATGCGGTGGTGGGCGCACGAGCCATTGTAGGCGAGAACTGCCACGTGGGCGCGGGCGCCGTGTTGGCCGGTGTGCTCGAGCCGCCCAGCGCCGAGCCCGTTCGCATTGAAGACAACGTGCTGATCGGCGCCAATGCAGTGGTTCTGGAAGGCTGCCGTGTGGGCAAGGGAAGTGTAGTCGCGGCCGGCGCCGTGGTTACCAGTGATGTGCCCGCCAACGTGGTCGTTGCCGGTCAGCCCGCGCGCGTGATCAAGCAGGTCGACGAAAAAACGAAAGACAAGACCGCGCTCCTCAAAGAGCTGCGTCGCCTCAACGACTGAGTGCGGTGATGGGAATGGCCATATCCGAAATCCTCAATGTCCAGGCGCTGAACGGGTTTGGTCCCTACGATTCATTGGCGCGCCTGGTCCTGGCCGCCATCCTGGGTGGCCTCATCGGACTGGAA
>JBOHRF010000325.1:0-6049 GCA_050732575.1 Longimicrobiales bacterium
CACCAGTGCAACACCGGGCCGAGTTGTTCCCGTGTGGTGTTGGGTTTAATGACGAGCATCGATTTCGGCGCCGCGTTCCATTGGGCCTGTGTGGCGCCAAACCCCCCGGCATTCGGCGACAACCGGTAGCCGATCCTGCCCGTCGGAGGGCGCAGAGTACCCTTGCGATACGCCGAATCCACCGCCGCTGATGCGTTGAGATAGCGCACGCCCTGCGCAACGAGCCGCTCGCGCATCATGATTCCGGGGAGGAATGTCGCCGACGCTTCGGCGTCGTAGCACACGGGAAAGATGCTGCGCCCGGCGTAGCGCTCGACCAGACAGGTGAAACCGTTCGTGCCGTCGCGGGCTTTGACGAACCCAGTGTCAGCCCAGACATACACGGCGGCCCGATCCGAGAGGGCGGCCGGTGCGGCGCTCAGCGCGAGCGCGATTTCGATGTCGCGTGCCATCGCGATCTTGCCGCCTTCGAAGCGCACCCCTGCCGGTTGCGCCGCGACGAATGCCGTGGGTGAACAAGGCGCCGCCGCTAAGACGAGTAAAGCGCCAGCCGTGCGTAACCACAGCGACGCAGACGCCGGCGCGATCGTGCGATGCATTCTGAACAAAGTGTCCGAGCTCCCTTGAGGCGGGTGAGCGTGTGCGGTATGGTTCGCACACCTCCATTAGACGCCCAAGGGCGCGAATTGCTTCTCGCGGTTTCCGTCGGCGCGGTAGCGGAACTCGCTGTCATAGTCGTCCTCGATGATCCAGGCCGCCCGCGTCTTTGCCCAGTCGAGCAGCTGCAACCGTCGTGGTCAATTGTCTGGGACCAGCCCTGTTGGACGGCTCAACTTCGTGGATAACTCGGTAATTGGTTGGCCGACGGCGCCCTGCTACTTTCAATGCGTATGTCGAAACAGCGCATGCGCTTCGATGAAGAAGGGGTCGACCGGCAGCAATGCCCTATTTGTACTCGGTACTTTAGCGTCCTCCACAAGCGTGGCAGACCTCAGATGTACTGCGACCGCTGCAAAAACCACCAGCGCGACCCGCGCCAGGGCGAGCGGCAACGGTATCAGAAAAGAGTGGCTGCTCCAACCGCCGTCCGCGATGGTCGTGGCCATCTCAGAGGGGGCAATCCAGGGAACTCTGGTAACCCATTGGGTCGCGTTCGCGCGGAACTGCGCCTGCTTTATTGCCAGCTTGCGAGGGTGGCAGCCGAGGAACTCCTCAGGCGGCTCTCCACACCGCTGATAATGAGAGAAATGTCGATGTTGGAATTGTCGCGCATCATGAAGGTCTCAGCACGTCACGGCGTGGGACTTCCCGTTCAGCGCAGGGCCCGCCGGGACGCGTGATTGCGGCACTTTTCCGATCGTCGTAGTCATCGCGCCGAGTCCCTTCGGTCTCATGCCGAAGACTTAGTACGAAGTGCGCCGTTCGGTGTCTGGCTCGGTGTTTATCCGCGGTTCCCTCTCTGCCAAGATTAAGTGAGACGGTTATCATGGAGTAAATTACTGAGTAGGGCGAGGTCAGGAAGCATAGGATGAGCAGGGTGAAGACGAACGTGAAGGGGAATGGGTCAGGGAGAGGTGATGGATTGGGTGGCCGCGGAGCGGAGCGAGCCGTAGGCGAGCGTAGCGCAGAGGCCACCGTGCGCGCGTCGCGTGATGCTCGACCGGATCCTGAGTTGGTCGAGCGTGCACGGCGGCGACGGTTCACGGCCGAGTACAAGATGCAGATACTTCGCGAGGCCGATGCCTGCAGTGGTGCGGGAGAAATCGGCGCACTGCTTCGCCGAGAGGGGCTGTACAGCTCGCACCTGTGCGTGTGGCGGCAGCAGCGCGACCAAGGCGCGCTGGCATCACTGGAGCGAGCCCGCGGCCGTCGTAAAGCGCATCCACTGGTGGCGGAGAACGCACAGCTGCGCCAACGCGCGGAGCGGGCCGAGGCAGACCTGGCCAAGGCGCGTAAGGTGATCGAGGTGCAGGGAAACGTCTCTGCGCTTCTGGGAGAGCTGCTCGAGCCCAGGGGCGCATCGTCGGACGAGAGCAGCAAGCGATGATGGAATGCGCGGTGGAAGAACTCACACCGCTGGTCGGAACGCGGCCGGCGTGTCGCGCGCTGGGCCTGGCGCCGGCCACCGTGTATCGCCGACGCCGCCCTCCCGCACCGCGGCCAGCGCAGCCACGAGTGCAACCGGAGCGCGCGCTCTCCGACCGGGAGCGCAGGGCGGTACTCGAGGTCCTGGACTCGGAGCGCTTCGTCGATTGCTCGCCCGCCCAGGTGTGGGCCACGCTGCTTGACGAAGGCCGTTACCTCTGTTCGGAGCGGACCATGTATCGGCTGCTGAGCGAACGCGCTCCGGTGCGCGAGCGGCGCGACCAACTCCTGCATCCGACCTACAGCAAACCGGAGCTGCTCGCGGAGCGCCCCGATCAGCTCTGGAGCTGGGACATCAGCAAGCTGCTCGGGCCGAGCAAGTGGACGTACTACTACCTGTACGTGATTCTCGATGTCTTCAGCCGGTACGTGGTGGGCTGGACTGTGCAGTATCGCGAGTCGGCCCGGCTGGCCGAACAACTCATCGCGCAAGCGCTCGTGCAGCACCAGATCATGCGCGACCAGTTGACCATCCACGCCGACCGAGGCAGTGCGATGACCTCCAAGCCGGTGGCATTCCTGCTGGCGGACCTGGGCGTAACCAAAACGCATTCACGCCCATACACCTCGACGGACAACCCGTACTCGGAAGCGCAATTCAAGACGTTGAAGTACCGGCCCGGTTTTCCCGATTGCTTCGGATCCATCGAACACGCGAGAGCTTTCTGCCGGCCGTTCTTTCACTGGTATAACCAGGAGCACCGTCATACGGGCATTGGTCTCATGACACCCGCAGCAGTCCACTTCGGGCAAGCCGCCGCACTGCACGAGCACCGCGCCCGGGTCCTGGCTGCGGCTCACGCGGTAAATCCCGAACGCTTCGTGCGTGGAGTGCCGCGTCCACCGGCGCTACCGACAGCAGCATGGATCAACGCGCCGACCAAGCAAGAGATACTCACTAATTATTGATCACCGACTGTCTCACGAGGCTTGACAGGTTCCGGTTCGCCCGCGAACGCACCCTCGCCGCGCTAGTTGCGAGTAGCTCGAGGCATTGTCGATTCGGCATTGTCGATTCGGCAGGGTGTCGTGGTTGTTCTGCCTCAACGATTAGAGCCTAGCACTTTGATGTCGGTGATGTTGGTGATGTTGGTGATTCTCTATCTCTAATTCTTACAGGCTATCTGATCCTTCTTCTCAACTCGATCATGAATGGTTAAGCCTGAGGCGCGCTACGTGGCGCGCGCGTGAATACAGATGCGGGATCACCAACATCACCAACACCACCAATCACGATCCGGACTGGGTCAATGCTCGGGCTGCGGTGAGTTGATCCCGCACCACCAGCACTTTCTTCGCGTAGATCCGTTGTTGTTTGCCATTGACTCGCCACAGCCCATCTCGTTCGTTCGTTGGGTTCCGAACTGCGACGTAACCCACCTCTTCCAGCCTGTGCGGAATGAGACGGCTGTTCTTGCGATTCCTCAGCCAATCAGCAAAGTCACCGCCCGCACGATTGGCGATCTCATCAATGGTAATAACTTCAGGATACCCGAGCGATTCGAGCGCAGTCGCCAGTTCTGCATCCTCAGGCGCCCGGCCGGCATCCACTATCGCATAGAACGCATCGGTCTTCGGTGGTGGCGCCTTTGGATTCCAGCCGGTGAGGGCCATGTTGCGCAGGTAGGCTGCAACATGGCCGTATCCCCCGGCCGCGTACCACGAATAAAAGCCATTCCAATAAGCATCATCGAAATCAGCCTTGGTGCGATCAGACCAGGCCACGTAGTGCCGGCGATCGTCAGCGGGCAAGTAGATGCCGTCCGACTTGTGGTTCGTGGTGATAACGACGCCGCATACATTGGGCAGGTAGTGCTCGCGGAGGTTCTTCTCATCGCAGCGTAGCACATCGGGCGGAGCGGCCGCATAGGCTTTCATGTGCTCGTAGAACGCGTGTCGGTCGGAATCACCAAGGTCGCGTGCTTCGCTGACGCGCAGAATAACCGACTTCACAAAGGGATTAAATCGCCCCAGTAGATTGGCGGGTGAGATCTCCTGCACATTCCATGGGCCAACCGCCATCCGCACTGCCTCGAATAGTGTGTCTTTTCCGATTCCTTGCGGCCCACCGAGCAGCAGCGCGTGGTTGACCTTCTCGCCTGGCCGCTGGACGCGGTGAGCAAACCAACGGACGATGTGCTGAAACTCATCAGGATAGATGCGCGTTCCATGATCCAGCCAGCGTCCTGCCTTCATCGGGTCTCCTGGCATATCCCCAGGAGGTCTATACAGGTTGTAGACCGTGGAACCAGGGCGGCCAAACCATCCGCCGTTGTCGATGAGACGATCACGGATCAACTGCTGCTCACCCGGTGCCCAGGTCATTTGCTGCACCGGGTGGTGCTGGTCGAGCCATTCGCTTGCCGTGGCGTAGACCAGAACGTCATTGCCGGTCTTTTCGTCCCATTCTGAACCGACCGGGATGGGAAGCATGCTCGCGTTCACGCTTGTCGCCGGCCACAACTCGCCCGTCGGCGTGAAGATGTACTGGTGCGTGGGCATGTACGCGACGAAGTCATCCACTGTGACCGGTTGGATGCTCGCACTATGTCGCATCCCTTTCGCTCTGCCGTTTCGAGCGGATTGATGTTGCTGCACCTGTTTGCTGTTGCGTGGCGACTGACGCACCTCCGCAATCAGTTTCTTTTCCTCGGGCGGCGCCGACGTCATCTCTCGCGCACGCGCCAGTTGCACCAGGTTGCCCGAGGCCACCGAGTCATGTGAGAAGTCTGCCGTTCCAGCGGCGTGGATTTTGTCCGGGTCCGTTGAGGAAGTCTCCGTTCGGTTGCGGCCGTGCGGAACGCCAGAGCGGCCCACGCTGTGTACAGCTCCAACTTGACGGGCTCCGGGCGCGTCAGCAGGCGAGACGCCATCTCATCTTCTCCTCACTTTCATGTCCATCGTCTGGCGAGAACATGCTGTTCACTTGCCCGCGGCGGCGAGTCACGTTCACGGACAGCTGCACTGATCGGTCGTGCTCGAGCGCACATGCTCCGCGACCCACCGCTGCAAATCTTCAAGCCGATACCGGACGCACCTGCTCGAGACCTTCACGTAGGGAAGATTCGGCGCCCCCGAAGCTCGCCAACTTTGAAGCGTTCGCGGTGTCAATCCCAGCATCGCCGCCGCATCGCGCTCATCGAGCAGTAGGACCGGCAGTTGATTCTTTGTCATGGTGCAGGCTCCAAGTACTCTGGACGATCAGTGTGTGGGTCCCTACGTGAAGAATCGCCGATCTGCTGTGCTTGCGGTAGTATTCGGAAATCCGTATACGGAAATCCGAATACGAAATAGTTGTAAGGGGTTTTCTCGAAGAAGGTGAAGATAAGTTAGCGGGGAGTCGTGTTCATCGCGGTAGTGTCGTCTGCCCTGACGCGAGCGTGATTTGCCGCGACTAACATGCGACGCGGCCCTTGCCCTGCTTTCTTTCGCCCGCGCATCGGCTCGACAGGCGTGTCTCGACCGGCCAACCAGCCAGCGATAGCCTCAGACGCTCGGTCTGCAGAGGACTTCACTGGATCATCACCAAGATGTGCGTAGCGCTGCGTGGTCGAGATGTCAGAATGGCCAAGCAGGCTGCGTATCACGGTGAGAGAATCACCGCCAACGGCAACTGTGCTCGCGAACGAGTGCCTGAGATCGTGCAAACGGACATCATCGAGCCCAGCTGCGTACCTTACTGCGAACCAAAGGCGCTTGATGCCCTCGAGGTGAGTACCGGTTTTCGCACCAGGCAGCACGTATGGCGAGCCAGGTGCACGGGTCAGTGTCGTCAGCAGCTCGATTGCAGCCGCACCTAAGGGGTGTACGCTCTTACCAGTTTTGGTGTCCGCCAGTCGTAGGAAGCCGCGCTCGAGATCAACTGCATCCCATCGCAGCGCCCGAATCTCCAGCTCACGGCAGC
>JBOHRF010000326.1:0-6046 GCA_050732575.1 Longimicrobiales bacterium
GCACGCGGTCCACCAGCGGTTCGGTGGGCAATCCAGCCGCGCGCGCGGCCTCGAGGATACCTTCTACCTGTGTGCGTGTCGCATCAGGAAGCCGGCCAACCAGTCGTGATTCCTGCGCACGAACCGATGGAGCAGCCGCTGCCAGTGCCACGCAGAAAACGATCAAAGAAAGTCCCGAGCGCATGTTCATCCTCCAATTGTGACGACCGAGTTCGGTCTGCCGAACTCGTCTTCCGCGATAGGTGCGCTGGGATCGCCCTGCCAGTTGGTACCGTTTACGACAAAGGCATAGCGGTAGCGCCCAGGTTGTAGTGGGACCGTGACCCACCACACGCCATCCCCTGCCTGGCGCGCGAGCGGAGTCGCGGAAAAACTCCAGTCGTTGAAATCACCCACTACCGCCACGGACGCGGCTTCCGGCGCCACGAGCACGAACTGTATGGCTTCGCCGGACAGGGGCCGGATGCTCGCGTTGGAAGGCGCCGGAGTGCGCGGACCGACGAGCTGACTGCCCGCGAGCACTACCGCCACAATGCCTGCCGCGGCCGCCAATCCGACCATGGGACTGAGCCGCACGGTCCAGCTGCGCCGCAGCCACGTACCGGGCGCGCCCATCTGGAATTTGCGCGTCTCGGGCTGCCCGAACGGCTCGATGGCCGCCATTACGCGGGCATCGAGGCCAGGATCGATGTGCACGGGCTCCTTGAGCGTCTCGACCACGCGCGCCAGAGTGTCATCGTGATCAACCAAGGACTTTCTCCTCCAATAGCCGCCGCAACGCTTCGCGCGCCCTGAACACTCGCATCTTGAGGGCGGGCACACGCGCGCCGGTCAGCTCTTGCATTTCTTCGTAACTCAGATCTTCCACGTGCTTCAGCAGGAAAGCCTCCCGTTGATCGGCGGGCAGCTGCGCCAGTGCCCAGCCAATGGCCTGACGCCAATCATCATGATGTTCGACGAATGCGGTCGCTGCAGTACTCACGGCCAGGTCGCTGTTCACGACCAGCTCCAATCGCTTGGCGCGTCGTGATGCATACGTGCGGCAGCGGTTGGCCAGAATGCCGAACATCCAGAAGCGAAAGCCTTCCGGCCGGCACCGCGCCAGCGACCGATAGCCGCGCACAAACGTGTCCTGCAGCGCGTCCTCGGCGTCTGCAACATTGCCCAGCATGCGGACCGCATAACGACCCAGCCGATCGCGATAGCGCTCGACCAGCCGTGCGTAGACATGCGTCTCCCCAGCCAGAACCCGGCGGACCAGCAACTCGTCGCTTTCGTCCCTCACAACAGCAATACCCCGAAAAGGAGGGGGGCGTCACAAGGGAAAATAACAGGATTGAGGTGACGGTGAAGAACGGATTGTGGGTGACGGCTGACGCTGGCGAATCCCTTTCAGTCACGCTCGCCGTCACCTCTATCCAGTCGCCTGTGACGTCATCCGCTACGCTGAGGTATTTGGAGTCAGATCCCCCGCACTCGCCCGAGGTCTCCAATGCTGAAAGCCGCGTTTTGCTGTTCCGTCCTGCTCGTGGCCGGTCTTTCAACGGCGACGGCGCAACTCATTTCGATCCGCACTGTTCCAGTATCGCAGGCGCATCAGTTCCAGATCTTCCCATCGCGCACGATCGCCATGGGCGGACTGTCCATTGCGATCGCGGACTCCATGCTGGACCCGTTCGTCAATCCGGCCACGGGCTCAAGGCTGCAGGCCACGCGTTTCTTTGGCTCGCCCAGCGCGTACAGCGTGACCAGCAATACGGGCGGCGGGCGCACGCTGCCCATCGGGGCGCTGTCACGCTCGGACGCCTGGTTTGGTGGTGTCTGGCTCGCGCTACAGCAGGTCGACCTGACGCCGCGCCCGGGACTGCCGATTGGAATTGCGGTTGACTGTATCAACTGTCTGAGCGTGGTCGACCCACCCGAGACAGGTCCAACCGAGCGGTCGCAGGGCAACAGTTACGTGTTCGCCATGGGCGGCAAGCAGCTGGCTGACGGCCTCTCACTGGGGGGCAGCTTTCTGTGGTCGCGCCTGAATGCCATCGATGGTGTGGACATGCTGTACAACGGCAGCGCGCGCATCGATCAGTTCGGCAATTCCTTCGATGCACGCGTTGGTGTGGTCAAGGAATGGGCAGGCGATCGCAAGCTGGAAGCGCTGCTGCTGCACAACCGGTTCGGCACCACGCATGATGTCTTCTATCTCGATGGCGTGTGGAATCCGGGCACGCAGCAGTTTTCGCAGCGTACGCGGGTAGAGCACAACCTCGATCGCACCAACACGTGGGGACTGCATCTCGAATACGATGCACCGCTTTCCGCTCCCGGCTGGCGCGCGGGTGCGCTGCTCACAGTGAATCGCATGGATCATCCCAAGATTCCCAACTACGCCATCATGAACATACCGCGCGATCCCGGGCATTCCTCCGCGTTCAACGTGGGCCTGGGCCTGGCGCGCACCCTGGCCAACTCGACGTTCGGCATTGATCTGGTTTACGAACCCATTTGGAGTCACACCTGGGCCGATGCGGAAGCACCGATCGAATCGCGTCTGGGCAAGACTATTCCGAAGGGCGGCATGACCATTGAGAACCAGTTCCGCTTCTCCAATACGATGGTGCGCATGGGTCTGGGGCAGGAGATGGCGCTCGATGCGCAGGGCCTGGTGGGTGGGCTGCAACTGGGTCTGGCTGCGCACAGCATTCATTACTGGCTGGATCAACACGACCACATCCAGGTCTCCGACCGCAGCCATGAAGAGCGCTGGCTGGAATGGACGCCGACGTGGGGGCTCAGTCTGCGTTTCCCCGAGCTGGAGATTCGCTATCATGGCAGCGTGACCCATGGCACGGGCCGGCCGGGCATCTTCGTCAATCCCGGCCGCTTTGCCGTAGCAGACGCGCTGGGCTCCAACATCCTGGCTGCGCCCAGTGGACCGCTCACTCTGGATGAAGTGAAGGTGACAACGCACCAGATCTCGGTATCACTTCCCATTCGCTGACCGGACAGGAGAACTTCGATGAAACGCGTTGCGTTTTCTCTTTCGTTCGGCCTGCTGGTCCTTTCCGGATGTGGCGAACGAATCTCGGAATCCGACCCGGTGATTCCGGGTGTGGATGTTCAGTTGCGCCAGAACATCGCCATGTGGGGCGTGATTCCCATTGGCGCCATGCCGTCGCAGGAACCGGCCATGGTCGCACTGGGCCGTTCTCTATTCTTCGACAAGTTGCTGAGCGGCAACAAAGACATTGCCTGCTCGACATGTCATCATCCATCAACCAGTCTGGGTGACGGACTGTCACTGGCCGTAGGCACGGGTGGCAGCGGGATGGGCGCGTCACGCACGCTCGGCATGGGCCGCACGTTCGTGCCACGGCAGTCGCCATCACTGCTCAACTCCGGAATCGGCCTCTTCTACATGTTCTGGGATGGCCGGCTGGCGGGCAGGCAGGGAAATTTCATCAATGAAACAGGCACGCCGCTGCCACAACTGCCCAGCGCGCTGATTGCGCAGGCGTTGCTGCCCGTGCTGAATCGCACGGAAATGCGGGGCAATCCGGGGGATCGGGACGTGTTCGGCCAGCCCAACGAGCTGGCGCAGTTCACGGACGCGCAGACATCGGCCATCTGGGATGCCGTCATGCTGCGACTGCTGGCCATTCCCGAATACGTCGCCATGTTCAGCGCCGCGTTCCCGGGCAAGCCAACGTTCAACTTCATTGACGCGGCGCATGCGTTGAACGCGTTCCAACGTGAGGCGTTCACCATGACGCGTTCACCGTTCGATCGTTATCTCGACCGCGACAACGGTGCCCTGACCGCGCAACAGAAGCGCGGTGCCACGCTATTCTTCGGCCAGGCCCGGTGCTCCAACTGTCACAACGGCCCGTTCCTGGGCGGACAGGGCTTTGCCAACGTGGGCGCGCCCCAGATTGGGCCCGGCATCAAAATGCAACCACCGCTCGACCTGGGACGCGGCGAGGTGCAACAGAACACGCACTATCGATTCGCGTTCCGCGTCGCGCCCCTGCGCAACGTGGAGCTGACCGCGCCGTACATGCACAGCGGCGCCTACCCAACGCTGGAAGCCGTGGTGCTTCACTACGACAACGTGCCGCTCGCGCAGCGCACGTACGACCTAACGCAGCTGCCGCCGGCGATGCGCGCGCAGCACCATGGCGATGCGGCCACCACGCAGGCCGTGTTGGCCAATCTGGATGGCCGACTGCGAACGCCGCTCAATCTCTCGGATACCGAGAAGAGTGACCTGGTTGCGTTCCTCAGGGCGCTGACCGACCCAGCGGCCAGGAACCTGAGCGCAATCACGCCGGCGCGCGTGCCTAGTGGGTTAACGGTGGAGGTGCGGTGAACCCTGCGGACGACAGTTGCTTTCTTGCTATTCTCGATCGGCTCAGCTATGAGCCAGCCCATTCATCACGCCCTGATAATGTCTGGATGAGTCAAAACATCCGAAAAGCAACTGTCGTCCGGACGAACGACCACGGGCGCGCTTACGCGAGCGACCGGCCATCGCGTGACCAACTGGGGTTGTGCGAGCGGTGTGCGGTCCCGTGCGTCAGCCGTCGCTGGGCCGACCCATCGCGATTCGCTACGTAAACCTCCGCATGACCGTCGCGCTTGCTGGTGAATGCGATCTGCCGGCCGTCGGGCGACCAGTCCGGTCCGAAATCCTCCGCTGTGTCCGTGGTCACGCGACTGAATACGCGGCCGTCTTCATCAAGCACAAACAGGTCGCGGTTCCCGTTGACCAGTCTGCCCACCACAATACGCGCCTCGCGCGGTGACGCCGCAGCCGAGCACGCTGCGGCTGCCACGCGCGTGAGCGTGCGCGCCTGCAGGTCGTACCGTTATATCGCCCATTTGTCAGGGGAGTAGTCGGAGTAACCCGGTTTCACGCGCATGGCCGAGAAGAACAGCTTCTGGCCATCGGACGACCAGCTAATGTCCTGCACGCCTACCATGGTTGTCGCTGTCTGAGCCTGGGTGGGGCGTATCGCCAACACCAACGCGACCAGTATCACCGCCGCCCGAGCCGAGAATCGCTTAGCAGCTGCGGATCCGAATCGCCGGACTTGCCGCGTTGCCGGCACAGCTTCACATCTTAGAAGGGGATGAGGAGATTTGAAAGGCGATAATGGAGATGTTTTCTGGACTGCCATATCGTCCTTGATTTCCAGTTTGACGATAGCAACTCGTGACCCTGCGGATCCAGGCTCTACTGAGGAAGTTATAGCCTGCCGCAGGGGACGGGCGATTACCGGGCAGCGAAAGGCGATCGTGGCGCGGAGAAAGTGTACTCGCGTGTACGGGAACCACGACCCGACGTTCCCGCTACGCCGAAGGCGCGCCCGCGAGCAAAGCGTAGCGCGCCCACCAATGTGCGCCCGCGGACGAACGTCCGCGCGCCCGTGCGCGACAGCGCACGATTAGAATGCTATCATTACGAATTCGGGCGGCCGGCCCAGAAATATCTGACTCAACCGTTTCGATCTTGCTTTCGGAAACGAAGCCGTGGTGACGCAACGTGTGCGCATCCCGGAAATGGCGCTCCAGCCTGCTCTTCTGGTAGATCGCGCTTGTGCCGGCCAGGCTGTGCATGAGGTCGGTCACTTCTACCGCGTTTTTCACTGCGTGTACGCCGGCCAGTAACAGGTCGGCCCGCTGCTCCAGTGTTGCCGACCCAACGTTCAGGGTGTGTAGCCATGTATCCGTTAGGGTCTGGTAAAACAGCAAGCGCGCCGAGCGCAGCAGCGCCTCTGCGCGAGCCAGCGTGGACTGGACCGTGGTGCGCTCGGCCAGCGGCTTCATCGATCCGAACGGTGTTTTGCGCATGGCCAGATCACGCAGCTCGTTGATGGCGCCGCGCGCAATGGCCAGCATCACGGGAGCGACCGAAACGATGGTGATGCCGAAACCCGGGAAGCGATACAACGGACCGCGGTAATGTGTGGTGGGCTCGAAGCCGGGCCCCAGCGGGAAAGACCGCGCCGCCGGCACGAAGACATCATTGACCACCACATCATTGCTG
>JBOHRF010000327.1:0-6031 GCA_050732575.1 Longimicrobiales bacterium
ACATGTTGAGGATGGCGGGGAAGCCGTGATCGCGCTCGATCAGCTCGGCCACCAGGGATGCCTGGTAATAGGAAAAGCCGATTTGCTCGGGATACGCGGGCCGCACGAATCCCTTACTCAGCTGAGAGACGGGCAGCAGTTTTTCCTGTTTGTAGGCGGCAATGAAGCCGGGCTGCACGTCATCACCCCAGCCCGGTTTGGCGCGGCGCTCTTCCAACACGGCCAATCCTTCGGTCAGCCAGCGCGGCACGCGATGATCGGACAGCGCCAGGTGGAACGCGTGCGCCAGCTCATGCCACAGCGTAGTGCCCCAGTTGAATGTGCCGGCTTCACGTGCGGACGGTGAATCGAGCACCAGCACATTGCCGAAGGCGGCGCCCAGCGCGCCCAGGCCGGCCAGTCCCACGGTGCGCACGGAAAAGTCGGCGTGACTGAAGAAGAACTCGATGCGCACGGGTCCATCCAGCTGCATTTGATAACGTGCACTCAGTTTCTGGTACGCCTCATCGGCCAATTCCGAGACGTAGGGCACCAGCAGATCGATTTCGCGCGGATCGGCCGCAATGCGGAAGCGGCCCAGCTCGACTTCGCGGAAACGCCCCATGGTATCGAGCAGGTCCAGCGTGTTCTTGAACCACGGATTGTGGGGATCGCCGCGGAACGCGGTTTCCAGACTCTTCCTGCCCTCGGCAATCTGGCCGAGTCGCATCAGGTTGATGCCCAGAATGCCGTGCGCGCGCCACCACGTGCTGTCCAGCGCTACGGCCTGACGCGCAAAATCGACAGCCTGCGCGTAGCGCCGGTTTTGCACGCTCAGATCGGCCAGGGTGGCGTACAGCTCGGCGCACTTGGGATTGAGCTGCAGAATCTTTGCGCGTGTGGACTCGAAGCCCGCACGGTCTTCACCGAAGAATTGCGCAGCCGCCAGCGCCGTGAGCGCCTCCAATGAGTTGGGATTGATCTTCAGCGCAGCCTGTGCGGACTCGAGGCTGGCATTGGAGTTCTCGATGCCGAGTCCGGCGCGCGCCAGCAGCACGTGCGCACCCACCAGATTGGGATTTACGGCCAGCGCTTTCTGCGCCAGTGCGGGCGCTTCCGGCGAGCCATCGAATTCGAGCGCGCGGGCCAGGCCCAACAGCGCGCGCGGATTGTTCGGGTTCTCGCTCAGGATCTCTTCAAAGTCCTTTTGCGCTTCGCCACTCTGGTATTTGGCCAGGAACAACTCGCCTGTGGACAGCTTTGCTTCTTCATTGGTGCGATCGCGGGTTAACGCCTCACCGTACGCCTTGACTGCATCCTGGAAGAGCTGATAGTCGCGCACGCCCAGATAACGGACGGCTGTACCGACCGCCACCAGCTCTTCCGAGCTGAGCGTGCGCCCACCGTTGTACACGTCGATGAAAGTGTCGAATGCATCGAGTGCGGAGCCGTGCTGGCCACGCTCGAAGCCCAGAACGGCCAGACTGAGACGCGCGCTCAGGCTATCAGCGGCGCGCTGTTGCACGGCGCTTCGATACGCTACTTCGGCTTCGGTTGCTTTGCCCTGCTGAAGGAGCACATCACCCAACGTTTTTGCCAGTGCGGCGCTCACCGATGCGGGTGCCCGCTGCAGCGCCTGTTCGGCATCGGTGTATTTGCCGACCTGCGCCAGCGAGCGCGCCCATCCTTTCCAGGCGTCAACGTTGTTTGGCTCGCGCTCTGCAATACGCCGGTAGATGGCAATGGCATCATCGTACTTGCCCGTGCGGTAGGCGGTGCGCGCATCTTCGATCTGAGCGCTGCAGGCCGTCAAGCCAACACCCAAACCGAAAGCAAAAGCGAAAACGAAAGCGAAAGCGTGAGCGTTGCGCTTCATTTGCGTGCCTCCAGCTGCCGGATGCGCTGGCTCTTTTCAGCCAGCTCGACCAGCAGTTTCTCCAGCTCACGCTCGTAGAGGGCCGGCTCCATACTGGCTTTCATGGTGCGCAGTGTGGCCACCTTCTCCTCGAGCTGTTTCTTTTCGTCATACAGCGCGCGCAACTCCGGATTGCTGGCCACGGCAGCGGGCGCGCCCGCCAGCCAATGCGCGCGCGCCACCAGCCCATCGCCCTGGCGCCCGTCCGGCTTGCTCACACCTTTGCCATCGCCATCGTCATCCAGCTGCGCGTGTTCGGTGAGCAACCGATTCTGCTCGTTGTACCAACGCTCCACTTCACGCGCCGCGTAATTGTATGCCTCCAGCAGCGACACCTTGTTGTCTTTGTCAGTATCGGCGCCATCACCGGTGTAAGCGGCAACGAAATGGTTGGCAAATACCGTTTCGTTGCGCTCCATGCCCGAACGCGTGGCGGTCACGACCACGCGGCCCGCCCCGGTGAGCACGGGCAGGAACGCGCCGCTGGCACTGGCCGTATTCACAAAACCAATTTTGCGACCGGGCAGCTTCTCGAGCAGGCGCTGATAATCTTTGGCGTTCAAATCCGGGCCGGGCAGGTTGAACCGCGCCTCGCCGCCTTCGGCACTGCCATGGCCAATCAGCACGATCAGCACGGCATCACTCGGCGAAGAGCGCGCAACCAGATCGGTAAACGCCTTTTCCACCGCCTCGCGCGTGGAGCGACCGGCGTTGCCGCCACCCAATTCCGGCTTCTCACTCAGGTACACGACGTTGCTGGCGGCCATGCCGTGTTTGGTAGTCGCCGCCAACATCAACTTCGTGGACCATTCATGGAACTGCTGGCTGTGGGTGGGCGTGCCCGCCGATCCCGTGATGATCAGCAGGTGCGACTGCTGCGCAGTCGCCGGACCGGCCCACATTAGCGCGCATGCCAGAGCGACACATGACGCGTAACGCGTGACCCGCCCCCCGTCACGCCCGTCACGCCCGTCACGCCCGACTCGCCCGCTGTTCATGCCAGCCCCCTGACCCGCCGGAACACCCATTCGAAGGCAATGAGCAAGAAGAGCAGGATGAAAATGATGGGCATATCCCAGAGGTCCATGCGCTCGGTCACGGTATCGCCGCGGCCGGTGTAGCTGATGTCATCGGCCAGCGTGGCCACGTTGGCCGGTGTGTAGTAACGACCACCGGTCTCTTCGGCCACGCGCTTGAGCGTGGTGGCGTTGAGGTGGGCATCGAAGAATTCTGCGCTGGACGGTCCAGCATTTACGTGCACCACATCGGCGCCCAGCGTGTGGTCGCCGCGCCGTGCTTCGATGCGGACCTGGTGCATGCCCGTCTCGCGCAGTGCCATGCTGGCGCGGTATTCACCATCGCGCGCGCCCGTCCATTCCATGGGCACTTCCACCAGATCACCGGATGGCGTAGTGACGCGCGCCGTTACCTGTCCATCATTGACCTGCATGAAACTGCTGTCGGCCACATCGGCGGTGAGTACCAGCCGCTCACCCGGCTCGACGCGGTCGGAGGAAAGCGCGGCCTGAATGGGCATGGGCACATCATGCACGAGCCAGCGCGTGAGCTGCCGCCAGAACGTCTCATGGGTGAGATCCTCCAGCGTCATGTCGGCGTGCATCTGCCAGAGCCAGGAATCCTGAACCGGCAACGCGATGGAGATGCCACGGCCGTAACGCTGGTAAGCCAGAATGACCTGCTCACCGGCACCACTGGTGGCCGATCCCGACAGCAGCGTAGTGGCGCCGGGCTTGGCTTTGGTCACTACATTCGCGGCACTCAGGGCCGGCAACGACTTGTAGCGCTCTTCGGATTCACGCTCGGTCTTGGCCAGCTGTGTTGCTGCGTGCGTCAATCCCGCACGCGTGGGCTTGACCTTGAATTCGCCAAAATACTCGCGATTGGTGACGTTGCCTTCCAGCAGCACGGGCAACACTTCGGCTACCGGAGTACCGGCGTAACCGCCCTCGGAGAACGAGTGACGTCCGCCCAGGACCAGCAAGCCACCACCGCGCTTGTTCACGAAGTCCGCGATCATCTGCAGCTGATCGTGCGTGAAGAAGCTGGCTTCAACACTACCCAGGATGAGACCGCGGTAAGCAAACAATTCGTCGCGCTTCTGGGGGAACGCGGCGGCCAGCTCTTCCGGTGAATCGACCTGACGGCGCGAGTATTTGTTTTCCGCCGTGCGCGTCAACGAAACGACTTGGATGTTCGGATCGTCCTGGGTCGCCAAATGGATGTACTTGAGCTCCCAGCGCGGCTCGCCCTCGAAGTAGAGGATCTTCTCCCTGCGGTTCTCTACATCGATGATGGCTTCCTGATCGTTGTTGTTGGCGATGACCTCGCCCTGCATGGGCGTCACATGGAAGCGGAACTTGCGCGCACCCGGCTCGTTGGCCGTGAATTTCACGCGCACGGTGGCCGCTTCTCCATCGGACGGCAGTGTGAACTCCTGACGCTCCACGATGCGACCGCCATCTTCGACGTCCAGACGGGCTTTCTGGCCGGAGTAGCCGTGCTGTGTGATCACGGCATCGACTACCAGTGAGCTGCCCTTCAATACCGTGGCCGGCGTTTCCACGCGATTGATCTGGATGTCCTTGTCGAATTTTTCGCGGCCCACGCCCACCGTGTAGACGGGCACGCCCGAAGCCTTCATGGGCAACAGCTGCGGGCCAAACGGGTTGGGCGCGTTGTCCGCGCCATCAGATACGACGACCACGCCGGCCAGAGGCACACCGGACATCTCCTGCCGGACCTGGTCCAGCGCGTCACCCAGCCGGGTTTTGGTGCCGGCAAACGAGAGATCCTGCACGCCCGCAATGCGATCCAGATCAGAGGAGAAGCGGAAATAGCGGAGCTTGAAGCGATTGCTCAGTGATTTGGCCAGCGGACCGGTGACGCCGAACGACTCGGCAATGAACTGGGTGCGGGGCCGCTTTTCGTCATCGGCAATGCGCATGCTGCGCGAGTCATCGAGCAGGACGGCCACATAGCTCTGCTGCGGCACCGCACGTTTGACCAGCAGCGTGGGCTTGAGCAGGCAAAAGGCGACCAGCGCAAAGATGGCCACGCGCGCCACGCTCATCAGAATGCGGTCACGCAGACCCGAGCGCCCACGCGCACGTGTGTACATCCAGATGACGGGAGCCGCCACAACAAGACCACCGCCCACCAGAATCCAGATCGGCCACGAGCTGGCAAACGTGAAATCGCCGCGCTCGAAGATGAGTGGCCGGTACTTGAATAATGCCTGGAAAAGCCCTTCCAGAAACGCCTGCATCAATCGCTCACATCAAGGCTCGAGTGAATTCAATGACTCATGGCATATACAATGGTGTTGACCGCAATCTGATACGCGTAGGTCGACATCTGAAGTGGATAGCAGGCCTGCTCCATCCATTCCCAGGCATCACCCAGGTCGGAATTCCAGCTGATCAACACGAGCATACGGCCGCGCTCGTTGAAGATGGCCTTCACCGCCGGAACATAGCCGTCCCGCTCGTAGTAGGGGCCACCGCCGCAACCACGACTGATACTCGGGACCTGCAACACCTTCTCGATCTGGTAGTACGCGTGAAAGATGGGGTGTGACATGGGCAAATCGACAATGTCGTATTCGGGCAGCACGCGCCGGATGTTCTCCTCGAAGTTGGCCCATTCGTACGTGCCCCAAAAATCGTCGACGATCAGGAAGCCGCCGGCCAGAAGGAAGTCCCGTAAGCTTGTCACTTCCCGATCGCTCAGTCCCATGTAGCCGACTTCTACGGCATACACGAATGGAAACTTGCGCAGCTCTGGATCATCGAGCTCCATGGCGTGATCGTTGGGATTCGAGTCGAGCTCACGCGCCAGCCGACCCAGCACGCTCAGGAACTGGTTGTCGGCCTTGGGATAGTCGGTGTCCCATGATCCGCCGCGGCGCCGGCCGAAACCGCGCATGCCGCCACTGGAATAGATGGCGCGCGTGAAGTAGAACTCGTTCTTGCGAATACCCGATGGCGCCGGGCGAGTGACCGCGCTGGCCAGCTCGTGCGCTATCTGCACGCTCCAGGAGTTGGCCGGGCGCGCCTTGGAGGAAGACATCAGCAACGCGGGCGTGAGCACACAACAGGCAGCCGCGACGAAGCCCAT
>JBOHRF010000328.1:0-5994 GCA_050732575.1 Longimicrobiales bacterium
CGTCCTGATACAGCAGCAGCACGAATGCCATTGTTGGCCAGCCACCACGCGTGCGCAACTCGGTTGGCTAGCTGATAGCAATCCACGTCCAGCTCGTCCCAGCGCAGGGCCTCGCCCGCCAGCTCAACTTGCTTCAGCTGGGCGGTTGTGGCCCGCCGAAGTTCGGGGAACAGCTTGAGACACAGGTGGATCGAAACCTGACTTCGAAGACCAATTTCGAGCGCTCGATCGTTCGAATTGAAACTGACCGACTCAGGCCACCACAGCTGGCGCCGATCCCGACGCGCTCGCGCGCGCGCCGACGGGATCTGCGCCCGAATTTCCGCTTCACTCAGTGTTTTCGTCGCCATGGTACGTCTCCCAGGCATTATTCAGTGCTTCGACGTTTGCTTCCATGATGCGCACGGCCCGAACCACATCGGCGGTGTTCATCCTGAGAATCGCGCTGATCCGCGCGCCGCGCTCACTGGTTGGCAGCTCGATTCTGGCCCAGGCTCCAGCTTTCCGCACGTGGATGTGGGCGGGCGCTACGTCAACCGTGCCCCGGCAGCGACCATTCCGGGACTGGGGCAACAATCGCATCGCTACGAGAGGTAAATCCGACCCCAGTGGGTTCGATCTACGGGTCGGGGCTGATCTGCCAGCTCCAGGCGCCGTGATTCAGGCCCCATCTGTACGACAATCGTCCGTGGGGTGCAGTTCGCACCGCTATTCAACGCGGCAGAATTAGCTGGCGCCTTGTGCGGACGGCCGCCCCTGACTCCATTCGCGCGCGCTGCTGCCGTTTTTCTTGCGTGAACGTGCACGCCCACCCATACGTCCCGCAGCAACCGCAACAACTGAGCGCCAAACGCCTTCTCCAGGATCCCACAAAGGAAATATCCACGAACAAAAACAACGACTGAGCCGCGCCCGCTTGAGGCCGATATGACAAAACTACTGCGCCAACGCGCGTGCACTGTCGCGTACATGCTCGCGCGCAGCGCGGGGCGTCAGCACTTCTGCGTCCTCGCCGTGTTGCAGGACGTGGCGTACCAGCCAGTCCAGGTCGGCCACGTGATGCGTGAGGATCAGCGCGCCGTCACTCTCGAATTCGGCAGCCACGATTTCCGCCAGCCAGCGCGCAATACGCGGTGAATAGCGGACGCGCACTTGTTCCGCCTCATCACCATGAAAGGCAAAGCCGCGCGTTCTGAGCACGTCCGCGCTCGCGGTCAGACCGGACCGGTCGAATTGCTCCGACTCGACGCGCACGTTCAGCACGCGGTCCAGCCGGAACAGCCGCGGCTCGCTTTGATCCTGATCGTGAGCGTCCAGGTACCAGAGTCCGCGGTCATAAACCAGGAGCAGCGGTGCAACGCGGCGCGTCGCGCTGCTGCGCGCGAGCGGCTTCAGGTATTCGATGGTGCAGATGCGCTGCTGGCTGATCGCGTCAGCCAATGTGCCCACATGATCATCCGGCTCCAGTTCCACGTGCAGCGGGGGCGCCTGCTGGTCCGGCTCCACCGGGATCTCCGGCTGCGCTCGTGCGTGTGGTTGCAGCGGGTGTTCCGGCGCTTGCAACTCGCGCTCGAGCCGCTGCGCCAGGGCCAGTAACGCAGCGCGCCGCGGCCCGTCTGCTTCCGCGGCGAGGGCGCGCAGGCCGAGGCCCAGGGCCAGCGCTTCACGCACGTTGAGCCGCGCCGGTCGCTGGAACTCGGCGGGCGCGTGCACCCGCACTCGCTCCTGTTCGATGGTGATGGTAAAGGCATCGACGGAGCCGGCCGGGTGGTAGAACGCGCGGGTCATGGCCTGCTCCAGCTCGTGTACCACCGTGCGCGTGTCCTCGCCCAGCGCGCGGGCCAGCTCCACCAGCGACACGCCATCCGCCCGCGCCGCGACGGGCAGGATGTACAGCAGTCGGGCCAGTTGCGCCGACGATGGCTCAGACATCCGGAACCTCGTGCGCGTGCGCAATGACGCTGGCCATGTGCCGCAGCTGGGCCGCGAGCTCGGCCGGCTCCAGGATCTCGGCGTCACCCTGCAGGCTCAGCACCCAGCGCAAAAACGGATTGACCTGCAGCACCTCGAAGCGTCGCACGGTCGATCCATCATCCTGCTGCTGCTCGAGTGTGCCATACGCATTGCGCTCGGCCCAGAGGCTGTGCGGAAATCGGAACCGGACGCGCACGTGCATCGTTTCTTCCGCCTCACCCAGCTCCCAGGCCTGGCGGCCCACGTAATCGTCCACCTTGAAATCGGCCGGAACCTGGTAGTCGGGCGAGTTGGGCGAACGCTCATTGGCCGCAACCTCGGACATGCGCCCCACCCGGAACACGCGCACATCGTCACGCATCTGGTCGTGGCCGATCAGGTACCAATGTCCGCGCTGGAAGAGCAGACCGTAACCCGCCACTTCACGTTGTGTCGCTTCGTCGCGGTGAATGCCCTGATAGCGGAAGCGCACGCGCTTGCGGGCCAGCAGCGCATCGGACACCAGGCGCAGCGTCTCGCTCAGCTCGGAGCCGCCCGGAGGTTCCAGCATAAGGACATGATCGGCCCGCGCGAACGCGGCGGGATCGATGTCGAAGGCAAGCTTGCGAAAGGCTGAGCGCGCCGCGAACTCCAGCGGAAACGATGGCACGCGGGCAATCCGTTCCAGCGCATCCATGGCGAGCCCCGCATCCTGCTCGCGCAACTCCACGGTGTCCACGCGATTGCGCTCGGAATACGACGCTTTGCGCGGCGCGCGCTGAACCAGCTTCACGTAGGGCAGGTAGAAGTCGCGCCGGTCGATGGCATATCCCTCACGCTGCTCCGCACCGTAGCTCACAGTGAAGGGAACCGTGCGTATGGGGATGCCGGCCTGACGCAGCTCGTCCTTGTCGCGCTCGAATGTGCGCCGCGCGCTGGCCCGGTCGGTCTCGCTACCCGTGTTCCACTTGGCCGAATAGGCCGGGACCTTCTGCATCAACTCATCCACCTCAACAGGCAAGCGACGACCCACCAGATAGGCGATCAGGTCGAGATGGCGCTGAAGCTTGGTTGGCTTGCTCATATATAAACCTCGTTGTCAGACCCCATTCGTAACATACCGGCGTGAGCAGACAGTCCATCAACCAAAGTCGGAGAGGCGTGAAGATGCGCAAGAGTTTGTTGCTGCTATGCGCGCTCGTGGTCGCGTGCGAGGGTCCGATGGGCCCCGAAGGTCCGGCCGGACCCGTAGGGCCGACGGGGACGCAGGGACCTCAAGGCCCGCAGGGACCACAAGGCCCTCCCGGGATAAGCATCGTTTCCGCGACGCAGGTCATCACGGCGTCGACCTCGGGGGGCTACAGCGCCAGCGTGACGTTGCCCGGCGTGCGGGCAAACCGCGCTGTCATAGGCTGCTTCCTGCGCAGTCCAACCGGAGTCATCTGGGTGATCGGCAAGGATGCCGATGGCTCTTTCCTGGACGCCTGTCTGGCCGGCGACACCACGAGCGGATTGCTGGTGTCGTTTTTCACCAACGATTCGTTCTGGAACGGCTACACGTTCATGGTTACCGCGGCGTACTCGCCGTGATGTCCTGACGTGTTGCCGCCAACATCCAACTGAGAGGGAGGGCGTCGTGAAATATCAATGGTGCAGTGTGCTGGCACTGACAATGTTGCTGTCGGGTTGCTCCGACTCCGCGACGGACGTCGATACAACCATATCGGGACGCTGGTCCTACAACGCGTCGAACATCGTGGCGGGCAGTATCAACTGCAGCATTACCGGCGTGACGATAAACCTGACCCAGTCCGGCTCGACATTCTCCGGCACCACGCTCGGCGGCACATTCCGCTGCAGCGCACCCGGAGTGGCCCCGATCGTTGAAGACCTGGGCAGCGACGTGATCGCGAACGGCCAGATCAACGGCAATTCCGTGACCTTCGACATCAGCACGCCGGACATCCACAACACCGGGACCCGGTCCGGCAATTCCATATCAGGTCAGATTACCATCCGGCTGGTGCTCTCCACGGGCGTGGTCAACCTGGTGGGCAGCTTCAGTGCGGTACGGTCCTGAGCACGACCTCGCCGTCAGACTCCCTGAATACCTTCGGAGATTCGAGAACGACTGCCCGGCGCCCGCGTTGACGCGCGTGCCGGGCTCGTTGCTGTTGGCGCTATGGCATCGACAGACCCCGATCCGAGAGGAATTTGTCGTAGATAGGGCCATTCTGACAGCTCGCGCTGGTATCGATCAGATAGTGGCGGCGCGTTTCGGCCATGGCCGGCCAGGCATCCCAGAAGGCCGTCCAGCGCGCGCTCCCGCGCTGGATACGTACACCATCTTCGTACAACTCTTCCGACTCGATACCGTAGCGCACAATGCACGTGGCGAGGACGATGTCGACCGCGTTACTGGTGCTCAGCTCGTGATTGTCCTTCTGGGCATCGTGCTCCATGCATACAGCATCAATCGGGTCCCGCGGTTCGTAGTTTCCGACATTGGCAAAATCGTGGAAGAAATCCTGGTCAGGATGGCCGGCGCCGCAATAACGCCCATAGAGTCCTATGTTGGAAGCGTCGGAGAAGATGTATCCACCAAATGGACCCGGTCTGCGCGACAGATTGGAGCGCTTCAGAACCGGGAAACATTGCGAGAAGAGTCTCTCAGAATTTCCGGTCCAGGGCCACCATTCTTCATTGTCTTTTTCGACGTCGCAACGGTCCGCCATCGTGCGCAGCCGCGCCTCATCATAACGCAGGGCTTCGGGATCCTTGCGCTGGCTCCTGTTGGCTGAATTGAGCGGCAGCGCCGCCCGATACGTGATGTAAACGAACCCGGGAGAAATCTTCCACGGCACAGAGCCCTCTACCGACGTCCCGGTCGCACGCGCAACAATTTGGCTCGTGCCCTCACCTGTGCTGATGGTCTTGTATTGCCATTTTACGCCATCGAGTTTGGAACCCGTGGTCGTGGCCAGCCCGGTATTGGTATCGATCGTCGCGATGGTGAGATCCGATGACCTCCATTCGAACGTCTGCCTCGGAATCACGACGCCGTTCGCATCTCGCGCCACGGCCGTGAATTGTTGCCTGGCCGGCATCCTGGTGTAGCTCAGATGCGGCGTAACCGTCACACTATGCACTTCCTGAAACACGCGGACTTTCAGCCGGGATCCCGGCTTGCCGGTCAACGTGACTCGCAGGTCATTGTTCGCTTTCAGTGAGACTGCTTTGCGAGTGTAGCGCGATGGCGGACTCAGGCCCTGCCCGTTGAGCACAACCAGCGCATTTGCGCCCTGGTCACCGAAGTCGTCGATCTCGATGATGTAGGCGCCGGCAGGGTCGCCGGGAAACGTGTGCGTATGGGTTTCGGGTTGCCCTTTCGCGCGCGTGTAAAGTTGTGGGCCGAATGCGCATGTCGGGCAGATGCTAGAGGTCGCGCCCACTCCGTTCGTTGCGGCACCGAAATTTTCGTTCGGGGTCAGCCCATCAGGTCGCGTCGTTCGATCCGCATCACAGGCTGCCATGCTCAGGACCAGCAGCAGGCCAGTCCTGACGCCAGACCGCGGCGCGCCGTTGATTGCCTTGCCGATCCTGCTGGCGTTGATCCGCATCGACCACTCCTTTCGGAGCCTCTGCCTGCTGAATCGGGATACCGCGTATGCCCTGATGATGACCTGACCTGTCGTTCCAGGGCAAGCGGATTGAGAAACAGGGAAATTTGTTGCCGGATAGTGTGTCGCGCAGGCCACAACTTCCAGTACAAACGCCGGTGCAGTCTGTGGTAGCTTTGATAATACCAGTCGCTACCTGTGTGATCGCAAGCTCATGCGTAACGCTGCGAGCCATCGAGAAAGCCGACGACGAGCAGCGGCCCGCCACAAATCGCCGTCGCGCCAACGCCCCCAAACACGAGCTGCTCCTCCCCATCGAACAGAACCAGGGCCTCGCCGCTCTACCCACGCCGTCACAGGGCGACCTGTTCTTCGACCTGGAAGGTGATCCGTACGCGCTGACCTACGGCATCGAGTACTG
>JBOHRF010000329.1:0-5988 GCA_050732575.1 Longimicrobiales bacterium
CAGCTGCGCAATCCGCTCAACGTGATCCCGCCCCAGCAGCGCCCGCGCGTGGTACTGCGTTTCAGCGATCAGCGCGATCTGCTGGTCTCCGGCCTGCTGGATGGCGGCGGCGACATAGCCCAACGACCCGTAGTGATCGACGCACCACTCGAACGCGGACACGTCGTGCTCTTTGCCAACAACCCCATGTGGCGCGGCGAGACCATTGGCAGCTATTTCCTGGTCTTCAACACATTGTTGAACTGGGATAATCTCAATGCGGGTCGAAAGAACGACGCACGGTAAGGAAGGAACAGATTGATGCCATAGGATAGGGTAAGGGTGGTAGGGACTCGTTGCTGCCCGTGCAACTTGGCTCGACGTAAGCGGAGCCGCCGGTTGCAACAATCCCTACGGCCCTCCGCCTCACCCTAATCCTATGGCCTCATTTGTTATCTGTTGACGGTCGTCTCTCCACGCACAACAAGCTTGAGCGCCCTCTGCAATGCCGCGTCTTTGAGCAGGACATCGCTGGCTTTCTCTGAAATCATGTAGACCGCGGTCACGATGAAGAAGCCGGGGATACGCGGGAAAACGGATGCATCCACCACGCGCAGGCCGCGCACGCCATGCACGCGGAACCGGCTGTCCACCACGGCAAACGGATCGGTGCGCGGGCCCATGCGGTTGCTGCAGGATGCGTGGTGGCCCCAGGCTTCTTTGCGGATGAAGTCACGGATTTGCTCGCGTGTGCGCACGTTGGGCCCGGGCACCAGCTCACTGCGCACCATGGTACTGGTCGTCTTCATGATGCTGCGCGCGAACAGCACGCCCTCCACGACTGCTTCCAGATCTTCGGCGGCGCCCGCGGTGCCTTCCTCGAAATAGTGGAAGACAATTTCGGGCACGTCACGCGGATTGCTGGAGCGGAGCGTGACCCGTCCGCCCGAATTTCTGGTATGCGCCTTGAGCACGGCCCAGGTGAAGCGGTTGCGCTTGTTGAGCAGATCCTTCGAGTAGCCCGGGTAATAGCCGCGGAAATGGCCAGGCAAGCCAATGATGAAGAGATCGGGATCCTCCTGTTGGCGTGATGAGCGCAGCGAAATCCCGATAACGGCGCCGTTGGACGTGTACAGGCCTTTGCCTTTCAGCCACTCTGCCCAGGCGCGCTCGGGTGTGGCGCCCACGGGTGGCGCAAACGTGTTCTGGCCGAGCAACACGAAATCGCGCGCCATCTCGGTGACCACGCCGACTTCGTAACGATCCTGCAGGTTGCGGCCGACGCCGGGCAAATCCACGCGCACGGGGATGCCGTGGCGCTGCAGTTCTTCGCGCGGTCCGATACCGGATAGCATCAACAGTTGTGGGCTGTTGTAGGCGCCCGCGGCCAGCACGACATCGTGACGCGCAAATGCCGTCATGCGCATGAAGCGCGCATTGGCATCGAACTGCGGGTCGGCCCGATAGAGGTGTTCACCCTCCAGATACTCGACACCCAGAGCGCGGGGCGGTGCTGCGCCATCGAACAGCACGCGCGTGACCAAACACTGGGTGCGCACCGTGAGCTGGGCCGGGAATTCCTTCTCGATTTGCCGGATGTATTCCCGTGCGCCGTTGCGCTTGCCCTGACGGGTGGCCAGGGGTGTGAAGTAGAGGCCTTCCGGACTGCGCTTCTCGCGCTGGTCGTTGGGGTCGAAGTGCTGCACGCCGCGCGTGAGCAGTACGCGCAGCAGCTTAAGGGGCGTCAGCTCGATGCCACGCGCCACGGCGCGCCGAATGGCTTTCCAGAAGAGCTTCAGCAGATCTTTGTCGGGCAAGGCGAGTTCAGGATCGGCCAGGCTCGTGTTGAGCCAACCCTGATAGCCGTGGCCGCTGGGATTGGCGGGTGAAGGCGGCAACGCAGCCACCCGTCGCAACCGGTCGATCAGGCGCAGCCACGCGGTACGCGGCTGCGTGCCCGGTGCGCTCACGTAGCCGCAGTTTTCCAACCGCTCGAAATAACGGTGCATGTTGGCGGCCAGCCAGGACGGATCACCGGTAAGGTTTGCCATGTGATCCCAGTCACTGTCGTGGGGCACCAGCGTGATCATGGCATTGTGCGCAGTGCAGCCGCCCAGTGTACCCGCGCGCGGGTACAACACGCCATCCTGTTCCTTGGTGTATTTGGTGTCGAGTACGCGCAGTCTGAATTCTTCGTAGTGTTTGACGAAGTAATCCCAGCGCAACTCAGGATCTTCCGTGGCCAGGCCATGAAAGCCGGGCACGGAGTAGTGCGCGTTCTCCGTGGCGCTGCCCGCCTCGAGCAGCAATACCGTGTAGCCGTTGCGGGCCAAATTGGCCGCGAGTGGACCGCCGCCCGCGCCGCTGCCTACGACAATGAAATCGAATTCGTCGGCGTGACGAGTAGCGGGTGCCGATTGATGAGGTTCATCCTCCGAGCTAGCCAGCGCTGCGTCGTGCTCCAGGCTCATCGTTACCTACAATGTCTTCAAGTATTCGATGAGTGCTCGCTTGTCGCTGTCGGTCATTGTGGTGCCGAAATAGTGGCCCCGGTCCTCGATGAAGTCGGGACACTTACTGAGAGCCAGCAGATCAGGCACCAGTTGGCGCAGTACGTCCGCGCTTGCCCGCGCGTCCAGGTTCTGCCGCTGAATCTGCAGCAGACGGTTCTTCATCTTGCGGCCCAGGCCGGCCAGCCGGCCGAGCTTGGCGGCATCGGCGGCATCGAGCTCTGGTGTTTCCAGCGTCATGTCCAGATTGGCGATCAGCTTGATGGGCGTGCCCGCGGGCACCGGCCCGATCCTCAGATAGTCACCACCATCGGCCAGACCCTGCAGGAAACCGGGCAAGTAGGGCGTGGGGATCTGCAGCCAGCTCTCGGCCGTGGTGCGCATGATGGAGTTGAGGTTGCCCCTGCGTTCAGGCCACAGCAGCTGCTCTGCTGCGCTATTGAATGCGCGCATGCGTCCGGCCACGGAAGGATCATGCGTGTGTTCGCCCAGCTTGTTGTTGTGGAAGAACGGCGCAGTGGCCCAGATGCTGACCAGCGAAGGCGTGCGATAATAGCCGGGACCGCCACCCTGCGGCTGAAACTTGCGCGTGCTGCCATCGAACGGGTTGTATATCTCGATGGGCCCCGAGGGCGGCGAGTTCTTGTATGTCTCCGATGAGAAGTTATCCCACACGTGGCCACGTTTGGCATTGGTGCCCAGCGCCCGGCACGCGTTGGTCTGGATCTCGCTGACTGCGTGCCGCCGATCATCCGAGTAGAAGTTCCCCTGCTGGAAGTCGGACTTCAAAATCTCCGTGCGGAACCACGACCTGCCCGCAGCCGATTCGGGATCCACGCCGGCGGGCGGCCGCTTGCTCGAGTGACAGGACGCGCAATGCTCGGCAAATACGACTTTGCCTCGATACAGCACGTCGCCATCCGTGGTCACGTGCGCACTGCCGCCCGGCGCACTGCGCAGCGGCATGGGGCCCGCTGCTTTCAGGAAGAATGCGGCCAGGTTCTCGACCCGGCTCTCCGTGGATTGCCAGTAAATCGACTTCTGCTGTGCGCCGCGAATGGGGAAGGGCGTTTGCGCCTTGCCGCCCACCAGGATGTTGTGGTTGCTCAGCCACTGCTCGTGGAATTCGCCAATGTTGACGTACACGCGGATCAGTGCGCCCAGAATGCCGATATTGTCAGCGCCATCTTTCAGGATGTGCGGCACGCGCATGCTACGCTGCTGGCCGCGTATCGACATGGTGGCATCACCCATCTCCTCCGCGGCGTTTTGTTCGGCCGCGGCCAAACGCCCGCCTACCTCGAAGATGGCGTTCATGTTGCTCGGATTCAGGATGTTGTCGGTCGCCAGGAACGACGTGTCGAGCGTGCCATCGGCCATGGCCAGCAGGATCTGGTACACCAGGTTGTCTTCACCAAGGCCCGCGGCAAACACCTGCGACGTGCGGAAATACTGGGCACCAATATTGGTGGACAGGTTTTCCCAGCCTGGATTCTCCACGTCGGCGGGCGGGCGCAGCGGATGCGGCCCCACGTGACAGAAACCGCATGACATGCCCACCATGTACGGTCGCTCGAGCCTGGGGTTGTTGTAGTAGCTCGGGTCGTTGTAGTAGCGCTGCGCGTCCCATTTGCGCGCGTTGAAACGCGGATTGCGGAAGAGGCGCAATCCTACGATGCCCGAAGCGCGGCCGTACACGCGCTCGTCTACATTCTCGGGCGGCGCCGTGCGTTCATCGAGCCAGAGTCCAAAGGTGTCGGGTTGCGCCGCGACGCGGAAACCCGGCTCGTTGATGAGACCGGCAGCACGAAAGCGGCGCAGGCGAGTGCGCGAGTCGAGCGTCTTCAGTAAATCGTTGGTTCCAAATCCGTATTGCGCCAGCCAGTTCCAGAAATCGGCATTGCCACCCGTCCAGATCATCCAGGTGTTGCGTCCCTTGATTTCGTTTTCGCTCAGGGCAACGCCGCCATCCATCGGTTGGAACAGATCGACCGCGACTTCGGCCAGATCGCTAGCGCGCAAGCGATCCGGATTCGAGTCAAATGGCACGGCGCGTGGACGCAGCACTGTCAGTGCACCGCCCATGGACAGCGCCACGAACAGAATCAGGCCGTAGGCCACCCAGCGCTTCCAGCGCGGCGTACCGGCGAATTCCGCTTCCTGCACGCTCATGATTGCTCCAGCAGGGGGAGTGGGAAGTTCACGCCCTCGGGGACAGGCCGGACTGTTGCTGTGGTTGGCGCTGTCGGTTTGGAAGGCTTGGTGTAGCGCTGCACAGCTTGCAGAAAATCATCCAACGACCACGGATCCCTCTTTCCATTGTCGCGGTCCGCACTGGCCGTGATCTGATCGACCACGTGGCTGCCCAGTGCGCGGTAGCTCTCGAACTGCGACTCATCGAACCACTGGTCGGCCGTGGACTCGTGCGGGAAGTCACCGTCCTTGGCATAACTCACCACGTCGTAAGGCAACGGGCCATCCACATTGACGGTGGGCTTGATGTAGATCAGCGTGCCCGGCGAGGCCATGCGGCCATCGACATCACTGTAGTTGATGGTGCCAATGGCGCAGTACAGGCCGGCACCGCGCGTGCCGGCCTTGGGCTCAATGGTGATCTTGTCATTGAAATCGATGGACACACCAAAATCGATGCGAATCTTGCGAATGACGTTGCCCAGGTCTTCGAAGCCGACGGAAGGATCGCGGCCGGCATCACACTGCACGATGAAGCGGCAGCGCCGTAACACCATTTCGTAGAGACCCAGATTGTCGAAGTGCCCGCCGTCCGAAAGTTGCACGTACTTGGTTTGGCTGGACGTAAGGCCCAGCAATTCGGCAAACAACGGTCGCACGGCCCAGCGTGGACCCTGATGCCGATACGCCTCCTGGCCGCGCACATTCGTATTGCCCAGCCAGGCGCCCAGTCGGCCATTCAGGATGCCGAGCAGGAACGTGATGGGCGGCGATGAGTGGTAGCCCATGTTCGGATTGGCAGCCGCGCCGGAAATGGCCATGGCCGTGCCCAGCGTGATGCCGTTTGGCCCGCCATACTCGCTGGATCGACGGTAGCCTTCGTAGAAATTGCCGCAGTAGAACGGCGTAATGGAGAACGACTCGGACTTGCGCTCCTGCCACGCCAGCTTGGATCCGCGCACCAGGTTGAGCGTGGTGTTGATCACGTGCAGCGGGCGACGGCTATCGATATCGCCCGGATGCGCGGGGGCTCGCCACAGATCGTGCATCTTGATGTTGTCACTGGTAGCAAACCCCGTGAACGGATCGGGCTTGCGGCTGGGGTTGGAAGCACCAAGATAAGCGCGAATGAGACGATCGCGATACATGCCGTGCAATGAGAAGCGATTGACATTTACGGCGCGGCCCATGAGAAAGCCAAAGCCGAGCAGCACCGCAGCCAGCAGCAGGAAGAGGGTCAGATCACTGCCCGCCACGGTAGCCGTTTCGTGCCGCTGCAGACTATCGGGCACGTCCAGCAGTGTGG
>JBOHRF010000330.1:0-5939 GCA_050732575.1 Longimicrobiales bacterium
CGACGCGAGCGCGCTTCGGCCCGGGCAGCTTGGCGGACGACACCGCGCGATTCACTTTTGGCCGATGAGTGGCGCCGGGAAGATCGCCTTCTTTGAAAACTCCAGCACGGAGAGCAGCGTCTGTTCATGCAACGGCGCGCGCGCACCGTGGCTGCGGGCGGTACTGTTCGCGTGTGTAGTCGGCGGCGTTGCCGCCTGCGATAGTGATACGCCGCCGCCCGGACGGGTTACGTTCATCGGCGGGGGCGGAAGCGTGACCACGCTCGACATCGCAGCAGATTCGGTGATCGACGTCTGGAACATCACGCAAAGCCCGTCGCTCGGCGCGGTCGATGAGCCGCGCTGGGACGGAATGCCCCTCGAAGATCAGGCGTACGACGCGCGCAGAGGCATCGTGTTTCTCGTACTGCCCGACCGCGCGCGCGAGGAGATCGATCGCCCCAAACACTATCGCATGGTGGCCGCTTCGCTGCCGCGGCTCGAGCGGATCGCTACGTTCGCGTTCCCGGATTCGGCGCTTCCAACGTTACTGTTCGATCCAATCGGCGACCGATTGATGGCGCAGACGTCGCGCTTGCCTCTGCGCTGGCCTCACTTTATAATGCAAAGTGGAGTGCCCTGCTGCCCGGATTGAAAGCCGACCGGGCGGCGCGCGAGCCACGACGCGAAAACGGCGCACGGCGGCGCTCTCCTTGACTGGTTAGGAGAGCGCCGCCATCCTTTTCCTAAGTCATATAGGAGAGGCACCTGATGCACAGGCTCGTTGCCCGCCTGCGTTCGCTCCTGCGGGGCGTGCGTCACCGTCGTGAGATCGAAGCGCAAATGGACGAAGAGTTTCGTGTGCACACGGAGTTGCGCGCACGCGATCTGGAGCAGGCCGGGCTGGCGCCGGAGCAGGCGTTGCGCGTTGCGCGCCAGCAATTCGGCAGCCCGGCGCGTTATAAGGAGGAGTCCCGCGTGTCACGAGGACTGCAGCGCATCGATCAGCTGCGTTTTTCCTGGCTGGACTTCAAGGTCGGGTTTCGCATGCTGGCGCGGTATCCGGGGCTCACGCTGGTGGGCGCGGTGGCGATCGCGGTCGCGATCGCGTTGGGCACGATCTATTTCGAAGCGGTCAACAAGTGGCGTAACCCGCGGCTACCGATTCGGGATGCGCACCGTGTGGTTTCGATTCGCAACTGGAACGTGAACGAGTTTCAGCCGGAGGCGCGAGCGCTGCACGATTTCGCGATCTGGCGCGCGCAGGTCAAGACGATAGAGGACCTGGGTGCAGCGATTGTCTTCGCGCGTAACCTGGTCACCGAGGATGGGCGCGTGGAGCCCGTGCGGGGCGTGGAGGTCACGGCCAACGCGTTCAAGTTGATGGGGACGGCACCGCTGCTGGGTCGTACGCTCACGGACCAGGACGAACGACCAGCGGAGCCGCCGGTGGTGGTCATCAGTCACGTGGTGTGGAAGGCGCGCTTTGCAAGTGATCCGGGTGTGGTGGGACGAACAGTGAAGCTGGGCACGGCCACGGCAACCATTGTCGGAGTGATGCCCGAGGGCTTTGGCTTTCCCGTGAGCGAGCGCATCTGGATGCCGCTGCGCGTGGACGGGTCATTGCTCGCGCCGCGCACGGGTCCGGCCGTTTCGATCTTTGGCCGCCTGGCGCCCGGCGCATCGATGGACGAAGCGCAGGCCGAGCTGGGCGTAATCGGGGCGCGCATTGCGGCCAGCAATCCGGAGACACACAAGAATCTGAAACCGCGAGTCGTTTCCTACTCCAAACCAATCCTCGAAGGCGGCGAAGCGCTCTTTGTCGGGACGATCCTGAAGGCTGTGAATGGCATTTTCCTGCTGCTGCTGGCCGTCATCTGCGCCAACGTGGCCACGCTCGTGTTTGCCCGGACCGCCACGCGCGGCTGGGAGATCACGGTTCGAAACGCGCTCGGTGCCAGCCGCGGCCGCATCATTACGCAGCTCTTCATCGAGGCTGTGGTGCTGGCTGGTGTGGCAGCAATCGTCGGCCTGGTCGTTGCGAAATTCTCGCTCGGCTACGGGTTGCGCATGATGGCCAGCAGTGACGGGATGCCGTTCTGGATCAACGACAGTCTGTCGTGGAAGACGGTACTCTACGCGGCGCTGCTCACGCTGTTCGGCGCCGCGATCGTCGGTATTCTGCCCGCGCTGCGCGTCACCAGGGTGAATGTACAGGATGCGCTGCGCAGCCAGAGTGCGGGGCGCGCCGGGCTGCGATTTGGTGGTTTCTGGACCACGGTGATCGTTGTGCAGGTCGCGATCACGGTTGCCTTTCTCCCGCTCGCCGCCGGTGGCGTGTTCGAGTCCAACCGCTTCCGGCAGAGAGCGGAAGGGATCGGTGCGGAACGATTCCTGATCGCCAATGTGGGCATGGACCGCGAAGATCACGGGCTGGATTCGGCCGCGTTTGCTGCGCGCGCGCGCCTCAGCGTTGACGAGCTGGAACGACGGCTCAGCGCGGAGCCCGGTGTCGAGCAGGTGGCATTTGCCGACCGGCTTCCCGTGGAGGACCAGTTCAAGTATCGGATCGAGGTCGATACCACGACCGTGGCTAACTCGACCGGCATTCGCACGAGTACGCTGGTGCACGTCTCCCAGGGCCACTTTGCCACCTTCGGCACTTCCGTAGTGGCCGGTCGTGACTTCGTACCGCTCGATTTCGAAACCGGCCGCGTGCTGATCGTGAACGAGTCCCTTGCGCGCTACGTGTTCGGCGGCCGTAACGCGATCGGGCAACGCATCCGCATCGTGACCGGCGAGGTCGAGAGCGTGGGTGGCGATGAGTGGTACGAGATCGTGGGCATGGTCAGGGATTTCGGTTGGCAGCTGCCGCGTCCGGCGGAGCAATCGGCCATGTATCTCCCGGCACTCCCGCTGGTGGGCCGTGCGGGACAGCTGGCCGTGCGCATGCACGATCCAGAAGCGTTCGCCACGCGCCTGCGCAGGATTGCCGCCGACATCGACCCAACCATCCGGCTGACCGACGTGCAGCCTCTCACGCGCGCGGGCGGCGGCGAGGCAAGCGGGAACTGGGCCCTGACCTCGGTGGCCTGGCTGATCTCATTCATCGTGTTGCTGCTTTCGGCAACCGGGATCCATGCGTTGATGTCGTTCACTGTAGCACGACGGACGCGCGAGATCGGCATTCGCGCCGCGCTGGGCGCGCGCCCGCGCCGCATCGTGGCCGGCATCTTCTCGCGCGCGTTCCTGCAGATCAGCGCGGGCCTCCTCGCGGGCAGTGGATTGGCTGCACTGTATGGCCTCGGCTCCACACGCCAGGTACTGGTGCTGCTGGCTGCGGACGGCATCATGCTGCTGGTGGGACTTACCGCGTGCGCGGTGCCGCTGAGACGCGCGCTGCGCATCGATCCGACGGAGGCGCTCAGGGCGGAAGGCTGATTCGGCAACGTTGCATCTGGATACCGAAACGTGGACCGCCGCAATTGCACTGTGTTGCGCCCCGTGAGATCGGTAGCTGTGGCCAGGCTGCTCGATTCGGTGCCGTGAACCTGGCCCCAGTTGGTCTGATTTTCAGCATGGTGTCAGGTTACCCGCTGATAACGCGGCCAAATTGACACTGTTGAGGACAGGGTTTCAGTCGGTGCCAGGTTGACCGCGAATAGCGCGGTCAAATTTGACACGAGCCGTTTGTCGAGCCGCCGCATGCCCCCGCCAGCGGTTCGCCCGCGAAATCCTCCGCCGTGTACCGGCGGAACCGGCCAATCGAGAGAAGTTCAACGAGCTGCCGAACTGCGGTATGAACACGCTGTTCTGCGCCTGGCGACGTCGCAGATCGGCCGTGGTCCGTTCCGTCTCCGCGCGACGCACCGCTGGATTGCGTTCCCACGCAATCTGCTTTGCCTGGTCCAGCGTGATTTGCCGGGGCGCCTGCGCGCTCGCCGCTTCGACGGTAGCGAACTGGAGTAGCAGGCTGGCAATGACCAGGCGAGTATCTGCAATACGCATTGGGAAGCAATCGTGCGGCGCATGAGACCTCCAGGCCGGGAGACGACCGCCGCTGATTGCGCGTTTACTGCCGGCGCGGAAAGTGTGCTCACCTTCCGGGCTTGACCGGCGCCGAGTCGCGCCATTAGACTAGGCATAGCGAAACTATGCCTAGAGAAACTGGACTCCCGCCCGGCACCCTCATGATGCTGGTGTTGCGCGTGCTGAAGACACAGCCGCTGCACGGCTACGCGATCGCGCAGCGCATCCATCTGCTGTCAGCCGAAGAGCTGCGCGTGGAAGAGGGCTCGCTCTATCCGGCCCTGCAGAAACTGCTGCTGAAAGGCTGGGTGAAAGCCGCGTGGCGCGCGTCGGAATCCGGCCGGCGCGTGCGCGAATACCGCATCATGCCCAGCGGCCGGCGCCAGCTCGAGGCCGAAGTGGCAGAGTACCGGCGGATGGCGAGCGCGATCGATCTGCTGCTGCAGGAGGCGTGAGGTCTCCATGGTGATTGGTGAATGGATTCGGCGTTTCGGTTATCTGCTCCAGCGCCGGGCGCGCGAGGACGAACTGCGCGAGGAGATGGAGGCGCACCGGGCGCAGATGGGAGAGCCGGCGGCCTTCGGCAACACACTGCGCCTGCGCGAGGAGGCGCGGGATGCCTGGGGCTGGAGGTGGCTCGACGACCTGGTGCAGGACACGCGCTTCGCGTGGCGGACGCTGCGCCACAGTCCGGGGTTCGCGCTGACGGCGATCGTGACCCTTGCACTCGGCATCGGTGTCAACAGCGGCATGTTCAGCCTCGTCAACGGTCTGCTGTTGCGGCCGTTGTACGAAGGCGCCGATGAAGTGGTGGAAGTGGACAGCGATCCCACGACGCCGTCCGGAGCGTCGCGGGATTTCTCCTACCCGAACTACCACGATATCCAGGAAGGCACGACCGATATCTTTGCAAGCCTGGCGGCCTACTCCACGGGTTTCGTTGGTCTGGATGCCGGCAACGGGCCGCGGCGCGCGCTGGCTTCTGCTGTGACCGCACGTTACTTCCAGGTCTTCGGCACACCGCCGGCCCATGGACGCCCCTTCACCACGGAAGAGGAACGGCCCGGCGCCGGCATCCGCGTAGCGATCATCAGCTATCCGCTCTGGGAGGAACTGGGCGCCGATCCGGGTGCGCTGGGCCGGCTCGTGCGCATCAATGGCGAACAGTTCACGGTCGTTGGTGTGGCGCGGGAGGGATTCGCCGGGACGAGCATCCCCGGCCCAGAAGTCTGGCTGCCCCTCGGCGCGTACCAGACGTTCAGCATGGAAAACGGAGCGGGACGTCCGTTCGGTGCGCGCGATGCGCACGCGCTGAACGTTGTGGGGCGGCTCCGGCCCGGCATACCTGACGAGACAGCCGAGGCGGCGCTCGCCACTGTCGGCCGTCGACTCGAGCAGGCGTTTCCGTCGGTCAACGCCGGCTACTCGCTCGATATGTCCAGGCCGTCGACGCGTCTCATGTTCATGCCCGGTGCGGGGAAGGGCGCGTTTGCCGGTCTGGGCCTGCTCCTGATGCTCATGCCGGCGGTCGTCCTGCTTGTCGCCTGCCTCAACCTCGCCGATCTGTTGCTGGCGCGAGGTCACGTGCGCCGGCAGGAACTGGCCATCAGGTCGTCGCTCGGTGGCGGCCGATCGCGCATCACGCGGCAACTCCTCACCGAAGGGTTGCTGCTCGCGCTGGCCGCAGGCGCGGTCGGCCTGCTGCTGTCGACGTGGGCCACCAGGACGCTGCTAACGTCACTGCGTGCCGTGCTCCCCGTCGCCGTGACGCTTCCCGACGTAGATGTTGACTGGCGAGTCCTCCTGGGCACCATCGCATTCAGTCTCTTTGCGACGCTGGTCTTTGGTGCCGGGCCGGCCCTGGCAATGACCGGGCGCGCGGCGGCCGATCTCAAGCGGCGCACCAGCGATGAACGCCACCGGCCTGGGGG
>JBOHRF010000331.1:0-5927 GCA_050732575.1 Longimicrobiales bacterium
GAGTTCCGCGTCGTCAGGCGAGACACGCTCTTCCCGATGGACGCACGGGCAGGCGAAGTGCAGGCCGGGTACGATGTCTTCCCCGATGGCAAACGATTCGTCTTTCCCCGCATCGTGAGCACGAGTACCGCACCCGTGGTCGTCATGGGCTGGCTCGACGAAGTGCGCGCGCGCATGTCTGGCGCCAGGAAGGAATAGAGCGGCAACGGAAAGCCTTTCCGTTGGCGGGATATGCACGGCGATATGGCCTGCCAAGAGGGCTGGGAATCCCTCAGCGCTACAACGTTGCGGTCCGCTTGCGTCGAATCAATGACCAGGCTGCGGCCAGTTCCGCGTCCACACCGTTGGCAAGGTCCTGCACGGTGCGCGGCACGGGATGGTCCGGCAGTACGCCGCGTACACCGTCTCCTAAACTCAGCGAGTCGCAACGTTAGATCGAGGATGTCGCGGCCATTCGCTGGGTCCGTGGGCACTACTCGACCACGCGGTGGCGCGGAGCCACGGACCGGCTACCTTGATGCCATGACCTGGTCCTGTCGGGCACTCATCTTCGCGCTGTTGCTCCTGCCTCTTGTTGGGCCTCTGCCCGCACACCCGCAGGCGCGCCGGCAGTCCGCGCTGGTCGGCACCTGGCGTATTGTTGAATTCGTGGATTGGGACTCAGCCGGTCGCCCATCGTATCTACTGGGGGCAAAACCAACCGGCTACCTGATGTACACCCCAACGGGACACGTTTCAGTGCACCTGGCCGACACGTCTGCGAACCATCCCATCTACACCAGCTACGTGGGCAAATACACGGTTCAGGGAAACGTGGTTACGCATCACATCGAACTGGACAGCACGCTGCCAGGTTCATCAGGCAGCGGGCCACGGCCATTCCGCCTGCACGACGACACGCTCGTGCTGGGCGATGGCCGCACCTGGCGGCGCACCTTCGTGCGCGTGCGCTAGCGCATCGCGGCCACGCACGGTGCCGCGGCCCTCGCATAAACCTGCTGCGCGTGCGCTAGCGCATCGCGGCCACGCACGGTGCCGCGGCCCTCGCATAAACCTGCCACGAACCGCGCCCGGCGCAGCACATCGGGGTAACGCCTCCGAACCTGTCATGCCCAACCACGCGAACGTCACTCACCCGGCCTGCCGGGCGTTTCCCTTCTCCACTTGACTATCGAGTCAAGGCCTGCCAACCGGTGGCATCCGTAGCACCGCCTCTCACGGTCCATTCGGGACCGATGACGGTTGGACCTCTTGCCCTGCCGCCAGCTGCAGCCGACCTTCGCGGGCGTGAGAAACCGGCGCCGCCGCGACCGCAATCACAAACGCCGCCGCGTTGCTATCCACCCATTCGAAGTTGTGAACAACCATGATCATCGTGCGCGAGGGCCGGAGCCGTTCAGCACACGGCCTGCGAAGTCTGCTCCCGTTGGCGGTGTTGGCGGCCCTGGCGTGCAGTGGTGGGTCGGACGCACGCTGGACCGGCACAATCACCGATAGTGCCGGCATCGCCCTTGTGCACAACCCCGACGCCGGCCTATGGCGTGAATCCGATGTTGCGGCGATTGCGCGTGAGCTCGATATCGGCATTGCCGAAGGGGATGCGGCGTACCAGTTCGGGCAGATCGTGGGGCTCGACGTGGGCAGCGACCATTCGATCTACGTCTTCGATCAGCAGAATCTGACGGTCCGCGTGTTCGATGCCGATGGCAAGTTCCTGCGTCAGATGGGCCGACCCGGCTCGGGCCCCGGTGAACTGGGACGCGGCTCGACTGGTTTGCTGCTCAATGCGGGCGACACCGTGTTCGTGCCCGACATCGGTCAACAGCGCATGGTCCGCTTCACGCCTGATGGTCAGGACGCCGGCTCGTTCCCGATCCCGCTGCAGGAAGGGATCTCCATCCGCTGGGCCAGAACGCCCGACGGCATGCTCGTGCAGCAGACGCGCGCCTTTCAACAGGCGCAGACGGGCGAGTCACGCAGTGACTACCTGCTGCTGCGTGATGGTGCGGGCACACTCATCGACACGATCCTCGCCCTGCCGGCCGGCCGAAGCTTCGAATTTGCCGCCGGCGGCCTGCCCAGAATGCGCATCTTCGAAGCCGAGCCTATCTGGTCGATTACGACGGACGGCAAGGTGTTGTATGGCATGAACTCGCAGTACGCGATCCACGTGTACGACCGCGCTGGCCGTCTCGAGCGCATCATTCGCCGGCCGTTCCAGCAAGGGGCGGTCACCGAGGCCGATCGGAAAACGTTGCTCGACTTCATTGGCGAAGCCATGGCCGCGCAGGGCGCGCCGCCCCAACTCGTGCAACGGTTCCTGGCCAACATCGAGTTCGCCGATGTCTATCCCGCGTTTGCCAGCATCATGGGCGGCATTGACGGATCCGTCTGGGTGCAGCGCATCCAGACCGCCGCGCAGGTGGCCGCGCGCGGCGGCCAGTTCACCGCACAGGACGTGGGCGGCCCCACCTGGGACGTGTTCGACGGCCAGGGCCGCTACCTGGGCGCACTCGAACTGCCCGACCGCTTTGCACCAAGTCAGATCAAGGGCGATCTGGTCTATGGCATCTGGCGCGATGAAATGGACGTGCAGCACGTGGTACGGCTGCGCATTACCGGCACCTGGACCGCGTAAGTCGCCTTCCTTTTCTTCTTCTCATCCTTTCTTCCGGATTCACTCCTCTTGACTACCGAGTAGTGATTGCCCTATCCTGTCTTAGCCGGCTCTACTAGATAATCAATTGGAGTGAACATGCCCGCCAAAGGTGACCTGCTCACGGGCACCCTCGACCTGCTGGTGCTCAAGGCGCTGCAGCTGGGCGACACGCACGGCTGGGGCATCATGGACCGCATCCGGTTGACGTCGGGCGAGGTGCTGCAGGTGAACCAGGGTTCATTGTATCCGTCGTTGTACCGGTTGAAGCGGCAGGGTTTGATCGGCTCGCGCTGGGCCGTGACCGAGAACAACCGTGAGGCGCGCTACTACACCTTGTCGGCCCGCGGCCGGGATCGGCTGGCGTCCGAACGGCAGGAGTGGAAGCGCCTGTCGGAAGCCGTGAATCGCGTGCTGGCCACCACAACCGCGTGAGGACATCGTGTCGCTGATGGAACGCTGGCAGGAATGGCGGGCGGCGCGCAGGGAGCCGTGGGCGGTTGCGCAGGAGATGCGGTTTCACATCGAACAGGAAACCGAGCGCAACATGCGAAGTGGTATGGGACCCGATGCAGCGCGCAGTGCAGCGTTGCGCGCCTTTGGCGGCGTCGACCGGTACGTCGAGCAGGCGCGCGATGAGCGACCGGGCTCCGCGCTGGAAGACCTGGTTGCGGATATGCGCTATGCGTTGCGCTGGCTGCGCAAGACGCCCGGGTTTGCCGCCGTAGCGATGCTGACACTGGCCCTCGGTATCGGCAGCAACACGGCCATCTTCAGTGTGGTCAATGCCGCGTTGCTGAAGCCGCTGCCGTTTGCCGATCCCGATCGATTGGTAAAGGTCAGTCTGGTCATGCCTGATGAGCCAGACATGGTCTGGTCCTATCCGAAGTATGAGGTGCTGCGCGACGAGCAGCGCAGCTTCACGCAGGTAGCTGGCTATTCACCCTGGACTGGCACCCTTGCCGGTGGCGGAGATCCGGAGCGTTTGCAGGGCGAACGTGTCACCGCGCGCTATTTCGATGTGCTGGGAGTGCGGCCGCGCGCGGGCCGTGTGTTCACAGAGGAAGAGGCGCGCGATCCGGGACGGGCGCAGGTCGCTCTGCTGGGTGAATCGTTGTGGCGCCGCCGGTTCAACGCCGATCCCGCCGTGGTCGGCCGCACCCTGCAGCTGGACGGGCAAGCAGTAACCGTTGTGGGCGTGCTGCCCGCGGACTTCCGCGGCCTGAGCGGCAACGCAGACATCTTCGTGCCGGTGTCAACCATCGGCCGCATGCTGAACGGCCGCTGGGCGCATTTCATGACCGTGATTGCGCGCCTGGATGACCATGTCACGCTCGAGCGCGCACAGACCGAGGTCGTGGCACTGGGTGCGCGTATTGATGAGCTGCACCGCTCGCCGCGTGACCTTGGTGCGAGCAGTGCCATGGTCAGGCGTTTGAAAGACCTGCGCGTTGATCCGGCCATACGGCGCGCCGTGCTGGTGTTGTTCGGCGCCGTCACCGCTTTGCTTCTGATTACCTGCGCCAATGTGGCCAATCTGCTGCTGGCGCGAGCGGCCCAGCGCCGGCGCGAAATTGCCGTGCGCCTGGCCATTGGTGCCCATCGCGGCCGGCTCATCCGTCAGCTAATGACCGAGTCCTTGATCATGGCGCTACTCGGCGGGCTGGCGGGTGTGCTGGTCGCATGGTTGGGCATGCGCGCACTGGCAGCACTGGCAGCCAACGCGGGCAGTGTACTGGGCAATTCGGCAAGTGGATTTCAGGCCGTGTTGCTGGCGCGCATCCCGCTGGACGCGACCGTGCTACTGTTTGCGCTGGGCGCGACGGTAATTACCGGCTTCCTGTTCGGCGTGGTACCGGCACTGCAAGCCTCACGCGCCGACCTGGTCAGTGATCTCAAAGATGGCGGCGAGCGAAGCCGGAGTGCGCTGGGCGTGCGCGGCCTGAACAGTCGCAACGTGCTGATTATCTCCGAGATCGCGCTGGCTTTCACGCTGTTGGTAGGCGCGGGACTGATGCTGCGCAGTCTGGCCCGGCTGCTCGATGTCGATGCCGGCCTGAATCCGCGCAACCTGTTGACCGCGCGCATATCGCTGCCCGAATCGAATTCGCCCCAGGCTTCCTTGCGTTTCTGGCAGGAATTGCTGCAACGGAGTGCCTCACTGCCGGGCGTGCACAGTGTGGGTGTAGCCGATTGCCCGCCTCTGATCGGCCGCTGTTATGTCAAGCCCTTCTGGCCCGACGGCCAAACCAGCTCGGCACCTGTGCCGGTCGGCGTGCACTACGTCTCGCCCGGATATTTCGATGCCGTGGGCGTCGCGCTCAGGCGCGGCCGCGTTTTCACGGCTGCCGATCGCGCCGGCAGCCCCAACGTGGTGATCATCAACCAGAGCGCTGCTCAGAAATATTTCCCGGGAGAAGACCCGGTCGGCAAACGGGTCGGCGCGGGCGGCGGTTTTGCTGATCCCATGGCCGAGATCGTGGGGGTTGTTGCCGATCAGCGTTTCGCCGCGATTGAGGTGCCCGCCGAGCCTGATGTGTACATCGCGTACGCGCAGGTGCCGATGCCAACCGGCTACCTTTTCGTACGTACCAGCGGCAGACCGCTGGCCCTGGCGGCCGCGATCCGACGCGAGGTGCAACGTCTCGATCCCAATCTGCCCGTTTACGATGTTCAGACTATGGAAAAGCGTGTGCGTGCGGCCACTGAACGCACGCGCGTGACCGGCCTGCTGCTCGGCGCATTCGCGGCCACTGCCCTGCTGCTGGCTCTGATCGGCATCTATGGTCTGGTTGCTTACGCGGTCACGCAACGGACACGGGAGATCGGCCTGCGCATCGCCCTGGGTGCGGGACGCGCTGATGTGGCCCGGCTGATGCTGCCCTACAGCGCGTTGTTGGTTGGCCTGGGACTGGGGGTCGGCCTGCTGGGCGCCTGGAGCACCACACGGGTATTGCGTTCGTTGCTTTTTGAAGTGGAAACGACCGATCCGCTCGTTTTTGCTTCCCTCACTGCGTTGACTCTGGTGGTCGCGTTAGCCGCAAGCGCGCTGCCCGCATTCCGTGCCGCACGTCTCGATCCACTCACTGCGCTACGCTCGGAGTGAGAGGGACCGGTTTTTCACGTTCTCGTTCACGCTCTCGTTTTCGTTCACGTTCGTGTAAAGCCGTGAACGAAAAGTAGAGTCGAGTCGAGGCGCTGTGGTGTTAGGTTGAGCGTAGCCGGGGCTCCCGGTTTCCTGAGGGAGTGCCTCAATAGCTCAGCCATGACT
>JBOHRF010000332.1:0-5925 GCA_050732575.1 Longimicrobiales bacterium
AAGCTCAGGAACAGCCGAAAGCGAAAACGAAAAGCGAAAGCGAAAGCGTTAGGGATTGAGGAACGTGAATTCAAGGACACAGCTGCAAGGTGGCAACCCCGGGTGGGCGGGCGAGCTCGGTGAGTTCTCGCACCTGACGGAGGGGGATGTGCGGGGCAGCGCGTACTTTGCGGGACGCCCCCTGGAAGGCGGCGCGGCGGGCGGCGCCGGCGCCTACCCCTACCAGCTCGAGGAGCACGATGCCACGGCCGTCCTGTTCGCCGGTCCCTACCGAGAACGCCTCGACAAGATCCTGTCCCGTTACCCCGATCAGCAGGGCGCCCTCATTCCTGCTCTCAATCTGGCGCACGAAATACGCGGGTTCCTGACCCCCGCCGATCTCGATACCGTGGCGCGCGAGTTGGATCTTGCGCCCGCGTATGTGCGCGGCGTGGCCACGTTTTACACCATGTACAATCGACGTCCGGTGGGCCGCTTCTTCATCCAGGTTTGCACGAACGTAGCCTGCAATCTGTGCGACGCCGATGACGTCATGGCTGCGTTTTGCGCGGCCACGGATACCGAACCCGGTCAGATGTCCGCGGACGGACTCTTCACGGTGATGGAAGCCGAATGCCTGGGTGCGTGCGGCTTTCCCACGGCCGTGCAGATCGACGATCGGTACTTCGAGAATGTTACCGCCGAAGATGTGCCGCGCATTGTCGAGCAACTCAGGGCGCGGGCGGGCGCGCGCGCACCCGCCACGGCGCTGGAGTTGGAAGGCGTACCCGAAGACATCCGGCGCACCGTGGATATCGCGACTGGCAACGGTCATGGGCAGGCCAGCGGTGCACCCGGGAAGGCGCACTGATCATGGCCTACCCGTATCGCCACCCCAAAGAGACGCGCGTGCTGAGCGAGTACTTGGGCGACCCGGCAGCACGTACCCTGGCGGGCTGGCGTGAGCGGGGCGGATACCAGGCACTGGAGAAAGTGCTGAGCATGACGTCCGTGGCCGTGGTGGATGAAGTGAAGCAAAGCGGATTGCGCGGACGGGGCGGCGCGGGCTTCCCGACCGGCATGAAGTGGAGCTTCTTCAAAGAAGACGGCAAGCCTCATTACATGTTGATCAACGCCGACGAGTCGGAGCCGGGCGCCTTCAAGGATCGGGAGCTGATGCGCTGGACACCGCATCAGATGATCGAAGGGGCCATGATCGGCGCTCACGCCATCCGCGCCAAGCACGTCTACATCTACATTCGCGGTGAATTCTTCGAACCAGCGCAGGTAGTGGGCAGGGCCATTGAGGAGTTGTACGCGGCCAGGTTGGCGGGACCGGAATCACCCAGCGGCATTGACGTGACCGTGCACTTGGGTGCGGGCGCGTATATCTGCGGTGAAGAGACGGCGCTCATGAACTCACTGGAAGGGCGGCGCGGCCAGCCGCGCATCAAGCCGCCCTATCCGGCAGTAAGCGGGGCATTCGGCATGCCCACCAACATCAACAACGTGGAAACGGTCTGCGCAGTGCCGCACATCATTAACCAGGGCGCCGCCTGGTACAAAGGCATGGGCACGGAGAAGAGTACGGGTACCAAGTTGTTCAACGTTTCCGGTCATGTAGTACGCCGCGGCAACTTCGAGTTTCCGCTCGGCTTCAGCCTGAAGGAGTTGATCTACGACGTATGCGGCGGCATCCGTGATGGCCGCAAGCTGAAAGCGGTGATACCGGGCGGCAGTTCGGTGCCCATCCTGTCGGCTGATGAGATCGACATCGCATTGGACTACGAGAGCGTGGCCAGGGCCGGCAGCATGCTGGGTACGGCCTCCATCATCGTGATGGATGATGCAACCTGCATGGTCAAACAGGTACGGCGCATGGTGGACTTCTATGGACACGAGTCCTGCGGTCAGTGCACACCGTGCCGCGAGGGCACGGTTTGGATGGCGAAGATCCTGCGCCGCATCGAAGAAGGGCAGGGCACAGAGGAGGACCTGAATGCACTGCTCGAGCTGGGTCGCAACATGACCGGCACCACCATCTGCGTGCTGAGCGACTCGGCGGCTGCGCCCACAGCCAGCTCGATCCAGAAATTCCGCGACGAGTACCTGGGACACATTCGCGATGGCGTATGTCCGGCCCGAGGAAACCCGGAAGGGCGGACGAGAGGAAGAGCGGAAGAGGTGCGGGTGGGCGCATGAGCGAGAGCAAGATGGTCAACTGCACGATCAACGGCCGTGCGCTCAGCATACCCGAGGGTACGCGCATCATTGAGGCGGCCGAGCAAATCGGCGTCGGCATTGCGCACTACTGCTATCATCCCGCGCTTTCGGCGCCCGCCATGTGCCGGATGTGCCTGGTGGAGGTGCAGGGCGCGCCCAAACTCCAGCCAGCTTGCGTCACCACAGTGATGGAGGGCAACGTCATTCTCACCGAGAGTGAGAAGGCCCGCGAAGCACGGACCGGCACGCTGGAATTCTACCTGGTCAATCACCCGCTGGATTGTCCGATCTGCGACGCCGCGGGCGAATGCAAGCTGCAAGATTACGTGTATGTGGAAGGGCGCAAACACGGCCGCTCGACAGAAGCCAAACGCGTGCTGGGTCAGGACGACTTTGGGGGCGACGTTCTGTACGATGGCGACCGTTGCATCATGTGCACCCGCTGCGTGCGCTTCATGCGCGAGATCGCAGGCAATGATGCGCTCTGTGTGGTGCAGCGCGGTCACCGGTCCATCATCGATACCTTCTTCGATCGGGGCGTAGAGGGCGACCTGTGGGCGGGCAACATCGTGGACATCTGCCCGGTCGGTGCGCTGCTCTCCAAAGATTTCCTGCACAAGGCGCGTGCCTGGGACCTGGATGGCGCGCCCTCCATCTGCCCCAACTGCTCACAGGGCTGCAACATCCGCATTGATACCCGTGACAATCTGGTGATGCGACTCAAGCCGCGTCTGAATCCGGACGTCAACTCGTACTGGATGTGTGACTACGGTCGCTATCGTTACGAATGGATGAACGCGGGCGACCGTATTGAAGCGCCACTCGTGCGCGATGGTGGCGGGAAGCTGGTAGCAACCGGTTGGTCGGCGGCCATCACTTCATTGTTGGAGCGGACAAGGGCGACGGCGAGGGCGACGGCGAGGGTTGTTGTATCGCCGTTTCATGCGACGGAAGACACGGCGCTCGCAGCGCGATTTGCTGCTGTCATGGGTGCTGGGCCGGAGCTGTTGTACCGATCCGAGCGGGCGGCGGACGAAATCGTGTGCCCGGGTTTTCCGAAGCTGGCGCGCCGGCGCGAATTGGCAGCCAATGGGCGCGGCCTGGAGATCGTGGGTTATCGCCGCGTGGGCGATGATGCGGGGCGCGGTGGACTGGATGATGGGGCCAGCGTCTTGCTCGTGCTGGGTGATCAACTCTCCGACCAACCGCACACCTTCGGCCAGAAAGCGGATTTGTTCATTTACGTCGGTCACACGCTGACACCCGCCGCGCGCAATGCCCACTTCGTATTGCCGGCCACGACCTTCGCCGAACAGGAAGGCACGTTCGTGAATGTTGACGGACGCGTTCAGCGTTTCTGGCCCGCGCTGCAGCCGCCCGCGCTGGCGCGCCCGGCCTGGCAGATCCTGGGCGTGGCGCTTTCAGGCGTGGGTGACGGGGATGCGCCTGTGCACGCGGCCCAGGCGTTTGCCCGCCTGAGCGAACTGCACGATGAGTTTGCCGGACTCAGTTACGATGGGCTGGGCGTGCGCGGTGCGCTGATCAACAGCCGAATGAAGTTGAGCGCGGGCGGAGCGGAGGTGCGTTGATGCACGATCTGGGTGCGCTTACGCCAACCGCGTTTCTCATCACGTCCGGGATCAAGATCACAATCGTGTTCACGGTCATCATGTTGACCGTGGCCATGTTGACGTTAATGGAGCGCAAGGTTTCCGCCTGGATGCAGGACCGTCTGGGTCCGAATCGAGTCGGCCCGGGTGGCCTGTTGCAGCCGATCGCTGATGGGGTCAAGAACATTCTCAAGGAAGAAACCTATCCGAGTCAGGCCTCACGCGTGTATTTCATTCTGGCGCCCATGATTTCAATTGTGCCGGCGCTCATCACGTTTGCCGTGATCCCGTTTGCCGCGCCGCTGCCCGTGCCCGGTCTCGGTCTGGTGGAAATGATCCTGGCCGACTTGCCCATTGGCATCCTGTATATCCTTGCGCTCACGGGCCTGGGTGTGTACGGCATAGTGATGGCGGGCTGGTCATCCAACAACAAATACGCGTTTCTGGGAGGCCTGCGCGCCAGCGCGCAAATGGTTAGCTACGAGGTTGGGCTGGGCATGAGCCTGATTCCGGTTTTCATGCTGGCCGGCAATGTCACGCTGACCGAAATCGTGTGGCAACAGCAGGAAGGATTGGGCTGGTGGTTTGCCTTCCCGCTGGGCCTGGCTTTCTTCCTGTTCGTGATTTCGTCTTTTGCGGAAACCAACCGCTTGCCCTTCGACCTGGCGGAAGCCGAGTCCGAGCTGATCACCGGATATCACACCGAGTACTCCTCCATGAAGTTCAGCATGTTCTTCATTGCGGAATACGCAAACATGCTGACGGCATCGGCGCTCATGGCTACCCTCTTCCTGGGTGGATGGGATATTCCGTTCTGGCAGGGCGATGACATGCGCGTAGTGGGTGACGGCATGGTGCAGGGCGCCCATCCGACGGGGTGGAAAACGGTGCTCACGCTAGGCAGCTTTGCCACCAAGACGATCTTCTTTGTTTTTGTCTTCATGTGGGTGCGCTGGACGGTGCCCCGCTTCCGCTACGATCAGGTGATGCACCTGGGGTGGAAGGTGATGTTGCCGGCCGCACTGGCGTTCATCACGCTGACCGGCACGACCATTCTGATCCTCGATCAGTTGGGGCTGCAGTTCGGTTTCGTGTACGGCTTGATCCTGACCGTGGTCAATACCCTGGCCTCGGGAATTTTCTTCTTCTGGCTGGATCGCGACCGTGTGATGAGTGGCTCGTACGCGCCCGATCGCGAGCGTTTGTTAGGCGAGCGGCGCTACGGTGACTCCGTGCATGGCGTGCCGGCCGAAGATGCCACCAGCCGGCCCCCGCGGCCGCGCAGCACGGCCGGAGTCTGAGTCATGGCCATTACTGTGAAGACCGTAAGACGACCGCAGAGCCGGACATCCTATTTTCGAGCCACGCTGCGCGGCATGGCGCTCACCTTCAAGCACCTGGCCAATCCGCAGAAGGTGACGCTGCAATACCCGGAAGAGAAGCCGGATCTTTCGCCGCGCTGGCGCGGCACGCACGTCATGGCGAAACACGCCGATGGCCGGCCCAAATGTGTGGCCTGCGGCCTGTGCCCCACCATCTGCCCGGCCAACTGCATCCGCCTGGTGCCGGGTGAGGACGATCAGGGCAACCGCTATCCGATCGTCTACGAGATCGATGAGTTCCGCTGCATCTTCTGTGGCATGTGCCAGGAAGTCTGCCCGGTAGAAGCGATCCACGTAGGTCAGGACTTCGAGAACTCGGAGTACACGCGCGAGCGCTTCGTGTACGACCTGGATCGCCTGATGGCGCAGGACCATCCGGTGACCGACCTGTGGGATCCCAGCGATCCGCTCGGTCAATGAATTTCATTCTCCCCCCCATCAACGTAGCCGACCTGTTGTGGTGGGTCTTCGCATCCCTGGCGCTGGGCGGCGGGATCGGCATGATCACACGCAAGAATCCGATTGCCAGTCTGCTGTTCCTGGTGTTGAGCTTTTTCAGCCTGGCCGCGCTTTACGTGTTATTGGGCGCGCACTTCATTGCCGCCATTCAGGTGATTGTCTACGCAGGCGCCATCATGGTGCTGTTTCTGTTCGTCATCATGCTGCTCAACCTGGGCCACGACTACCAATCGGACCTGCGCGGCGGACTCTGGATCGTGTGGGGCTTCACC
>JBOHRF010000333.1:0-5914 GCA_050732575.1 Longimicrobiales bacterium
CGGAGCCGCAGCAGCGGCACCCGAGCCCCGCCCCGACGCCAGCTCGACGCTGCGCGGGTTCTGGTTCTCGATCACGGCATACACGATGTCAGGATTCTTCGCATAGACGTCGATGCCGATGCGGCCGATCCTGCCGGTGGGCAGACCCCCAGCGAGGCGGGTCCAGTTGGTGCCGCCATTCGTGGTCTTGTAAATGCCGCTCTCCGGACCGCCGTTCACCATCTGCCAGGGCAGTCGCCGTTTGTCATACGCGGCCGCGTACAGGATATCGGGATGGTGCGGATTCATGACCAGGTCGATGATGCCGATCTTCTCGTTGATGTAGAGCACCTTGTCCCAGGTGGCACCGCCATTGGTCGTGCGGTAAACGCCGCGTCCCTCGTTCTCCGAATAGAGCGCACCCACGGCGGCCACGTATACGATGTCGGGATTGGTTGGATGGATGACGATGCGCGCGATGTGGTGTGAATCGCGCAGGCCCATGTTCTTCCAGGTCTTGCCCGCATCCAGCGACTTGTAGACGCCGTCCCCCGCGTACGAGCTGCGCGAGACGAATGCGTCGCCCGTGCCCACCCATACGATGTTTGCGTTCGCTGGCGCGAGCGCGACATCACCAATGGCGAGCTTGCTCTGACCATCGAACACGGGCTCGAACGTGGTGCCGTTGTTGGTCGTCTTCCAGAGCCCACCCGTCCAGTAGCCCACGTAAAACGTGTAGAGGTGATCTTTGGCGGGGGCGTCGGGTACCGCGACGTCGGACGTCCTCGCTCCCATCCGGAACGGACCCATGTTACGGTAGGTGAACGACGCGAACAGCCGGGCCTGGGTTGGCGTTGGGCGCTGGGCCAGCATCGGGGTGACACGCGCGAGTCCGGCCAGCACAATGATGGCTGCAGCAGCAGCGCGTTCGAGTTGCATCGATCCGCTCCCGGGAAGGTGCTGACCATGAAGGTACCGGGCGCCATCAGGGTAGCAAGACGGCAAGTTTGTAGTGACGCGGTTACCTTTTTTTGCAGCCGCCGCACCCAACATCGTCCTGGGCAGGAGGTGCCGCCCCTCGGGCGGGTTTTATGTTGCGCTCTGGTACGCGCGTTGCCACATAGAGCAGCCTCAACTTCACGGAGAATTCATGATTCGGCGCGGTTCGCCTTTGCTCGGCCTTGTTGCCGTCGTGCTGGCCTGTGCGGATCGGCCGGCCGGTGCGCCCGGTGCTGGCGTGCGGCCGGATACGGGCGGTACGGCCGTGATTGCACTGAAGACCGACCTGGATGCCGCCAACTTCCTGGTCTCGGCCGATGGCGTCACCCACGACGTACTGCGCAACGTTCTCTTCGTCACGCTCATCCGCTATTCCAAAGAGTTGGGCTACGAGCCCATGCTGGCGCAGTCGTTCGAGCTGCAGGGCGACACCGCGGTCGTCTTCCATCTGCGCCGCGATGTGCGCTGGCACGACCAAACACCAACCACGGCCCATGACGTGGCTTTCACGTTTCAGCGCGCGGCCGATCCGGCTACCGCGTTTCCCAATGCGGACTGGCTGGTGGGCTGGGGTGCACCCCAGGTACTGGATTCCTTCACGGTTCGATTTGCTCTCGAGCGCATGGCGGATCCACTGGCCAGTGTGGCGCAGTTCCCCATCATGCCCAAACACCTGCTGGAGTCCGTACCCGCAGCGCAGATGCAGCAGGCCGAATTCAACAAGAAGCCCGTAGGGAATGGTCCGTTCCGCTTCGTGGAATACCGCGCCAACGATCGCTGGGTATTCGAGAGCAACCCGGACTATCCAGCCGAGCTGGGCGGCCGTCCCAACCTGGGCCGGCTCGTGCTGCGCGTGGTGCCGGACGTCACGGCGCAGGTGGCCGAGCTGCGTGCCGGCAATCTGCAGCTCGCGCTCAAGGTGCCGGTCGATCAATACAAGCAGTTGGCCGTGGACTCGAGCTTTCAGGGCATCGTTCGGCAGGGCCGCCAATACGCCTTCATCCCGTGGAATGCCAAACGGCCACCGCTCTCCGATGCACGGGTGCGGCGCGCCCTCACCCTGGCCATCGATCGCAAGGAGATCAGCGATGTGATGCACGGCGGTATGGGCGACCTGGTGCACGGTCCCATTGGCCGCTACCACTGGGCATATGATCGCGAGCTGCAGACCTTGCCCTTCAATCCCGACTCGGCGCGCGCCCTGCTGCGCGCGGCCGGCCTGACCGATCGCGATCAGGATGGCATGTTCGAACTGCCCAATGGCAAGCCGTTCAAGCTGGAGCTGAAAGTACCCGCCAACATCACGACCATGCTGAACATGGCCGAAATGGTTCGTGCCGACATCGTCAAGGTCGGCATAACCGCGACCATCCGGCCCCTCGACTTTGCCACGCTGTCGGAACAGTTGACCGGTCAGGACCGCTCGTTCGACGCGGCGCTCATGGGCTGGGAGAATGACCTGCGCCTCAATTTCCGCGACATGTTCCACTCCGCAGCACTGACCGGGCCGTATCAGTTCGCTTCGTTTCGCAATGCGACCGCGGACAGTCTGATCGATGCCGCCAGTGCGTTGCCCTCACCGGAACTGGCGCGCCCGATCTGGCTGCGCTTCCAACAAGTCCTGCACGAACAACAACCGTGGACAGTTCTGTACGCCTATCCCGAACTCTACATACGCAGCGAAAGATTGCAGGGCGTGGAAATGGATATACGGGGGGCGTTTTTGAGTGTGGGAGAGTGGTGGATACAAAAACACTGAACTGCGGAACTTGCAAAGGCGGAACTTGAACGGCGTCGGGAACTGCTTTTCCCGCATCCCGACGTTACGCAGTCAAAGTTCCGAAGTTGAAGTCCCGCAGTTTGTTGTTCCGCAAAATCTGGGTCTTTCACGCCGCAGTCTCGACCGGGGACCTTATCCAGTCTTCGAACAACCCAAGTAGCACCGGATCAAACGCTCCAACATCCGCGCGCATGATGTGCAGTGCAGCGGCCGGTGTATGCGCCCGTCGGTACGGCCGGTCGGTAGTCAACGCGTCATACACATCGACAATGCATAACACGCGCGCCGCCAGTGGTATCTCCTCGCCGCGCAGGCCATCGGGATAGCCCTGTCCATCCCAGCGTTCGTGGTGGCTGCGAATCATGGGTCGTATGTCCCAGGGGAATTCGACCGAGGAGAGCAGGGCTTCTCCTACCACGGTGTGCTGCTCCATCGTTTGGCGTTCCACCGCAGTGAGCGGACCATGTTTGTTCAGGATCTCGGCCGGTATGGCGGTTTTGCCGACATCGTGCAGGAATGCGCCCATGCGGAACCACACGATGGCAGATTCTTCGAAGCCCACCGCGCGCGCCAGTTCACAGGCATAGTCCGCGACGCGCTGGCAGTGACCGCGCGTGTAGCGATCCTTTTGCTCGATGGAGTCACCCCAGCGGCGCACAACGTCCAGGAAGATGGCTTGCAGATCGTGCAGGATGCGATCGACACCTTGCAACAATTGTTTGGCGCGCAGCTCTTCGAAGATGTGGTGTGCCTCATTGAGTGCGCGTAGTGCGGCCGGGTTGCGATCCTGCGTCAGGTAGAGGCGAGCCAACTCGCGTTGTGTTTCCGCGCGCAGCAGCATGTGCTCGCAGCGGCGAGCCAACTGGCCGGCGGCTTCCAGGTGTGTTTCGGCCAGCTCGGCCTGGCCCAGCTCGCGGTAAATGGTGCCGTAGCACTTGTAGACTTCGGCCAGCGCGATCTTGTGATGAGCGCGTGCGGCCAGGCTGTGCGCGCGTTTGCAAGTGCGCAGGGCCGGCTCGATCTGGCCGCGGCGTATGAGCAGGTCTACGCGATTGACCTCGATCATGGCGCGCGTGCTGCGATCGTCCAAACGCTCGCAGAGCGCCGCGGCCTCAGTCAAAATGTCTGCAGCCTGTTGCCAGCGGGCCCGATCCATCTGCACGAGCGCCAGGTTGTTGAGCAGCGTGGCCGTGGACTGCAGGTCGCCCAGTGCGCGGTAACTGTGCAAACTGCGTTGGTAATGGCGTACGGCGCGTGCGTGCTGGCCGCGAATCACCGCGATCGAGCCCAGGTTCTGGCCGATCATGGCCGCGAGTCGCGCCTCACCCGCGCGCAGCGCCAGCAGGCGGCCGCGCGCGTATAGCTCGTGTGCCGACTGCATGTGACCGCGCTCCTGCTCGACCACGGCCAGCCAGTTGAGCGCGTGAGCCATGTCAACGGTGTGCACATTCAGCTCGGCGCAGGCAAAACTGAGCTGGTAACAATCTGCGGCTGCGTCCAGGTCGCCATCCGCGCGGTGCGTGCTGCCGATCCAGCGCAACAAAGCAGCAATGGTGGGTGCAGAGTCAGCGGAAGTGGTCTGCCGCACGGCGGCTTCGTAACAGGCGCGCGCCCGCAGGTTGTGGCCCAGTCGCTCGTGCTCGTGCGCCTGGCTGACCAGCTCGATGCGCGTGGGTTTCACGCTGCGCGCTTCAGCGCGTGATGCCATACAATCGGATCTTGGCCAGCAGCGTGGGCCGTGATATGCCCAGGATCCTGGCCGCGCGCGTGTGATTGTGACCGGTCATGCGCAGCGTCAGATCGACCAGCTGACGCTCCGCATCGGCCAGGCTCATGCCATCGGCCGGTACATCGATACTGCCGGCCATGGGCTTGTGCGTAATCGTTGTTCCTGCGGCCAGGCGCGAGCGGCGCTGCAGCGTGATCTGGTCGCAGCCGATGACATCGCTTTCAGTCACGATCACGGCGCGTTCCATGGTATTCTTGAGCTCGCGGATGTTGCCGGGCCACGGGTGCGCGCGTAGCAGATCCAGGGCGTCCGGCGCGATTGATTTGACGGGCAGGCCGTGATCCTGACAGATGCCGGTCACGAAGCGCTGGGCCAACAACTCGATATCGCCGTTGCGCATGCGCAGTGACGGCAGCTCGATGCGGAATACCGAAAGTCGATAGTACAGATCCTCCCGGAATTGGCCGCTAGTCACGGCCATCGAGAGGTCGCTGTTGGTGGCGGCCACAATGCGACACTCGATGGCATTCTCCTGCAATCCACCCAGGCGGCGCACCTGACGATTTTCCAGCACACGCAGCAGCTTGGGCTGCAGCTTGAGCGGCAACTCGTTGATCTCATCCAGAAACACGGTTCCGCGTCCCGCCAGCTCGAGCAGTCCGCGTTTCAACGAGCGCGCATCCGTGAATGCGCCCGGCTCATGACCGAACAATTCGGACTCGAGCAGGTTCTCCGGGATGGCGGAACAATTGATGGCCACGAACGGCTCGAGCGCGCTCGGACCGGCATAGTGGATGCCGCGCGCAAACAACTCTTTGCCCGTGCCGGTTTCGCCGTGCAGCAACACGGTGGTTGTGGGGTGTTGTGCCACGCGCCTGGCCAGGGCAATGGCGGCCTGCACGGCCAGGCTGTCCCCGAGAATGCCATCGAATGCGGACTGGCCGTGTGGACTGCTCACCGACTCGCTCACCAGGGCCGGCCGCGCGCAGGATGCGGGTATACCGGGGCGGGCAGAAACGCTGCCCGCGTGCTGCGCTTCCCAGCGCTTCGCCACTGCGCTACGCATGCGTCAGGCCCAGCCCCGCGCTGCCGAACCCAGGCGTGACAGACGATTCTCCACGTCCTGGCGCTCCAGCGTGGCACCCATGCCCGTGAATAACGCCAGCGCGCGCGTCAGCTCGGCGCGACCTTCAGCAACACGGCCGCTACGCCGCAGGACTTCACCCAGCTCCCGCGCTACCTGTGCTTCCAGCAGCCGATCCTCGACTTCCACGGCCAGCGCATTGGCCTCGCTGAGCGCATGCTCCGCTTCCTCAAAACGACCCCGTTCGCGCGCGGCCATGCCGGCAAACTTCAATGCTTCCGCTTCGGCCACCGGATCCTGGCGCGTGCGCGCCAGTGCGCCCGCGCGCCGGCTGGTTTGCTCT
>JBOHRF010000334.1:0-5909 GCA_050732575.1 Longimicrobiales bacterium
CCATCAATAGGGATGTCACGGCTGGCGCCGCCGGTCTTACTTTCCAGATCCGCAACGCGCGCTCGGAGTGCAGCCACTTCGTCGCGCAACATGTCAAAGTCACGGCGAGGCACGAAATCCAGCCGTTCCTTCACGTCATCCACTGCATCGGCGGCTTTCTTCATGGTTGAGCGCATCGCCTCCTTGGCGCGTTCCGGATCGAGATCACCACTAGCTTTGACGTCCCGAATCGTTTCATCGATGGCGTCCTTCAACGCGGCCAGGAAACCGGTGATGGCCCGCACGCCCTCCTTGATGCCTTCTCGTGCCTGCTCCCGACCGGTCCTGGGTTCTTCGTTGCTCATGTTGGCCTCAGTTATCGCGTGAATCTTGCCGCTCGATGTGGGCACCTAGCAGGCGCAATCGTTCATCGATGCGCTCGTACCCTCGTTCGATTTGACCCGTGTTGTAAATGTGACTCTCCCCTTCCGCACCCAGGGCGGCAATGAGTAGCGCCATGCCCGCGCGAATGTCTGGACTTTCCACGACGGCTGCATGCAACCGTGACGGACCAATCACGACGGCCCGGTGTGGATCACACAGCACGATACGCGCCCCCATGCTAATGACCTTGTCGGCAAAGAACATTCGAGATTCGAACATTTTTTCGAAAATCAGGATGGTGCCGCGGCATTGCGTGGCTACCACCAAAGCAATGGAAGTAAGATCGGCGGGGAACGCGGGCCAGGGTCCGTCGTCGATCTTGGGAATGTGTCCACCCAAATCCATACGCACTTCCCGGTCCTGGTCGGCGGGCACGAACAGGTCGGAGCCCCGAATCTCGCAGCGGACCCCCATGCGCTCGAAGCTGACCAGGGTGGAATCGAGGTGCTCGATGGCAGCATCCTGGATGAGCAGCTCGCCACGAGTCACAGCCGCCAGTCCAATGAAGGAGCCAACTTCGATATGATCGCTGCCGATGCGATAGCGACCACCATGCAAGCGCGCTACGCCTTCGAACTCGAGTGTGCCCGTGCCGATGCCCGTGATCCTTGCGCCGAGTACATTGAGCATATGACACAAGTCCTGTACGTGCGGCTCGGCAGCTGCGTTTCGGATGCGCGTGTGGCCACGAGCCAGAGCAGCTGCCATGATGGCGTTCTCGGTGGCCGTTACACTCGGCTCATCAAGGAAGAAATCGGCGCCCGTGAGGCCGCTGGTCTTGAGATGGTACCCGCGGTCCGCCTCGACTACGGCACCGAGTTTGGCAAGTGCCAGGAAATGCGTATCCACGCGGCGGCGACCGATGACATCGCCGCCGGGCGGTGGCAGAACCATTCGGCCTACGCGGGCCAGCATGGGTCCGGCTAGCAGGATGGAAGCGCGTATCCGTGAAGCGGCTTCGGCATCGAGTTCAGAAGCGCTAATATTTTGCGCCCGAACGCGCACGGTGTTCCTGGCAATCCAGCCGGTTTCCGCGCCCAGAGTGCTGAGCAAATCCAGAAGCGTTTTGACATCGCGGATTTCCGGCACGTTCTCCAGGATCACTTCCTCATCCGTCAGCAGGCAGGCCGCAATGATGGGGAGGGCTGCGTTCTTGTTACCGGCCGGGCGAATCGTTCCACGCAGCGGGTGACCACCCTCCACGATTAGTTTGGGCATTCAGATCTCCGTAAAGCGTTACTGCCGTGACGCAATTCGGGCGCGGACCAGCACGGAACATACCCGAGCTACCGAGGACTCGCCAATGCGCTGCGCTGCATAGGTTTGCTTGCTTGACACCGCGATTGTGGCGACTCTAAGATGCGCGCCGGTCCGATCCTTATTTCGTTGCTGCGCGCGAGGACAGCGCATTGCCCGCTTCGAAACCGCTCCGGCTGGCCCTGTGCCAGATTGCGCCATGCTTCGGCGACATTGACGAGAATACGCGCCGTATTGCGCAGTTAACTCGTGAACTCACCGCTGATCTGCTTGTCCTGCCCGAGTTGGCGCTCACGGGCTACGATGTTCGCGACCGGGTACACGAACTGGGTATCTCTGCGGATGAGTTGCCCGAGCGGTTTTCTCTGCCGCAAAGTAGCGCAGTGGCAACCGGGTTCATCGAGCGTGCGGACAACGGCATCACGTACAATGCTTCCGCAATCGTGCAGGAAAGAGCGGTAGTTGCGCTCCATCGCAAGATCCACCTTCCTACTTATGGCATGTTCGATGAAGGCCGCTATTTCGGCCGCGGCGATCGCGTTGTGTGTGGTCTTTTTGCCGGTTGGCGATTTGGCGTTCTGATCTGTGAAGACTTCTGGCATCCCTCGCTGACGTATCTGCTGTCCTGCCAGCAGATGGATGTTCTGCTGGTGCAGGCAGCTGCCCCCGGACGTGGCGCGTGGACCGGCGACCGGCTCCAGCCTTTTGCTTCCACCGCCATCTGGGAGCGACTGGCACGAACGACAGCCCAGCTCTACGGCATCTATGTCGTGCTTTGCAACCGGGTGGGCGTAGAGGGCGGTGTGACCTTTGCCGGCGGTTCTCTGGTGGTTGACCCGAGTGGGCAGGTTCTGACTGCCGCACCCGGTTACCAAGAAGCGGTTCTGGATGCCATTCTCGATCCCGAGGAATTGTACCGCGCGCAACGGCCCTACATGCACAGCCGCGACGAGGAGCCCCAGTTCGTAGTCCGCGAGTTGCAGCGCATCCTGGCCGCTCATGCCGGATGACACGCAATTGCGGAGCATCGTGGGCGGTGTGCTGCGGGAAGCACTGCGCATGACGGACCGCGCCGGCATCGTGATTCTCGATGACGGATCGCCAGAGGCAGTACTGTTGAGCGCTTGGTGCGCGCAAGAAATTGGAGCTAGGCGCACCTGGCGGGCGGGCCCGAACGGCGCCCAGGATACAGAAGAAGGACTCCGCCACCGCGCGCGCGTGTTAGCGCGTGAACGCAGGGCCTTAACCGCTAACGCAGCTAACAAAACGGCACTGCTGCTGGCTGCAGAGCCGCCCTGCGAACCTTTGCTCCCCCTGGGTGATTTGTACGCCACGCAGGTGGTTGCACTGGCCGGTGGGTGGAGCGCTCCTCCGGAGGTTCGGCATCTTGTTGACCAGGCGGGCGGCATTGAGGCAACCGATGGCGCCCTGCACGCCTGGTTCGAGGAATGGCGGAATGCGCACCAGGCCCTAAAACTTTTGCCTGCTTCCTGTCGTGGACCGTTCCTTGAAGCGGTTAGCCGGGGCCGGTTCTGGCGCGAGCGGGCAGGACTGATACCGAAGCTGTCCGGGCGTACTATTGGCATCGACCTGTTCGCTTGAGGAGAGCCCAGCTTGTGCTTGGGGTGATTGCGATTCTACAGACCGACCCGGTCCTGCTCGAGCGGCTCGGACGCATTGCGAGTGCGCAAACCATTCTGAGTGTGGTGGCCGGGCTGTTCGCCTTGTTGGCCGTGGGTGCTGGCATCCTGAGCTACAAGACATTCAAGACGCTGGCTCGTACGTTACGCTCGCTGGAGCGCGTAATCGATCAGTTGGCGCCGCGTGCAGAACCCCTGATCGATGGTGTGACCCGTATTGCCGTCGATGCCGGCGAGGTCACTTCATCCGTGCGCAAGAAAGTGAGCGAAGTGCTGGAGACTGTGGACGACGTGAATATCCGTTTACGTGACGCTACCGACGCGGCCGAACAACGTGTACGTCAGTTTGGCGCCGTGCTCGACGTGGTGCAGGCGGAAGCAGAAGAGCTGCTGCTCGATGCAGCGGCCACGGCGCGCGGCGTGCATAGCGCGGCGCGCACACTGCGCGAGCCTGCGCGCGACCGACGGCGGCGACTGCCGCGCCCCAGGGAGGATGTTGAGGATGACGAATAGGGAAACGCAGACCAGAGAGACCGATTCGGTCGACTTGTTCACGGCCTTCGCCATCGGCGCCATGATTGGCGTGGGCGCGACATTGTTGCTTCGGCCGGATCCACCCACGCAATCGGAACGGATCATGAAGCACTTGAGCCCGTTGGCGAAACGGGCGCGCAAGGCGGCGCGACAAGCGCGTCACGACTACGGCCGCAGCGTCGAGTTGTCACGCAACGCAACGCGCCAGGTGGGGCGAGCCGGCAAGGAAGTTCTGGACGATCTGCGCGACCAGGTGGAGGAAATCCTGTCTTCGGCCCGCGAAGAACTCACGGATTCGGCGCGCAAGCAACTCCGGACGGCACGCAAAGCGCTAGGACGGAAGTTGCACGGCTAGCGGTGCGCTTCGTCATCGCCATTCCGATTGCGCTGCTCCTGCTTCTACTAACACCAGACACGGTCTGGGCGTTCGGTCCCGCCACGCACATTTTCCTGGGCCGGCATCTGCTCGACGCTCTGCATTTGATTCCACCCGCGGTGGCCGCGCTGGTACGCGCATACCCGCAGAGCTTTCTCTATGGCTCGATCGCCGCCGACATCTCGTTCGCCAAGAAATACGTGCCCGCCGGCCGCCACAGTCATTTCTGGCACGTAGGCGAAGAAATTCTGCTGAGCGCGGGCAACGATCGCATGCGCGCGGCCGCGTATGGGTATCTCACGCATCTGGCGGCCGACACCATAGCGCACAATTTCTTCGTGCCTCGCCAACTTCTCCTGACCAGCAGTACCAAGGCGCTCGGCCATTCCTATTGGGAACACCGTATGGATATCCATCTGGGCGAGGCCTACACGGCGGCAGCACGCGAGATTGTACTCGCATACGACCATTCCGAAGTCGACAATCTCTTTGACAGTGTATTGAGCGGGACGATTTTCTCGTTCGAAACCAATCGCCGCATCTTCCGCGGCATGATCCGCTTTCAGGATAACGAACAGTGGCAGGCCGTGTTCGATCGCATGATCCAGAGCTCCCGATGGGACCTCTCCTCGGACACGGTGGAAGCTTATGTCTCCCGTTCGTTCGAGTTCGTGGTGGACTATCTACGGAGAGGTCGTGAGTCGTTACCCGCCGCGCTGGATCCAGTCGGCGATTTCAACCTGCAGCTGGCCAAAAAGGTGAGGCGGCTGGCGCTGCGCGAGGGCGCGCTCAGCCGGCCGAAGCTGCTGGTGGAGATGGCCGACGATTTCTTTCCCCTGCCCGAAGCGAGCTTTGGTTATTGGCGCGAGGCGCTGACCCGCACGGGAAACGATCGGTCGGTCTAGCCGTTGCGCAGGGCCGCGCGGACCAGCTCGCTGGCCAACTTGGGATCAGCCTGACCTTTCGATTTCTTCATCAACTGGCCCATGAAAAAGCCGAGCAACTTCTCATCGCCACTGCGGAAGCGGTCGGCTTCGGCCGGGTTAGCCGCTACCACTTCCTGAGCCCAACGCTCGAGCTGCGTGCTGTCGCGTACCTGGGACAGCCCTTCACGCTGCACGAGCGCGCGCGCGCTGCCACCCGACTCGGCCAGGTGCGCAAAGAGCTGACGCGCGCTGGTATTCGAGATGACGCCCTCCGTCACCAGTCCGATCAATTCCGCCAGTGCTGCGGGCCGTAACGCGAATTGGGTGATGGTTTGACCGCGCTGCTTGAGCTGAGACAGGACATCGGTCATGATCCAATTACTAGCCGTCTTGCCATCGCGCGTGAGAGACACGACTTCCTCGAAGTAGTCGGCCAGGGCTCGTTCCGCGGTCAACACATCGGCGTCATAACGGGGCACCGCGTATTGGGCAACGAAACGCCGCGACCTGAGCCGGGGCAACTCGGGCAGTGCAGCGCGAATTCGCTCTATGCGTTCGCGCGGCAACTGCAGCGGCGGCAGGTCAGGATCGGGATAATACCGATAGTCGTGGCTCTCTTCCTTGGAACGCATGGGTCGCGCCTGCTCGCGTTGCGCGTCCCAGAGCAGCGATTCCTGTAGTACGCGCCTGCCCGCCCTCAGCACCTGCGTCTGGCGCGCAATTTCGACCTCGAGCGCCCGCTCCACATTGGCG
>JBOHRF010000335.1:0-5859 GCA_050732575.1 Longimicrobiales bacterium
TGTCGGGCGTGTCGGGCGTGTCGGGCGTGTCGGGCGTGTCGGGCGTGTCGGGCGTGTCGGGCGTGTCGGGCGTGTCGGGCGTGTCGGGCGTGTCGGGGAAGCCTTCGGAGTATTGATGTCTTACTGCGTTCGCACAACAAAAAAAGCAAAATCTTCTCCACCGCGTCGGCCGGGGAGAGTCAACGTGTTGAACATGGCGTTTGGATTTCCTAACCATTCATCATCGCTTCCCGTTGCGTCTGCATCTGGATCAAATCGATGCTCTCGACCAGTCCATTAGGCAGATCGAAAGGAAGGTCGAAGAATTACTTGTCCCTTTTGGGAGCCTACTGAAGTGCCTGCAAACGATGCCAGGCATTAAGGGTGTGGCCGCCGCGGTATTGCTCGCGGAAGTCGGAGATGACATGGGCAAGTTCCGACGACTGGCATCTGGTGAGCTGGGCCGGTCTATGCCCGGGCCAGGATGAGAGTGCCGGCAAACAGCGCTCCACGCGAACTCGCGAAGCCCAATTGCTCAAAAGCAACTCTCGTGCAAGCCGCAGGGACCGCGGCCCTAACAGCTTGGCGGGCCAGCTGGGGGCGAACTCCGGCACTGGCCCGCCGCGCGTCGTACTTCCGGCCCGAACTTGGCCCGCTGAGTCGGCGTATTTCCACAAGAGGGCAGGATGTTAGCCTGCGTTCTGGAACGTCACCTCGACTAGTTTGATGCGTGGCCCACCCGTCGCATCGGCGTCATACAAAATGAGCCTTCCGCGATTAGTGAAGCCAAAAATGAATTCATCGAACACGTGAGCGGCCAGTATACCCCCCGATTTCCGGTCGAGAGCGAGCAGCACTCCATCAAACCACCTGTGTGGTTCGAAATGAGAAAAGTTCGCCTTGTCGTGCTGAACGTCGAACTGCCGGAGCGCTACCAGCAAAACATGGCCTGCATCTGCTACAGCCTGCGGTCCCGTCGGCAGCCTCGTCATCACCGCCTTTTGGCTCGCCTTCTTCTCGTAATCTGCTGGGCTCCGCGTTTCGCTCTGCCACCAGGCGGGCTCAACCTGAAACCGGTGAATGCGGTTTGTGCTGGCAGCGTCCCACTGCTCAAGGGTGAATCCGTTTGGCCCAGGTTCGACGAGCCAAAGGGTGTTCGGCTCGTATCCCGTCGCAATCGGCCAGTCGTCTCCGCTAGCCACCTGATCCACCGGCCTGAACGACTTGATGTACTGCCCTTCCTGAGCAAACATGTGGAGAACGTAGCCGGAGGCGCGGGCTAGCTGGCGAATCCGCGGTTCAACAAAAATGACTTGTTGGTTGGGAAGCACGAGCATTCCCGCTGGAGATCCTACCATCGTCTGAACACTTCGCGCTTCCGTCAACTGGACTGTGAAATAACTCAATCGCTTCCCATGAAAAACAAGCAGAGTGTCGCCTGCGGGATGTAGCTGGACCTCATCGGCATAGGTGAACTCGCCAGGACCAGCACCGCGCTTGTCAACGATTGTACTTATGCCACTTGAGAGTGAGAACCGGGCGATACTCGATCGCGCCAGGTTTCCCAGCGCCCAAAGCGTATCCTCGATCTCGAAGTAGAATCCGGCTGGCATCACATGATCGTCGTTCTCACGCGATGCCCACATGGTGCGGAAAGCTAGCCTGCAGTCGCCACAGGCCACGGATTCAGAAATCTCGGGATGTCGCTCCGAGGTCCGTGAACAACCTCCAAGCAACGAACTCAGTGCAGCACACATCAGCCACAATCTGTGCATGTTGGGTACCTTCCATCCGACGACGCCGAGATGCCGGATCGTTTCCGAGATAGTTCTGCTTAGCCCACGGGATTCTGACAAGAGTTGGGAACTCTGTCAGCAATCAGACATCAAGGATGTGGCGGATGAACGTTGCAGTTGCCAGGAATCGGCTCGTGGGTCCCACCTCCTTTAGCCATCCCGCCGCTGCTGAGTGAGTGCTGTCCACTACTGGCATGGCACGTGTAGTCATACGTCCAGTGAATGGACTCGTCCTCGGCACGTGCAGTAATTGAAGTAATCCCGAGCAGAAGAACGCCCACCAGTGCTGCCGTGATGCCAATTCGCCTCATACCGCCTCGCTTGGTTGAAGTACTCCATTGATAGTGAGGCCAGGCAGCCGGCCCCCCCTGTCAAGGTTCAGGAGACGTTCGAGTTCATACAATCTCTGACAGATCACCGCGCGCGCTGATCTCCGCCGCAGTCTGCACGTCGGCGGGGAAGTCGCTGAGCTCGAAGATCTGTCGCACTTCGACGAAATCACCGTCGGCCGGGGATGCGGCGCGCCCTCTCCGGCTTGAGATCCCGATGGATCACGCCATGGCGGTGTGCATAGTCCAGCGCGCTTGCCACCGCCACGGTGATGCTCACCGCTTCATCGACCGGCAACTGACGTTCGCGATTCAGGCGATCGCGCAGAGACCCGCATTCGACGTACGGCATCACGTAGAACAGCAGCCCGTCCGCCTCGCCCGAATCGAAGAGCGGCAGCAAGCGAGGATGCTGGAGGTTGGCCGTGACCTGGATCTCGGCGAGGAAACGCTCGGTGCCGAGCACCGCACCCAGTTCGGGACGCAGCACCTTCAACGCGACCTTGCGGTTGTGCCTAACATCCCGCGCGAGATAGACGATAGCCATTCCGCCCGACCCGATCTCGCGATCGATCGTGTATCGGTCGGCCAGCGCCGTCTTCAGCTGCTCGGAAACATCCATGGCTTCCCGACCTCGGCCGTTACGGGATTCCGGTACCGCGGGAAATCGTGGAGGGTTTGGGCTTCAAGGGCTGATAATGTTGTTCCCCCGTGGGCCATGCAACCATTGGTCGCAAAGGCTCCAAGCCTTCAACGCCTGCTTTGCTGAGGCGCTGCAGACAGTTTACGGGAGTAACGGGGCGTGACGGGGCGTGACGGGGAGGCGGGCGGAGTATTGATGTTTATTTCCATCACAACGAACAACCAAGTTGCCACCCCGTCACGCCCGTAACGCCCGTCACCCCGAGCAGTGCTGGTCGAACGCGCGCACCAGGTCGTGGGTGATGGCCGCGGGCGAGCGGCCTTCGATGTCCTTGCGCTCGAGCATGAAAACCAGCGTGCCATCCCTGAGCAACGCAACCGATGGTGAAGACGGGCCGTAGCCGGTGAAGTATGAGCGTGCGCGCGCGGTGGCATCAGGATCCTGACCCGCAAACACAGTGAGCAGACGCGCCGGCTTTTGTTCGTGCTGAATGGCGGCAGCCATGGCGGGACGCATCCGGCCGGCCGCGCAGCCGCACACGGAATTGACCGCAATCAGCACCGTGCCCGAGGCGTCGGTCAGTGCGTCCTCCACCTGTTCCGGCGTACGCAGCTCCAGGAAGCCAAGGCGAGTGAGTTCTTCGCGCATCGGCTTGACCATAAGTTCCGGTAGTGGCATCCTCGTCCTCCACAGAAAGAGCGGCAGCATTCGCGATACTAACGAGAGCGCGGGTCAGTGCCGCGGCTCCCGAACGGCGGGTAACATAAGGTGCCTGGCTCGTGACGTCATGAACGATCGAATTCAGCGCGCGCTGCGGCTCGAGTCCGTCGATGCTACGCCCGTCTGGTTCATGCGCCAGGCGGGCCGCGTCCTGCCGCGTTATCGGGAATTGCGCGCTGACCGCGATATGTTGGCGTTTCTGCGCGATCCGGCCGCAGCCGCCACCATCACGGCCATGCCGCTCGACTATTTTGCGGTCGATGCTGCGGTATTGTACAACGATCTGGTCACGCCCTTCCTGGGCGCCGGCATCGACTTTCACATGGAAGTCGGCATTGGACCGGTGATCGACCATCCGATCGAAACAGCGGCCGACGTGGATCGACTGACACCCTTCGATCCGCGTGTCGCGTTGAGCTGGTCCATGGAGCAAATCCGCCTACTGCGTTCCCAGATTGATGTGCCTGTGCTCGGTTTCGTGGGTGCGCCTTTCACCCTGGCATCGTATCTGGTCAAGGGTCGGCACAGCAAACACCAGGAAGAGATCAAGGCATTCATGCACCGCGAGCCGGATGCCTGGCATAGATTGGCCGCGTTTTGGGCCGATCACCTGGCCGAGTTTGGGATTGCGCAGTATGAAGCCGGCGCGGCTGCCGTGCAGGTCTTCGACTCCTGGGTGGGAGCGCTGGGTCCGGAAGACTACGAGCAGTTCATCTTTGCACACTCGCACGCCCTGTTGCAGAAACTGGAAGATGCGGGCGTGCCTACGCTGCATTTCTTCACCGGCAATCCCGCTTTGCTGCCCCTGGTCGCCGACGCGGGTGGTACCGCCATCTCCGTGGACTGGCGTCTGCCCATCGATGTCGCCTGGGACGTGATCGGTGAGGAGCGCGCCATTCAGGGCAACCTGGATCCGGCCGTGTTGTTGGCGGGTCGCGGGCCTGCACTGCGTAGGACAAAAGACATCCTGGACCGTGTGGGCGGACGGCCAGGCCACATCTTCAACCTGGGTCATGGTATCCAGCCCGGCACCGATCATGAAGTAGTGCGCGCAGTGGTCGACTTTGTCCACGAGTACGATGCTGGCAGAGTGGGGGCATGAGAGCGGCAGTCCTGTTTCTGAATTTTGGTGAACCCGAACGCGCCACGCTGGAAGAAGTCGTGCCTTTCCTCGAGCGCATCTTTCTGATCAATGCCGCTTTGGAGGACGATCGAACGCAGGCCCAAACGCGCGCGCACGAGCTGGCCTTACGACGCGCGCCTGGCCTGATTGCCGAATATCAGGCCATTGGTGGCTCGCCCTTGAATGAGCAGGCGGCGCAACAGGCACAGGCCACGCAACAGGAACTGCAGCGCCGCGGTCATGATGTGCGCGCCTACGTGGGCATGCAGTTCACCGAACCATCGATTGCCAACGCTGTGGAAAAGGCACGGGACAACGGCGCGCAACTTCTGATTGCGTTGCCGGTCTATCCTGTGTGCGGACCCTCCACCACGATGGCCGCGCTGCAGCAATTGCGGGACGCGCTCGCCACCCGTGGCTGGGCTGTGCCGTTGCGGGAAATCACGGGCTGGCACTCGCACACGTCGTACATCGAGCTGCGCGCCGATGCCATACGCAGCACGCTCATTGCCCACGATCTCGATCTTTCGGATCCGGACACTCGATTGGTCTTCTCCGCACACGGCACGCCCACGCGTTATCTCGAGGCGGGCAGTCGCTACGTGCATTACACCGAGCACGTCTGTCATGCTGTGGCCCAGTCGCTGGGCGCCGATCATTTCGAGCTCGGTTACCAGAACCACACCAATCGGCCCATCGAGTGGACGCAGCCAGACATCGAAAGGGTCATGGCCACCGTGACCGCGCAATCCGTAGTGCTCGATCCCTGCAGCTTCATGCACGAACAATCGGAAACCCTGGCCGAACTGGATCACGACTTGAGAGAGTCCGCCGAATCGCGTGGGCTACGCTACTTCCGCGTGCCCGTGCCCCACGACGATACGCACTTTGTGACGCTGTTGGCCGACCTGATCGAGCCGTTCATCACGGGCAAAGTGGCCGAGGCCGGGTTTCGACCCTGTCGCTGTCGGGTCTCGCCTGAGACCTGGTGCCTGAATACGGTGGTTTGAAACCCTGGATGAACCGGTTCATCCAATTTTCGATTCAGCTGACTCTGATCTGTTCCATCAGGTTCTTTTGCAGGCGATCCGTGTCGAGCGCGAGCAGCATCTCGCGCAGTTCCTGGTCTTCTGCCACCTGAAGTCCCAGCCGTGTGTAGAGGCCGGCCACCAGTTGCAGTGACTTGGTGACTTCGGCCTCCATGCGCAGATTTACCTGCAGCATGAGCTCTTCACGCAGTTCCGCCACGGTGGCCGCGCGACCCTGTCC
>JBOHRF010000336.1:0-5816 GCA_050732575.1 Longimicrobiales bacterium
GTCTGGCCGGGCGCGGCAAACGCGGAACCATCCATGCCACTTCTGAGTTCATCGTCACCGCATCCCATGGCACGGACATCGCCAGCGCGATGCCGAAATCGCTGACCAGTGGCTGGCCATCGCGCAGCAGGATGTTTTCCGGTTTCAAATCGCGATGTACGACGCCATGCCGATGCGCATAGTCCAGCGCACTCGCCACGGCAACCGCGATGCGAATCGCTTCGTCGTCCGGCAGCTGCCGCTCCCGCTCAAGCCGCGCGCAGCGATTCGCCCTTGATGTGCGGCATCACACAAAACAGCAATCCATCCACCTCGCCCGAATCGAACAGCGGAAGCAGATGCGGGTGCTGCAGGTTTGCGGTCACGCGGATCTCGCTCAGGAATCGTTCGGCGCCGAGCGCCGCACCCAGCTCGGGTTTGAGCAGCTTGCGTGCGACCTGGCGCGCGAGCCGCACATCGCGGGCGAGGAAAACGGCGGCCATGCTACCCTGGCCGATCTCACGAACCACGGTGTAACGATCGGAGAGTGCCGATTGCCGCTTGGTGAGGTGATCCATCATCCCAAACCGATGCGGACGCACCTTCGAGCTGAATCCGAGCCACGCATTCGGGCACTTTCACTACTCCTGGTTCCTCACGCTCTTCGATCGTTTTGAGGAAGCGATCGTCGAGCACAAGAAAGCGCAGGAGCTGGATCCGCTGACGCCGAACACCACGACCCATCTGGGCACGACCTATCTCTGGGCCAATCGCCCCGATGACGCACTATCCGAAGTGGCGAAAGTGCTCGAGCGCGACAGCCTCAACCCGGTAGCGCTCGCCATACAGGGTTACGCCTACGCCATGAAAGGTGAATTCGATAAGGCCATTGCGGTTGGAGAACGATCGGCGGCCCTGCTTCCGCCCTGGCGCATTTTTGGGGGCCTGACCTATGCCCAAGCCGGCCGCCCCGATGACACCAGGCGACTCATTGCCGTTTTGGAAGCCCCACCAAACACGGCCTACAGAGCGCTGATGCGCGCCCTCTTCCACGGCGTGCTCGGCAACTACGATGAGGCTTTCCGTTTGCTCGAGCAGGACCCTGCACACGCGTGGCGGCCCTGGGTGCGCAACTGGCCGGGCCTGGAACGATTGCGCAGCGACCCGCGCTTCGCCGCACTCATGCGGAAATTCAATCTGCCGACTTGAACATCCGTTCACGCTCTCGCTCTCGTTTTCGCTCACGTTCACGGCCGTTTCGGGAACAGCCGTGATCGAAAACGTGAGCGAGAACGTTTGCGTAACGACCCGTCCCGACGCCCTCGCTCTCGCTGTGGCCGCTCCCGCTATCCACTCGCCCCTCTCTTCCAGCCATCATCGATACGACCTCGGAGAATTGACAAACCGTTACCATAGAAGGTAACATTTCTTGGTCAGGATTCGGCGCGGAAACTATCTATTTCTGAGCTGGAAGGGCGATCACGGACCCTGGCACGTGCACGTGTACAGGGACGACAGGCTGGTGGTGAAATGGGATCTCGAAAACTGGCAACCCATGGTGGGCAAAGCATCCGCAAGACTGCAGAAGCTGCTGGCCGAACTGGCGGCAGAAGGACGACTGTAAGAATCGCAAAGGTGGTGGCGAACAATCGTCGCAAGGCATTCGAGGTGACGATTGCCGGGCGTGTCCTTCCGTTTCCGTACTCCAGGCTGGAGACACCGCCATCGGCAGAAAACCCCGTGCAGCGCGTGTTTGTCGATCCGGAGCTGGGCGGTGAGGGCTTCACGTACGAACTGCAGGGCGGCGAGGAGGACTCGTTGCACGTCGATGCCGTGCTGGACTACAACCGCGACCCCGCGTATTTGCAGGATTTGCTGCTATACGATCTGACTCTGGAAGCGCAACGCGCGGCCGAGGCGAGCGATCTGAGCAAACGCGAGATCATCCGGCGCATGCGCACGTCGGCCAGCCAGTTCTATCGGTTGCTGGACCCGGCCAATCAGCGCAAGTCGATCGGGCAGATGCTCGCATTGCTCAGCGTGTTGGATTGTGAAGTCCAAATGACGGTCAGAAATCGAGGTGCGGCCCGCTCTGCCCGCGTCAAACACATGCGTGCGAGCTGACCCAGACACGCTTTCGCTCTCGTTTTCGCTCACGTTCACGGCCGTTTCGGGAACAGCCGCGAACGAAAACGAGAGGTAGAGCGTGAACGTAACGGATTACCGCCACGCCGCTATGCGATGGGGCACGAACCTGCTGGTGTTGGTGGTGATCGGACTGCTGTCCTCGCGGATGCCGATACCGGCGGACTCTCCGGCAATCACCCAACTGCCCATCACTGGATAGTTGCCGCCGAAGTCTGGTAGCGCAGCCGTGCGCTGGTAGATGTATCCTTCCTCGCCGTAGTCGCCGCTGGTCTCCACCGCTTTTCCAAAGGTGCCACCGTGGATGCGGACGTTTGCGCCTTCACGCGAGAGCAGCGGCTTGCGCGTATAGCCCCAGGAAAGCATCTCGTCGGTCGGGTCGCGATAGGACTCGAGGAGGTTGGGGTGCCCGTCGTAGCGCTCCCACAGGATGGGCAGGATGCCCTTGTTGGAGAGGATCATCTTCCAGGCGGGCTCGATGAAGGGTGCGTATGACCGAGCGATGTTGCGGCCGAACTCCTCGTTGAGCAGCCATTCCCAGGGATAGAGCTTGAAGAGCGCACGGATCGTCTCATGCTCCTCGCCCACAAAACGTTCGCCATCCCAGCCAACCTGTTCGATGGGCAGGCCGATGGTCCGCACACCGGCCGCCTCGGCCGTTTCACGCAGATAGGTGACGGTCAGTCCATCCTCGATATCATCGAGGGCAGTGAAGTGCACGATGGGCGGCAGATGCGACTGCAAATCTTTCCAGCCGGCGATGAGTCGCTCGTGAATCGAGTTGAACTGATCGAAATGGGGTGACACTCCTGCAGCCAGTGCCACTGTACAACCGCGGCTTCGAGCAGCGAGGTGGGCGTATCGGCGTTGTACTCCAGCATCTTGGGCGGACCCTTGCCGTCGTAGGACAGATCGAAGCGGCCGTAGATGCTCGGGTGATCGTTGTTCCACGAATCGCGAATCAAGGGAATGGCGTGCGCCGGGATGGCGAGCTCGGCGTAACGCTCTTCCTCGATCACGTGCTGCACGGTCTCCAGGCAGAGGCCGTGAAGCTCGTTGGTCGCGGTCTCCATCAATTCGACCTGGTCCATGGTCAGCTCGTAACACGCCGACTCGTTCCAGTACGGCGTTTGTCCGCTGTGAAACGCGAGCCCCACGGACTCGACGCGCGCGGTCCAATCCGCGCGCGGCGAAATCGTGATTCTCTTCATCAGGCACTGACCGCACGGCTACTACCCGTGCTGCCAAAACCACCGCGCGCAGTGGGCGCGGCCTGGCCCGGTGGCGCGGTCGTGCCGCCCGCGCGCACGGTTGTGCCGACGGCCGGATAACCACCGCGCGCGTACGCCGCGTGGTAGTACCAGAAGTACGGCACGACGCCACCGTGATGGTGCGACTGATGGCACAGTTCAGCGGAGACCACGCGCTGCGCACCGTCCACACAAACACGCGCCTCGCGGTCCCGCTCGCGCGCGCCGCAGGCAATCGACAAGCCAATAGCGGCAACGGCGGTCACCGTCACGTTCGTTGATGGTAGACACCTGCCGTGTTCCTGCTGGTGGCCCACCAGGCGCAAGAGTGTGTCAAAATTGTTGGCGGCCTTCCGGCCGATTGCGCCTGGAGCGAGACCACTGCCATTACGCTAGCCAGCGCGATCGACTGCCATTGTACCCTCTGCCTGCTCATCGACCAACCATACCCGCCAACGACCCAGAGCGGCAGAGCCACTCTACGCGCATTCGATCGGGCCACCTCTGTTACGTTCACGTTCACGCTCTCGTTTTCGTTCACGGCCGTTGTCGGGAACAGCCGCGAACGAAAAACGAGAGCGTCAGCGAACGTTACGGACCGCGTAGTCCAAAACCACTTTTACTCGATCGCGAGATCTGGCTCGCACGTTGCGCTTCGACGTGATGCTCACACGCAAGCCTGTGCATGGCCAGTCGTTGCGCGATTGCGTGATACCACTTCGCCATGGGCTGCGTCCCAACAGATGTTTTTTCTGGTATACGTGGCACGCATCTAGCCTCGCCTGACTACGCCTCGAATGTCGGCGATTGATGGCTGCCTATTCGTGTTGATGCGGTTCACGAACAAGGGCTACCATGCGAAACCTGCCAACCATTGCATTATCGCTTGCTTCGGTGTCGGTTGCGCTGCCGACCTGCTCGCGCTCAACCAGCCCCCAGCCGGTTTCGAGCGTACCAGCGCGTGCCTATCCGCACGAGCACGAGCCGATCGGCTCGCCGTCAGATTTACAGCGGTGCGCTTGCTCCGCGGTTGGCGGTCAACACGCTGCGCAACGGGCACCGGCTGTTTCCAACGCGGACGATTCCTCGAAGCAAAGCGCCGTTTCCGCTGAGGCCGGCAAAGACCCCGCTTGGGCCGGTGCGCATCCGCAAGAGCCTCAAAGTTTATGGACTGCAGGACTAGGTGAGGTTGAACCGCGTTGCCGGATTGCTCGTGCTGCAAGGCGATCGGATAAAACTCGAACGTTACCGGTTTGGCAATTCGGAACGCACTCGTTGGTTGTCCATGTCCATCGCGAAGTCGGTTACTTCGACGTTGATCGGTGCCGCGTTGAAGCAGGAGCTGGTTGGAAGCCTGGCCGATCCGGTGATCCGATACGTGCCGTCCCTGGCCGGCAGTGCGTATGACGGCGTCTCGATCCGAGAAGTGTTGACCATGTCCTCCGGTGTGCGCTGGGATGAAACGTACAATCCTCGATCGGACCGCCGGCACCTGTTGGAAGCGCAGATTTCTCAAAGACCGGGATAGCCAGGCGCAGCGACTGAACAGCCAGTCCGTTTACGTTCACGTTCTCGCTCTCGTTTTCGTTCACGGCCGTTGGCGGGGAAAAGGCGTGAATGAAAACGAAAGCGTGAGCGGGAACGTAACGGATTACGGCGTTGGGCTCGATGTGGCGCGACTGCTGCGCTCTGAGTTCGTTCACGCGTTCTATCCCTTCTTCAATCGGAATGCCGGTCTTCCTCCAGTCTGGTGGGCCGCATGCGTCAGCGGTTGTCCGATGATGTTATGGCGCGACCCATCGGCCGCAGCGAATCCACTCGCATCCGGAGGCGGCGGATCTCATCCCCGAGTGCGGAGAACCGGAATTGCACGGACTCTCCGCTCAGGCCGGCTCGACGGAATCCATCCGCCCAAACCGAAACGCTCTCCACGCGCCGGCTCAGCTGCCCGTACTCCGAAGTAGATGCGGCGTGCCGCTGCTCTACCGCGGCCAGCGCGGCATCCAGTTTGCCCAACGTTTCGCGCAGATAGGAGACCGTCGCACTGACATTGTACGTGCTCGTTTCCTGTGTCTGTGCGCGCCGGGAAAGCGCTTCGAATGCGTAGCTATGGGTACGATCCTGCCGCTCCAGCGCATCCAGCCGCGTGCGCTGCGCCTGATCCGCGCGTTCCAGGCCGTCCCGCGCCATGTCGTTCTCGTCCAGCCGTTGACTCCACAGCTGCACCTGCCCCTGTGCGTAGTCGAACACCGAACGAATGCTGTCGGCCAGCAGACCGAGACGCCCCATGCGGTCCTGGTCCAGACCCTTCGCCAACTCCGACACCTGGTCGAGAGAGCTGTGCGACTGCTCGAGCCTGGTGCGCAAGTCCGCGAGATCGCCACGGACGCCGAGATACAGCCAACCCTGCACGATCAGCACGGCCAGGGCCGCCAGACTCAG
>JBOHRF010000337.1:0-5808 GCA_050732575.1 Longimicrobiales bacterium
CTCCACGGGCGAGCGCGAACGACGAGGCTCGATTACGAAAGCGGGTAACCGCCACTGCCGTCACGTGCTCGTCCAGGCGGCCTGGAGTTGTCGCCACAAACCCAGAATCAGCGCCGCGCTCAAGGCCCGGCAGCAGGGACAGCCCGCGCGCGTCATCACGCATGCCTGGAAAGTGTAGCACCGCTTGCACAAGCTCTACCAGCACCTCGCATATCGGAAGCAGCCGCAAATCGCGGCGGTTGCGGTGGCGCGCGAGCTCGTCGGATTTCTCTGGGCCGTCATGCGTGAGCTCGAGCCGGCGCACATGTCAGCGCACGCAACTACAAGGTAAGGAAAACGGATTGTGGAGGACCGGAGGGTAGCCTGGGGCACGAAGGTGGAGCACTCTCGAGCGCGTTATGCGGTACGTCCGGCGAGCAACCGTCGTGACGAAATCCCCGTGCCTAGCATGAGACAGCTCCCTGACGAATCCAATTCTTGCCGCTCCGGCAACGCTCGCGTTGCTGACCGGCGTATATCAGCAGGATCATCGTCGAAGCCGCCCCAGGCACCTCCGCTCTCCACAACCATGCATCTAGATCACGCACCGAACAAAAGAGCATATGCACTGAAACATCATCGCCCTTGACAACCGCCCAGTCATATCAACGCCCAGAGTGTAAGCTGCAGGCCATACCAGCAGCAAGATGTTCGGAACCACTATACGAGTTCTCGCCACGCAGCTTCGCACTCGCTCGACCCGCCCGTCAGTATCACACACCTGTTAGCTGGCGATACTTAAGGCGTCATCTCCTTGCGGGTGCGCTTTCGCCCATTTGGCGGAGGTGATGCAGCGTATGCAACTCCTGAAATCTGACGTAGTCAACGATGGAGACCGAGCCGAACAGACCGCTTGTCATCAGTGAGCCTCGCTCGGAGGCCGAGCGGCACTCGCGCTCGAATCGTTGGCATGCGTCTTCGAGGCGGACTCGACCTGCAGCCGGCGTGTCCGGACCGTGAGATGGATTCATTGGTTTCGTGGTGCGAGCCTTTGGAAACGCCTGGTTCTTGAGAACCCTGCTAAAGAAAAAGGTTCGGACGAGTGGCCGGACTAGCGAAGGAAACGTTGGAAACTTCGAGGGCACACCGGCCACTTCCTTAGCCGATTCTTCCAACGAGCGCGCGACGTGCTCGACGATTTGAGCCGGCGACCATTTCCCTGGGGCGCGTGGAACGACCCAAGAGGCGCCACTCGCCTCGGCCGATGCAATAACGGAATTAACGGCGGAACGAGTGCCGCGAAGCGCGTCATTTACTGAATTCATTTGAAAACCTCCGGGAAGAGGCGCGATTCGGAATTACAACGTTTCGGCGCTGGCAACTAGAACGGGTGCCGATATGGCGAGAATAGGACCCGTGTAGATATGCCGGGGCGCGGAAGCGCTGTAGAATGCCGCGAACCCCATACGGACGAAGCCAGCTAACGAAAGCAAGCTAAGTTGCGGGCCGACCCAACGTCCACGAGCTCGGGAGAGTCGAAGCCCTCGCCAGCGACTTCACGCAGAGGCACTCCGCCCGTCAGCTTCAGCGCATAGTTAGCCCTCACGCCGACAACCGTGGCTAACCCTATCGCACACGGCGACGGCGTACCTCGAGATCTGCGGATCTGGCAACGACTTCTTTCGTGGTTCCGTCGTCGTTTTTCACGAATGTCCAGCGCACTGAGTCAACCGTTGCAAAGAATTGCGTTTCAGAGGCGGGGTAAAGCCGAAACCAGGCATCCTCCCCGGACCGCGCAAACAACTTACCATTCTCGAAGACCACACTCAGCGTTGCGTGATCGGTGGCCTCATACGCCCCTGCATAAGTTGCCTGGATGGCCGACGGCACCTCGTCGTATTCGCCCTGGACCGCGTCAGGAATGTAATCCGGCCACCCGTATTCACGCGCCACGCTTTCCAGGACCTCATTGATGAATCCTTCATTGTTGTTACGGTTGATCATCACAACCGCCCCTTGCCGCCCGTTCTTGTACCCTACCAGATAGGCATCGAACCCAGCGTTGCGGCCCGAGTGAACGAACCGGCGCGATGAGCCGTTCGGACCGGTCAGAAAAACCCCAAGTCCAACATTTTCTGCACGTCCCGTCAGCATCTCGCGCGCCGCTTCAACCTTCAGTAGGCGAGTCGGTCGTCCGGCGAGCGCGTCCTGCAACTCGATAAGCAGGTGCGCGAGGTCTCTCGGCGTTGTCCACAATCCAGCGGCGGCCAACTCCGGATGCACCATCGAGCCGCCTGCAATCAGCGCTCCATCACGCCTGTGTCCTGAGGCGGTCCGTCGCAGATGCTCGGCCGGCAACGGCTGTTCAAAACTGCTTTCGGCCATTCCCAACGGCGCAAGGACATCCGTTTGCATGTACTCATCGAAACGCCGCTTCGTCAACTCCGCGATGAGCTGCTGAACGACCACGTATCCGCCTCCGGAATACGTGACTTGCTTGCCGGGCGACGTGGCCACGCGAACGGCGTCGCTGTTTGCCGGCCGCTCGCCGTTGAGAATCTGGCTCGGATTGGGCAACGGCACACCCCGCGTATAGCCGGAAAACCCTGATACTGTCAGGCCTGCCGTATGACTGAGCAACTGGCGAAGTGTGATGGCCTCAGTCGGTCGCCACGATCGAGTGAAGGGCCGTACATCGTCGTCGAGCACCAGGCGGTGCTGCTGCACAAGAAGGAGTGCCCCAAGAGCGGTTGCGGGTTTACTGAGCGACGCAGCCTGGAATAGCGTGTGTGGATCGACTCGGCTATTGCCGGGCTGCTCACGAACTCCGTACGCTCGCGCCCAGGCGATACGACCGGAGTCAATCACGGCCATGCTCATCGCCGGAATGCCGTGATACGCCATTCGCTCGGGAATTGACATCAACTTGCCCACCCCTCCCCTGGGTACCGCTCGGGGGAGCAGGCCATGTTCTACGCGCGCAATTCTCTCCTCAACACTGGCTTGTCCAAATACGTCCGAGCTTACTCCAAGGATGGCGGTGGCCAGCAGGACACCAATCTCCAGGGAACGTTGCACTCTGATCGACAAGGAAATCGCTCGCGAAGGAATCACCTGAGGATTGGACGCGTGATCGAAAGAATTCGTTGTGGTATCTTGTGACACGGGCACCAGAAGTGAGGGCTAACGCGAGTGCGGGTAAGCTGCGCGGGCTTCGCGCTGAGGTCAATTCCATGTGCTAACCCGCGTCAGCTTCACCCGCTCTGTTAGACCGCGGTCAGAATGGACCCAATCACGCCGAACCCGGATGATCGGCTCCAACCTGGGGGTCGAGGAAGGAGGGCTTGCTCGGGATCAGTTGGCTAATTTCGCCAGGGCAGCTAAAGTCGATCGGTATTTGTGCATCAGGTAAGTCTCCTGACCTGAGAGTTCAACGAGCAACATCTGATGCACACGTAGCATGGCCTGGCGGGATGAAGGATCAAAATTTCGCGTATCCAGGAAGCGCTCGCTAAGGAGTTTCACGGTGGGCTACAGCGTGGAGCGTTGAACCAGGTAGGTGTCGGAAAGTTGTGCCGCGATGTCGTATTCAAGCAGTCGGAGCGCTCCCGTGCTCACCGCAGTCTCCCTCGCCGCTTCCCGCATTGGAGGCGTGTTAAGGCCACCCTCAGGCATAAGGGAAACGAACGAATCGAACGCTGTTTGGCCACTGGAGTCAGAAAGGGCGGCCGCCTTCAGACGGTCTGCGAACTCGAGGTGCATGGGTTGAACGCGGGCAAGGCTGTCGAGGTTGGTTTGGATCTCACGGCGAAAGTTCTCGACTGCTGCCGCAGCGAGCCTTCGATCCGAGAGACGCTTGCCAAGACTGCTGATGCAAAAAGCCGAAGAGGACGCTCGCAACAATTAGTAGGCCCTCCACCACTAGCGCTGACCGGCGGCCAGACCTGTGGTGGCGGGTGATATCAGCTTCCCCCAGCTGCGCAGACTGCACTGAGTTCATATCCCTCACGAAAGCCTCGGACAAAAACGCAAATGGGGGAACGCCACGCGGTCTAACGCGACTGGAAGTAAGCTGCGCGGCCAAAGCTGCTGAGGTCAATCACAAGGCAGGCCCCGGCAGTTTCACCTCCTTCGTTAGACCGCCGCGGCCGATCCATCGTCTAAAAGTTCGTCGGTCGGTCGATCGCCTAGCGGCTACTGCCTCCAGCAGAAACGGTGCGCTCCAGGATCATCCGGCGACGATAGTAATCGAAGATCACCTTGAACTCCCGCAGGGCCCCGCCTCCCAGGAAACCGTCGTGGTCCTGACCGTGCGCCTTGTGCCGGAAAAATGTCAACGGATTTGAGAGCGTGAAGTCGCCGAGTCGTAACGCTTCGAGCGTGCCCTCAAAAGAGGTGCCCTCCGCGGGACCGCCGATTCCACATTCATTCGTAGCTTTCAAGTGTTCGGCGCCCGGCAGAAGGTGATTTGCCTCAGCGAAATCCCTGTTGAGCAGGAGTGCCACGGCCGCTTCCGTGTCAACAATGAGCCGCGCTTTCACCGGTCGGCGTCCCGGTGCCTTGACCTCGGCCCGTACGTAGATGTAGTCACCATCCATCTCGAGCGGGAGACTCTTTCCCTTTCCTCTGTACCTGTAACTACGCGGTTCATACAAATTGATCACTCGAGCCGGGTAATCGATTTCGACAACAAAGCTGCTGAAGAACCCCTTACCGAAAGCACCATCGAGAGTCCTGCTCGTTGCCTGCTCAGTCCGCTGCTGTGAAGCAGGAGTCAGCTGCTTTCCGTCGGCAGAGTCCCGGCGAAAGCATTCATTCACTTTGTCCATTGAAATCGCCAAAACCCACGCGCTGGAGAGTGCGACTCCCGGCAAGCTAAATGACACCGTATCGGCAATGAGGTAGGCACCCGGGGGATCAGTTCCAACGCCGCTTGTCTTCAGTCCGATTGACTGCAACTTCATGCCGAGCGTTTCTGCGACCTGCTTGCTCAGAATGGGATAGTTCGATCCCGCGCCGGTGTCCATTCCAAAGGAGAGCGGGCGAGAACCATTGACGCTGACCTGCAGCCAGATCTGGTTGTCTTCGAGTTGAAAAGGGATCAGCAGGGCGCTCGCTCCGGAGGTGAAGCCTATGCCAACTCCTGGGATCGGAGACGTGAGGCCCGTGTTGCGCGTTCCACTCCACCTCCGCCACGTAGATTGATCGTCTTGCCTGGCCGCGCCGCTAAACCGACCACCAGCCGAGTCCAAAGCGAACCAACCTTCACCCGAAACCTTCGGCGTGCGAAACCGGAACTTCAGACGCCTGCCCTGGATCTTCCCTTCGATTGAACTGTGCTGGCCGTCCACGATGTACTGGCCCGAGACGGATTTGCCGGCCTGCTCGAGGGTCATGATACCGTACGTCGTTTCCCAACGGCCGGCGAAGTCATTGCGCTGGGCATATGCCCAGCAGGCCGGAACGACAAGGACCAGCACGGCTGCAATCCAGGCCGAAAGCTGTCCTGGCTTCGCGATGATGGTTGCGTTTTGGTAATGCATGAAGCCTCCGAAACGCTGCGCGTAACACGTCGTTAGACCGTTGAACGGATCGAACATTCCGTCGGTCTAGAAAATATGACTGGGCTGGCCCTCCGAACTCAGCGTGGATTAGCTATCCCCTGTTCACGGAGGAAACCAGAGCCACATGCGACCAGGAACGACCGTCGCAAAAACGCGGAGGACCAACCCATGTCACCCACAATCCTGTATCTCGGCATGGACGTGCACAAGGAGTCCGTCACGATCGCGGTGCTACCGGCAGATGCGAGCGCGCCGAGCAGGGTAG
>JBOHRF010000338.1:0-5796 GCA_050732575.1 Longimicrobiales bacterium
CGTCAAATCTGCGATTCGACCTTGCGCGGCGAGCAGACTCTGTAATCCGAGCAGAGCTGCCCATCGAAATCCGCGCTCGTTCGATACAGCGAGAAAAGCTCGAAACGCTCGCTCGGCACAGGCGGGGTGCGCGCCCGCCACCGCGAGCTGCTGCGCGGCATGCAACACGGCCACCGGATTGGCGCGCGCGCGCTCCTCCAGGTTGGCCCGATCCGGTCCACGCTCCACGCACTCGACCATGATGGCCCGCTGCGGCCCCAGGACCGTGTCGGGCTCACCGAGGCTGAGTCGGTTCACCAGATCCCGGGCCCGGCGAGTGTCACCCCGCCGCGTTGCGATCTCGACCAGATGCAACATGGCTGGCGTGAACGTGGTGTCGGCTGCCAGGGCCACCTTAAACTGGGACTCGGCCAACGAATCGAGGGGCCACCGAGCCGGAAACAGGTGATACAACACTTCGCCCAGAGCCATGGAGGCTTCTGTCCAATCGGGATCATCGTGCAGCGCGCGCTCGAGCCAGAACACTGCACTGTCCGCGCGCGCCGCGTGGTATGCGTCAAGGCCGCGCGCAAAAGCGCGATACCTCGGGGGCAAGAGCGTGTCTCGGGCGAGGGCGACGCTTACGAGCTCCCGTGCTTCTCGGCGCAGGCTCACCCAGTTCGCCGCCTGAGCGCCTTTGACGGCCGCGTATGCGAGTGCCGAATCCATCCGCACGGCGCGCTTGAAGAAATCCAGCGCAGGGCCAAAGCGCGTGCGCCGGTATTCGCGCTCACCTTGCACCAATAACGCGATTGCTGCCGGCTCGCGTTCGGTCAGAACAGCGAAGTCGACTTCCCTGCCTGGATCGAGCAGTTTGGGAATCAGCCGGCGAAGCGCTACATACCCTATGCGAAAGGCCGGCATCGCCACAGCACCAGTTGCGCTCTCCTCAGCCAGCACGGAGTCACCAACCACGTCGTGCAGCCGCAGGACAACCGTGGCGGAGTCGTTGTCCTGGCGAACCGCACCCTCGAGGAAATACCGAGCACGTCTACTCTTACTGATTCGGACAGCGGTGCTGGATGAGATTAAACCGGGATTCTCACGGTAACGCTCTTCCAGATAGCGCGCGCCATCGGTCCCCTTGAGGGGATCGGTGTAAATCAACGCCGCGCTGATCATCATGGCGACGTCCTCGCCAGTCGCCGCAGTGGCCTGTCCTCCCGCGGCGAGAGGAAAGACCACGACCCGGCTGGCATCCAGCGGCGGTGTAGCACGTCCAATTAGGACCTTCAGGCCAACGCCGATCGCCGTCAGCAGCAGGCCGATAACCGCGAGGCGGGTAACTCGACGGCGAATGCGGAGCCGCCGGAGCCTGGCGGTGTCGCTTACCGCCTCCAGCGCCGTGGCAAAGGCCGCGGCAGACCGGAAACGGTCGGCGGGCACTTTGGCCAGCGCGCGTTGGATGACCTGATCCAGCTCCGGTGGTACGGCCGGGCGAACCACGCGCAGTGACCGAGGCCGTTCGGCAAGGTGTAGCGCAACGATCGCGTGGGTGCTCGGACCCGTGAAAGGTGGTTCGCCCGCAAGCATTTCGTACAGAACACAACCCAGCGCATAAACGTCACTGCGCGCATCCACGGCGGATGCACCACCCGCCTGTTCCGGGCTGATATAAGCGGCCGTGCCCATGGCGACACCGGATTCCGTCAAGCGCTCGCCGCCGGCAGCTTCCAGCGCCCGCGCAATGCCGAAATCACTGACGAACGGAACCTCACCGGACAGCAGGATGTTCTCCGGCTTCACATCGCGGTGTACGATCGCCTGCGTGTGTGCATACTCCAGCGTTTGTGCAACATCGCGTGCAATGCGCAGGGCATCCGGAATGGGCAGCTGCTTCTCTCGCTGGATGCGGGCGCGCAACGATTCACCTTCCACGATCGGCATCACGAAGAAAGGTGAGCCTCGCGCATCACCGGAATCGTAGACGGGCAGAATCCGCTGGTGCTTCAGCTGACCTGCGATGTGGATTTCACGGAGGAACCGATCGCCGGCGATGGTGGCGGCGAGTTCAGGCCGCAACACCTTGATAGCGACCTCTCGGTTGTTGCGAAGGTCCAGGGCGCGGTAAACGATCGCCATACCACCGCGCCCCAGTTCATTGCGAACTGTGTAGCGACCTTGGAGCGTCGTGCGCAGCTGCTCGGTTAGCTCGGCATCGGCGGGCGGGGCGGACATCTACGATCGCTACGGAGAAGTGAGACGCAGCCGAACGATCTTGATACCCGCGGCCCCTGGAACTTTCACCCGCAGAATTCGGCATTGCCCACCGGGGATGCGCAGGTTCGCGCCATACCACCTGCGCGCCGCATCCTCACTGACTGTGTCACGGACAATGCTGAGTAGTACCCTGCCGGATCCCGTTAAAGGAGCGTAGAACCAGGTACGAAAACCGGCCTTCGCCACCGTAACCACTGCGACCCGAGTGGACGGCGAAGAAGTCCCAACAATTTCGAATTCGCCAACTGCGTTTGTCGTGGCGGTAGCTGCTTGCCCAGCGGCGGTGACCCCATTAACGGCCACTCCTTCGACTGCTGCTCCCCGCTCGTCAACCACTCGACCCGAGAGTATTGAATCTGTCATCGCGATCCCCCCCATTGAGCAATTACTCCAGATGATCTGCGGGGATATGAGGCCAACCACTTCCGCTGACGCGGTAACCTGAAGATCGCTCGCCGGTTCGAATCGGTAGTGAGCGGCGCTATCCGCGGCTGTAGCACCCAGCGCAATGAAAAACGTCTTGGGATAACCGACGCTCGTGACCGCGGCGGGCGCGTTTGCTGGATGCGGTGGCCGTAGTGACGTAATGCTGAACGGCGCGGTTCGAGTGGAGTCCAGCGGCCCGAGTCCTTTGATCAGCAGACGGTACTCGCCGCGTCGAGCCGCAGCAATGAACCAGAGCGTGTCATGCGCCTTCCTGATGACCAGGCTGTCGGCGAAGGGCGAGCCCGGAAGGCTGACATGGGTGACATTCCCGGCAGTATCGAATGCGAGCCAGCCACGGCGGACCGAGACCGTGTCGCCGAACCTCACGGAACTGCTGCTGAGAAATCCGTCGAAGGCACCGAACGCCGCTTCGTTGATGGCGCGTTCAAGCGCACGCTTCACGTCCGCTCTATATCCCCGGCGAACGGAATCAGCGAGTGCGCGACGCAATACCTCACGGGCCCGGGGCGTGCCGATGGCCGCGAGTGCGGACGCGGAGCGTATCTGGTAATCCGCCACGTAATTTTCCGACATGCGACGCACGTACTCAGCCTGAGACATGCCACCCGGCACGAGCACGAACTCGTCGTTGATACTTTGAATTACGCTTTCGAATCGCTTCCCCCCCGGCTGCCGCAGCCGCTTCCCCAGGTCCCGCACCGCGCGATCCTCAAACGCCGCCACCCTGGCCAGTTCACCGTGTGAACACTCGTCGCAATGCAGCCAGCGATCGATCATGTCCTTCTCCGCGCGGTGCAGGCGATCCTGGCGCAGAAAAATGATGGCCACTCCGCCAATGATGGCCAACGCGCCGACCAGAACAGCCCATTTCGGCAAGCTCATCGGTCGTCCTTTTTCCGGATGTCCTTTTTCAGTTCGGGACACCCGTTCCACCTGGCCAAGGCGTCGCATTGCATGCGCGGCCGTGTCAACTGCGGCAGGTTGGCAGCAGCCTTGAAAATCCACGAGTCCGAATCATAGTTCATTCGGAACGCCTGACCGAGCGAGATGTGCCTCCTGACCTTTTCCGTGTGTTTCATGATGTTGTCTCTGCGCTCAAATCCGTCGGCGCCATCCGTGTGCACTTCCAACGAGAGGGCGTGTCCGATTTCGTGCAGGAGGGTAGGTCTGGGTGCATTGTACCTGATCAGGATGTCTTCACGGGGCACAGGGGCCGCACCCGCTTCTGCAGCGGCGCCGCCGTCTGTCGAGCGGCACCACACGCCGCGACTCAAACCCAAACCAGGGATCGCCTCGACGAAGTAGACGTTGAGGCCAGCGCTCCCGGGTCTAAAGTCTGCACAAGCAGTCGGCGTGTTTTCGTTGTAGTATTGCACTGTGTCTTTCAGCCGCAGGCCGACGCGGTTCAACCTCAATACTTCGTTGGCCTGGTTTGCATGTTGCTTTACCACATCTTCGGTTATCCGCCGCGTCCAGTCACCATTGACGGTCGCGTCTGGAATCCAGATCGTGACCGGAATCTCCAGCGGAGCAGAGATCGTATTCAAGGCAATACGCTCATCACCACTATTGCTCAACAGCGGCATTACGGACTGGAAGTTGGCGGTGAAGACCGCGATGGTATCACTCGTGAGTTGGCCGATCTCAACTGACCTGACAAACGCATAAGTAGTATCGCGTCCCGGTATGAGCGCGACGGCCGGCGGCCACCCGGGTGTATGAGGCAGGCCCTCGAGCACGTCGTTACCGGCGAACTGGGTCGTATCCGTTACCTTGATGGTCAAGGCATCGGATAGGCGCCGGCGCCAGCCTGCTTTCACGTTGAGAGTGGCCGGCACGGGTGCACCCGAAATCGCATTCGCAAACAACCAACCGGAGGATCCCGAGAGTGAGTCCTTCCGTAGAAGCGACTCATTGGTTGTCCATTTGAGACGGCGTTCCTTTTGCTTGCGCGCAAGAACGACAGCCCGCATCTCGAAGGCTTCACCGCCGGGCACGAACACGTTGCCGGGCTCGATCTGGACCCGATCGTCGCGGCAACTTCCTGCTACCAGGATGAACAGAAGCGACGAGCGCTTGATCAGCGTTCGCCGTTCGATGAGCCAGCGGCGGAGGCCAGAACGTATGGTGATCGTAAAACCCCTACTGGACGGAGAGTGATATATCCCAGCAAGGAACGACTTGACCTGATCTGGTGACGTTGCTTTGAACGCCGGAGGTTGCGTGGGTTGACGCCTTCGTACACCGATACTCTGCAATCCAGTTAACGTGCCGTCAAGGGGGCTGCAACAGGGCCAGGGTGACCAGTCTCAGTCCAGACCCTAACTTGACCCAGCATTCTGATAGTTGAGCGAAGCTAACCCGCATCCCCGAAACCTTGTCACCGCGCACAATGGACCTGCTCTTCGAACGAGACGGCGCGATCGCCACGCTCACGCTCAACCGTCCCGACCGGTTGAACGCGGTGAGTCTGCCGCTCTATCGTGCGTTGATACATGCGCTTACAACAATCAACCGCGACGTCTCACTCCGTGCGGTTGTTCTGACCGGCGCAGGCCGGGCCTTTTGCGTGGGCGCGGATCTCAAGGCCCACGATGAAGCCGAGCCATCGCTCGAAGACAAACGCGTCTACGTGCGCACGGCGCAGCGCGCGCACCGCCGCATGCAGCGTTTGTCGAAGCCGATCGTGGCGGCCGTGAACGGTCACGCCATTGGCGCGGGGCTCGAGCTGGCCTTGTCTTGCGATTTTGTACTTGTGGCGGAGGAAGCGAAGCTGCGCTTTCCGGAAATCGCGATCGGCACGTTCGTGGGCGGAGGCACGGTGTACACGTTGCCGCGGCGGGTCGGGCTGTTGCGCGCCAGGGAGCTGTTGCTGCTGGGCGAGTTTTTCAGTGCGCACGATGCCGTGAGCTGGGGCATTGCCAATCGCGCAGTCGCCGCCGAGCAGGTGCTGCCTGCGGCGCTCGAACTGGCCGAAAAACTCGCCCGGCGCGCACCGCGCTCCATGGCGCACGCCCGGCGACTTCTGAATCACGCGCAGCAAATGGACACCCGTCGCGCGCTTGCGCTCGAGGCTGCTGCGCTGCTCGA
>JBOHRF010000339.1:0-5766 GCA_050732575.1 Longimicrobiales bacterium
GCCGAATCCGTATTTGCTGATGGAACGCACCTGCACCACGCGCGGCATGCCGTTGAGCGCCAGCTCGATGGGCATGACGGCCAGCCGTTCCACTTCCACGGGCGAAAGTCCAGGCGCTTCCACGAGGATCTGCACCTGCACATCCGTGAGGTCCGGAAACGCATCGACGCGCAGCGTGCGGAAGGACCATACGCCTGCGGCCACCAGCACGATCAGAAGAAATGCAACCGAGGCGCGGTGATTCACCGCCCAGGCAATGATCCGGTTGACCATGGTCAGTGCCCGTGCTCACCGAGACTGGCCTTGGCCAGCTCGGATTTGAGCGTGAACGCGCCGCGCACAACAACGCGCTCGCCCGCGCTCAATCCGTTGCGTACGACCACGCGGTTCGTGGTGGGATGCGACGCTCCTGGTGCTTCCAGGCTTGCGACCTCGACCTCGCGCTTTTCGAAGGTGCGCGGCGCGACTTCCACGAACACGAAACGCTGGTCGCCTTCGTTGACCAGTGCGGTTTCGGGAATGGTGATGATCTGCTGAGAACTGCTCGGTGCTCCGCTCGTGACCGGAGTGTGCAGGCGGACCGTGGCAAACATGCCCGGCATGAGGCGAGCCCTGGTATTCGGAACGTGGATGATGGCGTTCACCGTGCGCGTTGTTTCGTCCAGCTCCTGCTCCATCCGTTCGACCGTGCCCTCGAACTGCAGATTTGGATAGGCGGCCAGGTGCACACTGGCACGCCCGCCCACACGCACGAGTGGCAGCGCTCGTTCCGGAACGGCAGCAGCCACGTCAACTACCTCCAGATTAGCGACCTTGAAGATCGGGCTGCCCGCGCTAATCGCGGACCCCGGAATCGCCTGGACCTCGACAATGCTGCCCGCAAAGGGCGCGATCACGGGCAGGTTCTCCTGTACCTCACCGGTCTCGCCGAGGCGCTCGATGGAGGCGGGCGATGCACCGAGCAAACGCAGGCGGCGCGCGGCTGCTTCGAGCAACGCGCGCGCGCCTTCGGCATCCTGCGTGCCCGCCAGCGTGGCCGCGCGTTTCTGCGCCATCACGTATTCGGTTTGCGCACTGATGAAACTGGGCGTGAACAGCGTCGCGACCACCTGGCCCTGCTGCACCGGATCTCCCTGCACCACGAACAGCTGCTCGATCCGGCCATCGATGCGCGGCGAGATGATGGCTACACGGCGCGGATCGAAGTGCACCTCACCGGGAACTTCGAGACCTTGTGCCGCTCGCGCCGCCTGCTCGCTGACCGCAGGTTCGACCACGATCTCGGCGGTCTTCATTGCAGCTTCCGTCAGCGTCACGCGCTGCTCATCAGAATGCTCTTCCTCTGCGACTTCGGCTTCCCTTTGCGCTTCGTCACCACCGGATCGGCCGCATCCCGCGGCAGCCAGTGCGACCAGCGCGCAGAGAAGCGACTTGTATGGCACGTTCATGATCTGGTCTCCTCGTGGCCGCCGGTCGCTGCCGTTCGCCACAATCCCGTCCACACATCGATCATCTCGAGGTAACTCTCCAGGCGTTGTATCTCCGCGCGCGCCAGCGCGCGCTCGAAGTCGAGCAACTCCAGCAGGCTCAGCTCACCCGCTGCGTAGCCGATCAGCGCACTTTCCCGTTCTTCACGCGCCGCGCTCAGCAGACGCTGGTCGATGGCTTCGAACTGCTGGCGCGCTGCGGCAAACCGCGTTTCGGCCGCGCTGACATCGCCGCCCAGTCGCGTGAGAATCGCCGCTCGCAGCCCCACCACGGTCAGGGTGTCGCGCGTGGCTGCGCTGACCAGCGCCTGGCGCACGGATCGCTCCGGAACGGGCAACGTGACGCTGCCCAGCAGCAGCGGACCAAGCGTGTACCCATCGACACCATCGAATCGCTGCAGGCCGACACCCGCGCTCCAGCGGCGTGCGTTCGCGACGCGCGCCGACGCAAGATCGGCTCGCGCAGTGGCGATCTGCGCATCGGCCAGAGCGAGCGCAGGTGAGACGCGCGACATCTCGTCAACCGCTGGCAGAACAGGAACGGGCAGGTCACGGATGGAAGCGATGGCGGCGGGAATCAAATCATTCGCGCCTGTACCGACGGAGCCGGCCATGTGCTGTCGGGCGGCCTCGGCCCGGGCCAGCGCGCGCGCCGCTTCCGCCTGAACGCGCAGTCGTTCCGTGCGCATGCGCACCACGTCGACGTAACGGGCCGTGCCCGCCGCGAATCTGGCGTTCAGCGTGGCCGACGCACGCACCAGCAGAGAATCTTCCACTATCAGGCGCGCTCGGATCCGGTCCCAGACCGCGGACTCGATGGCGTGCTGTTCCAGGTCGATCGAGTTGGAAACGGTTGCGCTAACCAGTTCCGCCTGGGCAACGCGCAGCTGTGACTGAGTGCGCGCACGGTCGGCCGCGGCCTGGCCGCGCGCCGTGAATTCGTGCTCGACGCCCGCGCGCAATGTATGGTTGCCCGGTTCCCCGACCGACGCTTCCTCGAGCTCGAAAAAAAAAGTGATCGGTCCTATACTCTGAACCCCGCCGTTTCGAATGCGTGCAGCATCGACCGCGCTGCGCCGCGCAGCCAGCAACGGGTTGCGCGTCTGCTGCAACTCACGCAATGCTGTCATTTCGGGTGTGCCGATCAGCACCGGTTCCTGGGCGCTGACGCCGGTCGTCATCAGTACGATGGCCGCCATGAACACACCACCACCACCTGAAATTGTGTGCACCAGTACTCCTTCTCGCAGATGCGAGAGGCAGTGGATGAGTCAGGAATTGAGAGATGGAACGGCTGGTCAGGCTCTGGGCGGCCGCGGATTCAGATCGAGGATGTTGCTCTCGTGGCTCTGCTGGAGACGCTGATAGTTGGGTGGTCCTTGAACCAAAGCGACCGCGCTGATGGTTGTCGCGCTCGTGGCCCAACGGACCTGGACCACGCACCCGCAGGGGCAAACACAATCGCAGGGCACCCTGGTATCGTCCTGCGAAACCGCCTCGACAGGTGCAGTGCAGTCGTCGCACGCGGCGGCGCGAACCGCACCCGTGACTGCCCAGAATGCCGAAACCAGTGCGATAAACCTCAGTGGGTTCTTTCCCGGGCGGCCGTGGCACTGGAAGTCCATGGGGGTAAATCTAGCGCTCGGTCTGGACAGCGGAAAGGTGGCGCGGCCGACAAATGCGTGACGGCTGCGTCAGGCATACTGGCGAGCGGGCGTCGCACTTTCAGATTCCCATTGCTACCGTAGATTCGCCGCATGCACGTTACCGACCAGCTCAAGGCAGCACTCGCGGGACGGTACACGATCGAAGGCGAAATCGGTGCCGGAGGCATGGCCACCGTCTACGCGGCCACCGACATCCGCCACGGCCGCCGCGTCGCGCTCAAGGTGCTGCGTCCGGAACTCGCCGCGGTGCTCGGCGTCGAGCGCTTTCTGAGCGAGATCCGCGTCACCGCCAATCTTCAGCACCCGAACCTTTTGCCGCTCTTCGATTCGGGCGAAAGCGCAGGGCTGCTTTTCTACGTGATGCCGTTTGTCGATGGCGAGAGTCTCCGCCAGCGCCTCGCTCGTGAGAAGCAACTGCCCATCGAGGAAGCGATTCGCATTGCAGCTGCGGTCGCGGGCGCGCTGGACTACGCGCACCGCCAGCACGTGATCCATCGAGATCTCAAGCCGGAGAACATCCTGCTGCACGATGGCCAACCGCTGGTAGCCGACTTCGGCATCGCGCTGGCTGTATCGAACGCAGGCGGCACACGCATCACGGAGACCGGACTCTCGTTGGGCACGCCGCATTACATGTCGCCCGAGCAGGCTACGGGCGATCGTGGCATGGACGGCCGCACCGACATCTATGCGTTGGCTGCGGTGACGTACGAGATGCTCTCCGGCGAGCCGCCACACAGCGCCGCTACGGCGCAGGCCATCATCGCCAGGTTGCTGACCGAAACGCCCCGGCCGCTCACCGCGCTGCGCCACACCGTGCCGGCCCATGTGAGTGGCGTCGTGCAGCGCGCACTGGAGAAAATCCCTGCCGACCGCTTCACGACGGCGCACGAATTTGCCGATGCTCTGCAAGGGAAGGTCGTGGCGATCACGGCGCCACCCACACGCGCATCAGGCAATGGCGCGCGCTGGCGGCGCGTCGCGCTGGCGGCGGCCGCGCTGGCCGTTCTCGCCTCTGTTACCGCCGTGTGGGCGTGGAGTCGCGATCGGGCAGCACCGCCGCCGCGCGTGCGCTTCACGCTCGATCTGCCGGCGGACGCGAACGTGAACACAACGCTGATCGGCCGATCGATGGCCCTGTCACCGGACGGATCCACACTCGCCTATGTGGGCGGTACGCAGGCGCACCTCTATCTGCGCCGGTTCGACGACCTGATTCCGCATCGGATCCCGGGGTCGGAGGGAGCGTCCAATCCCGTGTTCTCCCCCGATGGCAAATGGATCGGATTCATCGCGAGGCGCGGGGCTCACGGTTCCGTCGTGAAGGTCTCTCTTGCCGGGGGCCCTCCGGTGGTGATCACGGACACTGCGGGACGCTTCGACTGGGGACGCGACGGCACCATTGCCTTCACGAAAGGCATCCAGACGCGCGGCTCACCTATCTGGCGCTCGAACGCGGCCGGTGCCGCACCAGAGAGGCTCACCGTGGTCGACTCGATCGACCATGCGCATGGATCGCCGTCGTTCCTGCCCGATGGCAAAAGCATCGTCTTCACCATCCTGCTGACTCCAATAGTGCGCATGGAACTGGCCGCGATGCGCCTGGCCGATCGAAAGATCATCCGCCTGGGCATCACAGGAGGAGGCCCGTTTTACGCCGACGGCTTCCTCTTCTTCTCGCGCAGCGACGGTACGCTCAGCGCCGTACCCTTCGATCCAACGCGCCTGCGCGCGCTGGGCGATCCCGTGATGTTGCTGGAAGGCCTGACCATCAAACAACAGGCAGCCGTCGCCGATCTCGCGCTCTCACCCACGGGAACGCTGGTCTACCTTTCGGGTGACGCGGGTGTGCAACTGACGGAAGCGACTCGCGACGGTGCGCTGCGAGCGCTGCGATCGGAGCACGGATTCTATCGCCATCCGCAAGTATCGCCCGACGGCCGCCGCATCGCGCTGTCACTCTCCTCGGATATCTGGGTCTACGACATTGCGGCGACCACCCTCACTCGCCTGACCACGTTGGGAACTGCGTCAGCACCCGATTGGACGCCCGATGGCCGTCGCATCGCGTTCACTTCGGTGCTTACTGGGGACGCCGCCGGAGTGTGGTGGCAGCCCTGGGATGCGAGCGCCCCGGCGGAACGGATCCTTGCGCAGGTGCGCGGCTCGAAGTTTACGCCGACCGCGGACTACATGGTCACTACGCTGCAGGAAGCCGGGAAGTGGTGGCTTCGTGCCGTGCCGCTGCGCAGCGATTCCAGCCGCAGGTCCATCACGCTGCTCACGGCGGAGATTCCGCGCCAGCCCCGTCTCTCGCGCGATGGGAAGTGGCTCGCGTACATCTCGGAGGAGACCGGACGGACGGAAGTATACGTGCAGCCCTTCCCCGGCCCGGGTGGGCGTCATTTGATATCGTCAGGCGGTGGACTCGAGCCGGTGTGGTCACGGGACGGGACCGAGCTGTTTTATCGCGGCGGAACGGCGCTCATTGCGGCCGGGCTCGAGACAAACCCTGAGTTCCGCGTCGTCAGGCGAGACACGCTCTTCCCGATGGACGCACGGGCAGGCGAAGTGCAGGCCGGGTACGATGTCTTCCCCGATGGCAAACGATT
>JBOHRF010000340.1:0-5765 GCA_050732575.1 Longimicrobiales bacterium
TTAGTGGCCAGATCGGCAATGCGCTCGAGATTCCCCGAGACGAGCAGAAGGTCCATGCCCGCGGTGATCTTGCGCGGATCTTCCATCATGTGGGTGAGCAGAATGCGGAAGTTGTTGTCGTGCAGCTCGTCCACGCGATCGTCCAGCATGACCACGGCGCGGGCTTGCGAGCTGTCCGAGCGGATGAATGCATTGAGCGCTTCGCTCAGCATGTCGGTGGCGATGCGCGCCATCTCCTCGAGCTCGGGCATCACGGGGAACGGCGAGGCCTGGAGCAGCCAGCGCAGCTCTTCGGCAATGTTGACGGCGTGATCACCGACGCGTTCCAGGTCGTTGGCGATCTTCATGGCCGAGGTAATGAAGCGCAGGTCGCGCGCCATGGGTTGTTGCAGCGCCAGCAGCTGGATGGCGGCGTCATCGATGGCCAGTTCGAGTGCATCGATGGCGGTATCCTGCTCGATCACACGACTGGCTTTTGCTTCGTCGCGCTCGAGCAATGCCTCCACGGCGAGCTGGACCATGTTCTCGGCCATGCCGGACATGCTGACCAGCCTGGCCTTGAGCTGCTCCATCTCCTCTGCAAAGTGACGCAGGGTCATCCGAACCGGCCGGTTATGTAGGCTTCGGTCTGCTCTTCGCGCGGCGTCGTGAAGAGCTGCTGGGTGGGACCATACTCGATCAGCTCACCTATGTAAAGGAAAGCGGTATAGTCGGAAACGCGCGCTGCCTGTTGCATGTTGTGCGTGACAATGACCACCGTGTAGTTCTGCTTCAATTCGTAGATGAGGTCTTCGATTTTTTGCGTGGCAATGGGATCGAGCGCGGAGGCCGGCTCGTCCATGAGCAGCACCTCGGGTTCTACTGCCAGAGACCGGGCAATGCACAGACGCTGTTGCTGGCCGCCGGAGAGTGTGAGCGCACTGGCGTCCAGCCGATCCTTCACCTCATCCCAGAGCGCGGCCTGGCGCAGCGAGCGTTCGACCAACTCGCGCAGGTTGCCACGGTAGCCATTGATGCGCGGGCCAAAGGCAACGTTGTCAAAGATGGATTTTGGGAACGGGTTCGGTTTCTGGAAGACCATGCCAATGCGGCGCCGTACTTCGACGGCATCGACACCCGCGCCATACAGATTGTCACCCTGAAACAGGGCCTCGCCTTCCACGCGCGCATCGGGAATCAAATCGTTCATGCGGTTGAAGCAGCGCAGCAGCGTACTCTTGCCGCAGCCGCTGGGGCCAATGAAGGCGACCACGCGCCGGTCCGGCACCGCGATGGATACCGACTTGACCGCGGGTGCGGAGCCGTAGAAGACCGACAGCCCGCGCGTCTCCAGTTCGATCTCACCGGGCGGCTGAAAGACCGTTGGACTCACGATTCGGACTTGCCGGGCGGCTGGAAAACCGTTGGGCTCATCGAATCAGGACCTGCGAGAGTAGCGATTGCGCAGCAAGATCGCCGTCGCGTTGAGGGTGAGCAGCGCGATCAACAGGACAATACTGGCGGCTGCGGCAATTTCATGGAAGGCCGTTTGCGGTCGGCTCACCCAATCGTAGATCTGGATGGGAACTACCGAGAATTCGTCCAGGGGTCCGGTGGGCACGAAGCTGGTGAAGGCAACCGCGCCGATCATGATCATGGGCGCCGCCTCACCGATGGCGCGCGACAGCGCCAGGATGGTACCGGTCAGAATGCCGGGCATAGCCTGTGGGATGACATGGTGGCGCACGGTTTCCCAGCGCGTGGCGCCCAGCGCATACGCGCCCAGCCGATGGGAATTGGGCACGGCTTTTATGGCTTCCTGCGAGGCAATGATGATCACCGGCAGGATGAGCAGCGCGAGCGTGAACGCGCCGGCCAGGATGCTGCGACCCATAGCCAGCAAACGCACGAAGAGTGCGAGGCCCAGGATACCGTAAACAATGGAGGGCACACCGGCCAGGTTGGCGATGTTGGTCTGCACCAGCCGGGTGAAGCGGTTGGTGGGGGCGTACTCCTCGAGCCAGATGGCGGTACCTACTCCGAGTGGGAAGGCGATGAGGGCCGTGAGTACCAGTGTCCAGATGGATCCGACCAGGGCCGGCTTGATGCCCGCCCGTGCCGCCCTTCGGGAAGGCATGCCATTCAGAAAATCGAGCGACAGACGGCTGGCCCCATCCCTCCAGATATCGACCAGCAGCACGGTCAGAACGATGATTCCGATCAACGTGGCAATGAAGCAGAGCGTGGCGAAAACGAGACCGATTACGCGGCGCAAGCGGTTGCGTGTGTCGAACACTGAAGCGGCGGGCGCGAGTCCTCCGCGTTTGTTGGGACTCATTCGTAAACCTCGCGATAACGCGCCAGCACCAGATTGCTGATGAGGTTCATGAGCAGTGTCATGGCAAACAATGCCAGACCCACAGCGAATATGGTGCGATACTCGAGCGTGCCGTGTGGTACCTCGCCCTGACTGACCTGAGCAATGTAAGCGGTCATGGTCTGCACGCTGTGCAGCGGATTCAAGGTCAGATTGGCCTGCGCTCCCGCCGCGATGGTCACGATCATGGTCTCACCAATGGCGCGCGAAATGGCCAGGATGAACGAAGCGATCACACCGGACAGCGCGGCCGGGACGACCGTGCGTGCGGCCACTTCGAACTTGGTTGCGCCCAGGGCATAGGCGGCCTCGCGCAATGAACGCGGCACCGCGCTCAAGGCATCTTCAGACAGCGATGAGACCATGGGTATGATCATGACGCCCATGACGATGCTGGCCGAAGCGGCATTGAAGGGCTCGGTGCTGGGCCAGATCGATTGCAACAAGGGTGTTACGAACGTAAGCGCGAAATAGCCGTATACGACCGTAGGAACGCCCGCCAGGATTTCCAGAATCGGCTTCAGAATGCTGCGCACCCGGGCATGTGCGTACTCACTCAAGTAGATGGCGGCGGCCAGCCCGAGCGGCAGAGCTACCATCGCTGCGCCCAGCGCAATGAGCACAGAGCCAGTGAGCAAGGGCAACACACCAAAATGCTGAGGTTGGAACAACGGCGCCCAGCGCGTGCCGGTCAGAAACGTGAAAGGCGAGATTTCCCGGAAAAAGGCGAACGACTCATAAAGCAGAACGGCGACAATGCCGAGCGTGGTGAAGATCGATACGGAACTGAACGCCGTGAGCACGTAACCGGCCGCACGCTCGCGCCGCAGGCGCGCGCCGGCCAGCCGTTGCCCCAGGCCGCGCCGGGTTCGGCGCGGACCGGGTGCCGGCGCGGACGCAGTCGCGGCTGGTGCCGCTACGCGCGGCACCGCTGCGACCGGCGCCCCAGACCGCTCACTGTGACCCGGTGCTTCCGATCTGGCCAAGGTTCTCCTGGTAGCGCGCGGCATCGAGCGGAACGTACCCAACCTCAGGGACCAGCTTAGCCGCATGCTCATTGAAGAATTTCAGAAACGCTATCACCTCCGGCCGCGCCAACGCCTTCTTGTTGACGTAGATGAAGAGGGGACGCGAGAGAGGCGAGTAGGTACCACTCCTGATGGTCTCGGGTGAGGGTGAGACGCAGCCCGTGCCACCGTCCACCTGCACCAGTTTGAGACGCTGCTGATTCTCCACGAAATATGCGTACCCGAAATAGCCGAGGGCACGCGGGTCGCCCGCCACACCCTGTACCAGCACGTTGTCATCTTCGCTGGCCGTGTAGTCGGAGCGACTGAGATCTTCTTTGCCCATGATGGCTTCGGTGAAATAGTCGAAGGTACCCGAGGCCGTGCCCGCACCGTACAGCTTGAGCTCCTGGTCGGGGAATCCTGCGCGCACTTGCGACCAGCGGTTCACCTGGCTTTCCGGCTCCCAGATCTTCTTCAACTCCGCCGTGGTCAGGCACGTGGCAAACGTGTTCTGTGGATTCACCACCACGGACAGTCCATCGTAAGCGATCTGCATCTCGACGTACTCCACCGCGTTCTGCGTGCACGCCTGCTTCTCGGCTTCCTTGATTGGACGCGATGCATTGCTGATATCGGTTTCTCCGGCACAGAACCGCTTGAAGCCACCACCCGTCCCGGAATAGCCGACCGTCACCCGCAACTGACCGGGGTGCTCACGCGTGAATTCTTCGGCCACGGCCTCGGTGATGGGATACACTGTGCTGGAGCCGTCGCCCGAGATCGTACCGCTGAACGAACCTCCCTGCTGGTCGCTGCCCGTGCAGGCGGCCAGGCGCAGGAGCAATACCGCCCCCACTGCTTTGCGCGTGGTCATGTTCGATCCTGGGGAACGAGTTGAGTGAGGAAGTAGATCTGCGCCTGAACGCGCAGCGCATGCATGGTCTGGAAGCCATCACCGCGCGGCATGTATACATCCCAATTCACCATCAATCGATTGCGACCCGAGAAGTAGATGTTGAAGCCCGGTGTGAGCAGCAGCGCATCATCGCCGCGCACAGCGCGGCGCGGATCGCCATAGCCTACGCGGCCCGCCAGCTCCCAGCCTTCGATTTTTTGATTGCTGAGCGGCTTGTACCAGGCTGCAATGAACTGCCCGGCCGTAAATGTCTCATCGACGGCGAGGTTGGTGCCTGTAGCTGCTTCCGCAATGATGTGCAGGCCGGAGCGGCGGAAATCGCCCCACTCCATATCCACTTCGTACGCTGCTCCTGACCGCGTGAGAATGGAGGGCGTGGTGCGCAACCGAAATTCGCGCGTACTCACGCCCACGCCGATGGTGAGCGGCACACCCGCAATCGGTCGAACGGTCGCGCGACCAGCAACGGACTTGCCATCCGTGTCATCGCGCTGGTCGGCGCCCGTACCATTGAACATGCCAATCTGGTAGCCAAAACGACCCAGGCTTCCGTGGATCGCACCGCCCAGATCGAAATTCTGATAGCCGAACTGCTCGAGCAGCTCCTGCTCTTCACCGGGGACAACCGTACCGCGGAACGTGGTGATCACGCTGTCCGCATCGTCGGCCAGCAGCGCTTCCTGCAGTCCGCGCATGCGAACGCCCCGCTCGATGATCGGCCAGCGCGTCGAGCTGGTGAGCTGCAGCAGGCTGAAGGGTTTCTTGAACTGGCCGACGCGCAACTGCAGTCTGGGATCCAGCGCGATGTTCATCCAGGTATCGCGGAGCAGCAGGCGAGCCATGCCGTACTCGATCTCCAGCTTGCCGGTGACCGCATCGCCGTAGTCCAGTTCGGTGGAGAGCCGCACCCGACGGGTCTCGAACATGGAAGCCGGGATGGGCGCGGAGGGCGCTCGCTGGCGCGCTACCAGCTCCGCCTCATCCACGCTTGTGGTGCTAAACTGCGCCTGCACCCGACCACCCAATCGGAGGGTCAGGCCACCGGCCTGTCCTGTTTGCGCCGCCGCCGCTGCGGCTCCCCCCAGGAGACAGGCAGTTACGATCGTTACAGTTCGGGTCACGAATAACTCCGATCATAGGGGTTCACGCGTTGCCCGTTGGCCGGAAAGTTGTCTCGGCTGTGCGAAACAACCGTCAACGTTCTGTAACGCAATTGTAACTCCGTGACGGAATGGTGACGTTGCCCGCCGCCCGGCGGCACGTTGCTGGCTCAACGTACCTGTCTACGGTCACAGACCTGGGTACGTCGGGTAACGCAGGAGTAACTGCGGCAGTTAATGGACGTGGATGATGGCGGATGCGCCTGAGGGCAAACGCCGGTGGCTGGGCAGGGCCCAAACCAGCTGGATGACAGCGGAGTCCGGAAGCCCGGTCAGTCGCCATTGGTAATAGCCGTTGGAAGCCCGTGTGATGTCAGATGCTG
>JBOHRF010000341.1:0-5753 GCA_050732575.1 Longimicrobiales bacterium
GTGTTGTGGGTTGGTGTGTGGCAACAACAACCTCAACACAGGTCAGGCCCATCTTGCTAATAAAACTCAGGGAGAACTGGCAAACACCTCGCTACCGACTACCGCGCGAGCGAGTTTAGTACAAGCGGCCCAGGAGCAGACATTCGCATTCACCGCAAAAATTGGTGATGTCCTTAAGTCGTTTTCGACTACGAACGCGCACGGGATAGCCGATCCGTAACCATGCTCAGGAGGCCTTTGTCGTTGCCTTCGCACTTGACATCCTTTTGTTGGCGTGCACAGCCAGGACGTTCTGCACGAAACGAATGCCTGTGGTTCTAGCAGCAAACGCGGTGACCAGGTATTGCCCCAGGAACCAGGCGGCGGAAACCAGGATGCGCGTCGAATCAACGCCGCTGAAATACATAACTACGGGCAGCACCGGCACGAGCAGCAGTGACATTGCTGCAATATCGCGGAACAGCAGATAGTTCTTGTGGCTGTCCACGACCGATGGGTCTGAATCGACTTGCTTGTACAGGCCGTACCACTTCGAGTTCTGGTCTCTCTCGCTCACCGGAAACTGGCCCAAGTTCTTTTCCAATTTCGCAAGGTCGATCCGATGATCGGCCGGCGCATGTACCGAAAAGGCCCGTGAACCCGGCAGTGGGTGTTTTAGGCGCCAGAACACGAGGATAGCCTTGTGGTCGGCCGAGATGAGCGAGGAGAGGATCAGGGCGGGTATGGGTAGAAGCGCGGTCAGGCTCGCGCGAATGACGGCCATCCTTGTCGGCGTCAGATCGTCGATCACGGTATGGAACGCCACGACCAAGAGCACGAGGAAGTCTAGGACGAGTGTCGCAACTAGCCATACGAGGTTGCGCCCTTTCAACGTCTTGCTGCTGTAATCCTTGGTGTCTTTCATCCATCGTACTCCGTGGTTACCGTAAACCAGCCAGTTTCCGATACCTTGAACAGAATCCAACCGTCCTTTCTCGTTGTCAGACAGCGTCGCCGCTTGCCGGTGTTGGATACCAGAACGCCATCTTCCCAGGCTGCATACTGATACTGCGGTTTCTGTGTCGTGTGGACGACGGACTTGTCGGAGACGACGACCACCTGTGGATTAAAGTAGTCGAATACGCGCTGGCAGTAACCGTTCGCTCGGCCATGATGGGATGCGACGAGCACGGTTGTACCTATAAGCTCAGCGCGAAAGGCGGGCTGTTTCAGCAGCGCCAGCCATCCGTCCTCCTCCAAGTCGCCGGGGAACAGGATCTTGAACGGTCCAAACTTGAAGGACACCACAAGGCTCAAGTTGTTCGTGTCGTAGAAGCGCGGATATGAGTTCCAGAAGGCCGTTGCCGTAATGCCGCCCATGTTCTGGTCGAATGGTGCGTCAACGGGATAGACGTAGTCCGTGTGAAGGGCGAGGTATCGCTCGTTGTCCTCGGTCAATTCTCCGCTGGCTTCTTTGATGATCCTCAGCGCCGCTGGCGGCACACTGCGATTTCTGAAGAAGGAGGAGACCGTGATTCCTTCTCTCCACAGGTTGTTCAAATCGCTTATGTGGTCGAGGTCAGCGTTCGTAATGAACAGGTAATCCAAAACATTGCGTTTCAGGTAATGCTTGATGTAGGCGCTCGGCTTCCAGCCCGTGAGGCCATTGTCGCCTGAATCGACCATCGCCAGACGACCTTGCACGCCGTACTCCGATTCGTGCGCGAGCATGGCGCATGCGCCGTGCTGCACGTCCCATATCCGCAGGATCATCTGGCCGGGCATGTCACTTCACCGCGCCTTGCAAGACCTGCAGGTCGTGCTCGCTGACGATGAGCTGAACGGCAGGAAGGCCGTCATCGGCCATGCCCAGCGCCAGATAAATGAGTTGCAGGAAGTCGGCTCGGCTCGGCAATGCAGAGTGACCAGGCGGATGGCTGTGCCATTCGCCGATGTAGCCGACGATGCCTGCGGTTCGCTTGGAGGCGTCCTTAACAGCTTCGACCAGTCCCGCGATGCCGCGCTCGAATGAGCCGGAACTGACCTTGCTGTCGGGCGGCGCCGGAAGCCCCGCAACCACCACGACTGCACCGATGTTGAAATCGTAGTATCCGAGCAGCACGCCGCCGGTTTCATTGGGAAACCCCTGCCTGCGCAAGTCTCTTAACTGTTGTTCCGCGCCGGCGTCGATGAACAGGTCGAACTCGCCCAGCGTCATGCGCTGCTCTGGCACGGCAGGAATATCGTGTACTTCGACGGCACCACGAAGGGGGTCGCGTTGCCATACGCGAATCAATGCATCGTCGCCCGCGGCCGCCATCTGAATCTGCTCGGCCAGCGTGCTGGCCTGGCCCATGATTCGGGCATAGGGCGTCGCCATCGAGATGTCGCGGCAACTAGCGCCACTCCAGAACGTGCTCGCATTGCCGCTCAGATGGCCCTGCCCCCAGCCTTCCTGGATCAAGGCACGGTAGTACTGGGCTTCGAGCGTGCGCAACCGAACCGAGCGCTTCGCATCCTCTGCAAGCAGGACCGCTGCGCTGCCGTTCGGAGTAATGAAGACGGAGACGTGCCGGCCAAGTGCATTGACGGTGCTGGCTGCACGCGGATATTCAAGGGTGGTCGAGGCATCTACCACTAGATTCGCGGCCGTGAGCGCGCGACTGACGAACTCTTGGGTGAAGTTGCTGGCATCACTGATCAGGGGGACGATCTCGGTGGCGCCGTCCATCGCGGCGGCGTGAAGTCCGGCCACGGCCGTGGCTTTGGGTTCGCCGATATGCTGCGTGTAAGCTGTATGTCGTGACAGGTTATGTGGTTTGATGTGGTCATTGTCGATAACTGTCCAGCGTCCCCATCCGCTGCGGCCCCACAGGTTGAGCATGGCGCTGCCGAGAGAACCGGCGCCAATCAGGACGCCGGCCGGACCTTCATCGGTGATGCCGGATTGCCTTCTGGCCGCCGCACCGTCGTTTCGGGTCAGCACATCCATCGGCAAGATTTCTTGAGCGCGCCATGCCGTTGCCGGCGGGACGTTCATCACGTCCTTGAAGTATCTCTTCTCGTGCAGGAATAGCGCGCCGGTGGCGACACCGAGCTCCAGCGCGCCGATGGGCACCAAGGACGCACGATAGGTCATTCCGTCAGGTTCAGCGTCGGCGGTTCTGCGGATGGGGATGTGCAGCAGAATGACGGCACATTTGTCCTCAGCAGAAGCAGCGACGCCGGCCTCACCCACCCGTTCCTGCAGCACTGATCGCAGGGCGGAAATCAGGTCGGTCTCTCGCCGCGACAGAATGTCGCGAAGTTGTCGCAGTGTTGCTGGGTCGCGTTCTACGAAACCGTGGACGACCGGCGGCAGAACCAACTCGATATGCGCCGCCGTGCTGGCCTTCGACCCGTCTCTCGGTATGGCTTCCAGAAAGCAGGTAAAGCCATGGTCGGGGCGCTCTGGACCTCGGACGACCACGAAGCGATGTGCCTGGCTTTTCCGAAGCTCAGCCAGATTCCAGGGCAGGACAAGCTCGTACTTGGTTGCAAAGAACAGATGCTCGACCGGCTGGTCCGCGGGGTGCAGTTCGCCGCGGGCGCTCTTCTCATGCCACCATTGAACACGACGAAGAAAGTTCTGCGGCGTCCACGTGCGCATCACGGCGACAGCCGACTCGAAATACAGGCACAGGCTCGCCGGCGCGCTTGGCACGCCTTGGTTCTGGTGCATTAGGATTGGGAAATCCTTGCGCAGCGCCAGAACCTCCACCAACCGTTTGGGATTGTCCGGCACGCACAGCGCAAGGCGCTCTCGGTAGTGAATGCCAAAAGGGTTCTTCGGCGGTACGCCGTCGCACTCAACTTCGACGACGATGCATTCGAGTTTGGGGACGCCGTCAACAATGTGCCGCAGAAGCTGGACCAGCGAATAGTCACGCTGGTGCTTGACCGCATCGAGCAGCGCTTTCGCGCGCGGAATCGTCAGTGCGTCGGCATCGTCAACCTCGATGACATTGGCAAGTTCGTGGTACTCCTCAGCCATCAGCCAGCCCGTGGTGGTGACGACAAGATGATGGCGGGCGCGCCGATGGACCCCGAGCGCTTCCAGGTGACGCCGCCGCTCGTGATCTCGAAGGTGATCGGTTCCGGCTTGTTGGCGTTGGGCTCCTCCATCGTCACTAGGAACTTGCGGCCGCCGACCTCTTTCAGATACCGCTCGTAGGCCTTGCGGGCCTGGATGTGGGGCGGCTGGATCTGGTCATACGATTCCTTCGCATCAGGCATCGGCTTGCTGCAACTTACGATGTATGCATCGCTCTTGCCTTGCAGCAGAAGCTCCTTGACCAGCGGCTTGGGCTCGGTTTCCTTCTCGCCCTTCTGACCTTCTTCGTTCAGCGCCAGGTAGCTGCAGTGATGCGGGATGTTGTACAGGTCCCAAGCGAGCCGATCGTCGTTCTTGTGATGCCGCGTCGTGCTGACGATGTCCTCGATTTCCTCCCATGTAGCATCGCCAACCTCAAGGTAGTCGTAGTGCGCGGCGTCGGCACGGAAGCGAACATTGAAGACCAGCGAAGCCCTGTTGCGGATGATGTCGCCTTCGTCGCAGTGTTTGATGAAGGGCGAATGGCAGAAGAACTCGACACCATCGTTCGCGAGCGAGAAGCCTGGAACAATCTTGCCGGCGTCGATGAACAAGTGGTCGCGCGCTGAGGCAGATTCGCCGCGCTCTTTTAGTAGAGGCTCCAGCCAATCGGCCAGCGCTTGCGGCTTCGAGAACACGAGGATGTCTTTACCCTCCAGCAATCGATGCCGCGCCTCTTGCCGGAGCAGGACGTATTCCTCGGTCTGGTGGTCGTTGTCGGCCTCTTCCAGCAGCATGGCCGCAGGCACCCACAGTTCGCGAATCTTGATGCGGCCTTCGCCGTGATATTTCTTCGCGTGCTGGAGTTCAAAGAAGTCGGTGCTGCCCTGAATGTGATCCAGATCCGCGTGGGTAAAAGCAACGACATCGAAGTAGTTGCGATCGGCCGCCTCCAAGTCCTCTTTGAGGCGCGCCTTGAGATCGATTTCCGGCGTGTCGGAATCTTCGGCTTTGTCGCGGTGGCAAAAGTCGAACAGAACCCGGCGCCCAGCCGACAGGACTATCTGCGTCGTGTCACCATTGCCGACGGGATAGAAAATGACCTTGTGCACGTCTTCCACGGCGCGCTCCTTTATCAAGAGATGTGTCAAATTGCTAATTAGCACTCAGCTATTGAGAGTGCTAACTGCACTATATCTGGGCCCTAAAGCACAGTCAATGCCATACATATAGTTTGCTAGTTTGCTTTGGGTTCTTTTGCTGCCAGTCGCTGCCATGCGTGGCAGTTGTTGGATTTCAGTGCAGCTTAACGGCTCTCGGGGGCGCCCCTGACGTCCCTCTCATGCGATAGGAATACTTAAGGGCACCGGCCCGACAGTTCGAGGGTTTGGGGAATGTCAGCTTCGGGTCGGTGATAGGGGTCGGGAAGACTCGCGTCTCCCCGCCCTCCGAACCGTGCGAGCGGTTTTCCCGCAGACGGCTCTCCAGTCGGTGGTTTCCTCATCGGGATTGGCGTGCCAGCACATGATCGAGGACATGACGTTGCGCAAGTTCTCGCCCAAGACACAGACCGCTTACATCAGAGCCGTTGCAAACTTCACCCGTTTCCTCGGCCGTTCCCCGGACACGGCCGAGGCGGAGGATCTGCGACGCTATCAACTGCACGTGGTCGAGCAAGGGGGTTCGAGCACCAGCCTGAACG
>JBOHRF010000342.1:0-5735 GCA_050732575.1 Longimicrobiales bacterium
GGAGCGCGAGTCAGAGCCTTCGGTTTATCAACGCCGGGCCAAAGGTGGACGAATTCTGGTGACCCGGCGACTGGCGGCGCGCTCATTGTTAACGGGCGGGTTTGACATCGAGCGCGGTAGCACGCTCGCATCGCCGGCCGTGTTCTGCATCGCGTTTGAAATATGCGTGCCCGAGACCATCGAAGAGCTGACGCAGTCACGCTGGCGCAACACGATTGGCCTGAGTCTGTCCGTCGATCGCACGGACCTGCCGCTGGATCCGACGGCAGGACACTATCTGCGCAGCAGCACGGCCTGGGCGCCGCCCTGGCTGCTTTCTGATGTGACCTTCCTGCGCTGGGACGGTGAGGGCGCGAAGTTTCATGAGTTCCGGCCGGGCTGGGTTGCCGCCTTCTCGCTTCGATTGGGCACATTCTTCAAGAGCTCCACCATCAGTCCCATGGGAGATTTTCTGCCGCCCGAGGAACGCTTCTATGCGGGCGGCGCCTACACCGTGCGTGGCTATGGCCAGAATCAGCTGGGTGATGGCGTGTATGTGACCGACTCGACCGTAGTCGACACGGACGGAGAGGAGATCCCGCACAACTCGGCGCGATTCGTTCCGCTGGGAGGCACGGCGCTGGGCATTGCCAATGCCGAGTTGCGCTTGCCCTCACCCGTCTTTGGTCGGCGCATGCGGCTGGCGCTGTTCGTCGATGCCGGTGCCATTGGCACGCAAAACATCTGGGAGCTGAGTGGTAGTGAATGGAAAGTCACTCCCGGTGTGGGGCTTCGCATTCAGTCCCCCGTGGGGCCCGCGCGCATCGATGTTGCCTACAACCCGTACGATCCGGCGATCGGGCCATTGTATCTGGCCAGAGACGATCTTCTCATACGCGTGCGCGATGATTTTCGGCCCGCCCGCGGTTCGTTCTTCAGCCAGTTCCGCGTGCACCTGGCCGTGGGTCAGGCTTTTTGATGGCGTCATCACCGAGGCCCAGCGCGGCCCTGGCTGCTTTCCTGAGCGGTTTCTTCATAGCGGCATTCGCGGTAGGTGTGAGCAGCGCCCTGGGAGATGCGCAGGAAGAATCGTCGCCTCAACCACAGGTCGTGGTGGAAGGCAGCTATGGGCGCGGTGAAATTGCGGTCGCGCATCGCACCATTGGTGAGCGCGTCGCGGCCCTCCGTGTGCCGGCCCGCCGGCTGCAAGGCGGCCTGCGCGTTCGACTGCGCAGCCTGGTGTGGCGTGACGGCACACGGCCCCCGTTTGCTCGCGTAGCTGAGGTCAACGGTGTGCTGGACATGGCGGCCGCGGAGCGGGGCGATGTGTTGGTGCAGCACCTCGTGCTCACTCGTGCACACGTGCTGCTCGAACAGTCGCAGCCGGGTGGCCAGTGGAACTACGAGCGTGTTTTGGCGGATCTGCTCGACCATGACGACGCCAACGGCGACGCTAGTGGTGTCGGCAATGGAGATGATGGTGAGCGCAATTCGGTCCTGCTCACTGACGTGCGCATCATCGACTCCAGAGTGCAGATCGATCAGCCCAGTACGGATCTCGCGTTCGATGATGTCGATGGACAGCTGGCACGAATTCAAATCTCTGCGCCGAATGCGATTCATCCCGAAATCGACGTTACCCGGCTCAGCACGGAGTATCGCGACCTGCGGTCGCAAGAACAGATCAGGGTCGTGGCCGAGGACGCTCGCGTCGTGCTGCCCGGGGATAGCGTCGTGTTCCGCGCCGCGGGCGCCCAGTTGGACAACTCCCGGTTGACCGCGTTGAAGGGCGTATGGACGCCAGGCGCGCCCGGGCTGGGTCTCAACGTGACAGGTAGAGCCAACCATGTTGTGCTGGCTGACCTGGCGTTTCTGAGCGACAAACTTCCTACCACGGGCCGGGGCAGCTTCACGTTTGCGTTGCGCCCGATCAACGATGAGGTGCTCGAGCTTCGACTTTCGGATGCTGAGGTGGAGACGGAGGGCTCGCGCCTGCGCGGTGCGGCCAGCCTCCGCACGGGTGGTAAGGCACTGGAACTCCTGTCTGTGGATGCACGCCTGGAACCGCTCTCGCTGGCACTGGTTGAACGAATGACCGGCCGAACGTTGCCGTATGGCGGCGCACTAACGGGAACGGTGCGTGGCACTGGTGGCAACCTGTCATTCAATCTGAATGCACAGTTGACGGCAGCGGGGTTGAGCGAGCCGTTCGCAACTCGCTTGGAGGGCGCGGCGCGACTGGCGGGCGGCGAGTTCACGCTGCAACGATTGCAGGCCCAGCTCCAGGACGTGCCGGCCGCCGCGCTGCGACCGATCGCTTCCGGGTTGCCCTTCTCGGGTACCATCAACGGCACGATTACGCTCAACGGTCCGCCGGAGCGCTCGCCGCTGTCATTGAGCATGCGCCTGGCCATGGCGGGTGGCAACATCGAAGTAAACGGGATGCTCGACTTAACGCGTGAGCAACCCGCGTATGATCTCACGGGACGTCTGATCGACATTGGCCTGGCTCAAATCTTTGAGCCACGTATGCCGCCCGCGCGCCTCAGCGCGCGCTTTACCCTGCGCGGGCGCGGCTTCCAACCGGAGAGCGCCAACGCGCAGCTGACGCTGGCCGGGCGGTTTACGGGCTGGCGAGTGCAATCCGATGACACCGTAATGGTTGCCGCTCGTGTGAGTAACGGTGCACTCACCGTTGACCAGGGTTTGCTCGAACTCGGTCCACTGCATGTGGAGAGCGAAGGAACCTGGCGCTTCACTACACCCGAAACCGGCGCCGTGCGCTACCGCGTCGCGGTCGACGATCTGACACCGATCGCGCCGTATGTGCCCGCCTTTCCGGATTCGGCTTCGGGCAAGCTCCAGGCGCAAGGCTCCATTGCCGGTTCGCTGGCGCGTATGCGCATCGAGGGCGATGTGCGCGGTGAAGGTGTGCACTTCGCTGGCTGGGCGGCAAATTCGTTGCGCTTCAAGCACACACTCGTGCTGGGTGACACTGTGCCCGAAATCCGCGTGGTAGGTGATGCGAGCGACATTACTTCGCCCGCGGCGGGTGCATTCAGTACGGCCACGTTGGATCTGCAACTGGACGCGCCCAGACTCAAACTCGAGCTTCGTGCCGATCGCACGGAAGGTGGCTTGATTGAGGTGGTGGCCGACGGCAACGTGCCCAACGTAGGTGTGCGCCAAGTCGTGCTGCAGCGCATGCGCATCGACCTGGGCGCAGGGCGCTGGGCCCTGGTCTCGCCCGCCAGTATTGAATGGGGAAAGGCCGCCGATGGTGTGGAAGTACACAACTTCGAGCTGACTGCACCGGATCGAGGCGGCCGTCTGTTGGTCGACGGTCGCATACTTCCTCTGGCACGCATTGACGTGCGCGTGGAAGCGGACGAATTGCCGCTTGCCGATGTGCAGCGCATGCTCGGACGCCGACCCGTTCTGACGGGCGCGCTCTTCGCCAACGGCGAAGTGCGCGGGCCAGGCGAAGCACCCAGCATAAACGTTGAATTCCGCATCGATGGCGGTGTCTACAAGCAGGTCGGCTTCAGCCGCGTGGAGGGCAAACTCGCGTATCGCGCTCAGCTGTTGACGGCCAACACGCGCGTCCAATTCGATACCGCCGGCACTCTGGACGCCAGCGCTTCCCTGCCCGTGCGCGTGGTCTTTGCGCCGGCCCTCGATTTTGCCTGGCTGGATGCCGGTGAGGTGCGCGGCTCGCTGGTGGCAGAGAACCTGAAGCTGGCTGCGGTCACAGGCTTCTTCCCCGAGCTGCGCGATGTCCAGGGCGGCCTGAGCGCAAATGCAACCTTATCCGGCACGGTTGGTCAGCCCAATCTCACCGGCACCATCAATCTCGAGGGTGGTGCCGTGACCGTGGTCCCGCTCGACCGGCGCTACACGGAGATTACGGCCGACATCGGCTTCGATCAGCGCAGCGCGCAGATTCGGACCCTGCGCGCGCGCAGTGATGGCTGGCTCGATACCAGCGGTCACATCGAATTCCCGGAAATCGACGACCCGACGGCCAATCTCACGGTCGCCTTGCGCGGCTTCCGCCCCGCAGGTGTGGAAGATCGCGAAGATGCAGCCGCAACCGGTGAAATCCGGATCACGGGTCCGTTGCTGCGGCCTACCCTTAGCGGTGCGATAACGTTTGCTGACGGCGACGTGCCCGTGCCCCAGTTCGGTCGGCGCCCATTCGACCAGGCGCTGGCCATGCCCCTGGACATCAAGGAGCCGGGTGCCACGGAAGGAGGCAGCTGGTTCGACAACATGCACATCGAGAATCTGCGTCTCACAGCGGGTTCCGGTTTGTGGGTCTCGTCACGCAATGCACGCGCTCAGTTGACCGGCACGCTCACCATCGACAAGCCGGGCGAGGACCTGATCATTGTGGGCACGCTGGAAGGTCGACGCGGCACGTACACACTGGAAGCAGGACCGATTGTCCGGCGCTTCGAGATCGTCAACGCGCAAGTCCGCTTCCTGGGTTCATCCGAAATCAATCCCGTGCTCGATGTGACCGCGCGACGCGTGATCCTGGATGCTACGGGTCGTGAGTTGGAGATTCAGGTGCGCGTGGGCGGAACTCTGGACGCACCGACGCTCTCACTGGCCAGCGCCAACGCTGCGCAGATACCGCAGTCCGAATTGCTCGGCTTCCTTATTTTTGGACAGCCCACCCTCGGGTTGAGCGGAAACTACCTTCCGGGCGAAGCACTGCTGCAGGAAACGTTTCTCAGTGGCTTTGCCGAACTGGCCACGCTGGAGCTGGAAGCCGCGCTTGGTGCGCCCTTCGATTTCTTCCAGATTCGGTTGGGTGGCGGGCCGTACGGCGGACTCGGATCACCAACGCTCGTGGTTGGCCGTGAACTGAGCAATGATGTTTTTCTGACCGTAGAGTCCGGCATTGCCGCGTTGTTCGGACCCAACACGGATGGTGGCCCGGCCAATTCCTGGGCCGTGCGCCTCGAGTGGCGGATCGACCCACGCACATCGTTGCGCGTGGGCTATGAACCTGCCAATCAGGTGAGGCGCTACCGCGGCATTGGTGTGGCGCTGCCCGTCAACCGAAGGCAACAGGCAGCGGTGGAGTTTCGAAAACGCTGGACGTGGTGAATTCTTCAAACCGAACGGGATCGTGCGCGCGGCGAATAGCCGCATCGAGCACCGCGGAGCGCACGCGTGCAATGGAATCCTCAGACAGACAGTGCACGGGTGCAATGCAGTCAGTGCGATTCAAGGCTTCGCGCACCCAGGACGGCGTGCCCGGCCACAGAAAGACGGTGCGATAACCGTTGACTGTTTGAAGCAGTTGTGCCGGCTGCTGCGCAACAATCACCGCGATGGATGAGTTGCGCTTGGCCAGCTGACCGCGTTCTACGGCCCGACTCAGTTTGTGCGCGATCGTTTCCGTGGCTACGATCACAGCCAGTGGACCCTGCTCGATACGAGCGCGCAGTTCGCGCACGGCTTCGAGTGACAGCGTCACTTCCACAATGGGCCGGTCCGGCCACCGGCTCGCGACTTCGCCTCGATGATACGGCGTGGTCACCACAAACGGTGTATGGTTGACCATCACATCGGCCGCTTCCGTGTGCAGGACCAGCGCTGTAGCATTGATGCCCAGCCGCTGTTTCAGTTCTGCGGCAATGGTCTCGGTTTGCGCCGCGTCGCACTCGATGATAGGAATGACTTGTCGCTCAACTTCAGCAACGGCGGTGATCAATCGCAGGATGATGCGACTGTCCAAACCC
>JBOHRF010000343.1:0-5725 GCA_050732575.1 Longimicrobiales bacterium
CTATTCCACGGACACACATCCTGACAGATATCGCAGCCCAAGATGCGATTGCCCATGAGCGGCCGCAGCTCGCGCGGAATCGGCCCGCGCTGCTCGATGGTCAGGTACGAGATGCAGCGTGTCGCATCGATGAGCGGAGCCCCGTTTGCATCTCGGCCGAGCAGCGCACCGGTCGGACACGCCGTCACGCACGTATTGCAGCTGCCGCAGTGGTCGGCGGCGAACGGCTCGTCTCCCGGCAGCTCCAGTTCGGTCAGCAGCACGCCCAGGAAGAAAAGCGAGCCGCGCTTCGGATTGATCAGCATCGTATTGCGCCCGAACCAGCCCAGCCCCGCGCGCTGCGCCAGCTCCCGCTCCAGCACCGGGCCCGTGTCCACGTACGCGCGCGCCGCGGGCAGCTCATGACCAAGCTCGCGCTCGGCAAAGCGAAGCAGCGCGAGCAACTTCTGCTTGATGACTTTGTGGTAGTCACGCCCACGCGCATACCGCGCAATAATCCCCTCACCTTCACCCTCACCTTCACCCTCACCCTCACCTTCACCCTCACCTTCACCCTCACCCTCGCCCCCGTAGTTCAGCGCGACCACAATTGCGCTTCTGAGTTGCGGCAGCTGGGCGCGTGGATCGAGCCGGCGCACCACCGCATCGGGTCGCGCCAGATAGCCCATCTCGCCGTGCCGTTTGTCCGCGAGCCACTGCTGGTAGAAAGCGGCATGTGCGCTGGGACCGACTGATGTGATGCCGGCCAGCTCGAATCCGAGCGATCGCGCCTGCGCCTTCAGTGAACGTACGAGCGCGTGCGGATCGTCGCCACGCGGCCTTTCGGCTTCGTGCAGAGAAGCGCCAATCACGCGCTCAGCCTCTTCCACGGACATTCCCTTCCGCAAACACTCCCTCGCCGATTTGACGTTGTCAGGACCTCGATCTAACATCCGCAGCAGTTCCAAATGCTGTAACCCGGAGACCTCATGAGTCGAATCATTCGCGTCGCACACTCACCCGACTCAGACGACGCGTTCATGTTCTATGCGTTGGCCGCGGGCCAGATCGACACGGGTGACCTCGAGTTCGTGCACGAGCTGCAGGACATCGAGACGCTGAACCGGCGCGCACTCAATGGCGAGCTGGAAGTCACTGCCGTTTCCATCCACGCTTATGCCTGGCTCGCCGATCGTTATGCACTGCTGCCGCATGGTGCATCCATGGGCGAGGGCTACGGTCCGCGCCTGGTCGCTCGCGAGCCGCTCACCCGCCCTCAGCTGGCCGGCCGGCGTGTCGCGGTACCGGGCACTCTCACGTCAGCGTATCTGGCGTTGAAGTTGTACTACCCGGAGGCAGAGACTGAGGTCGTGCCCTTCGATCAGATCATGGAGCAGGTCAGCGAGGGCAGAGTCGACGCAGGGCTGCTGATTCACGAAGGACAGCTGACCTATCAACACGCGGGCCTTCATCTGATTGCGGACCTGGGCGAATGGTGGGCGCAGACGACCGGTGGCCTGCCACTACCGCTGGGAGGAAACGTGATTCGAAAGGACCTCGGGCCTGAGCTCATGCTGGAGGTTTCGCGACTGCTGCGCGCCTCGATCGCTTACGGACTCGAGCACCGTGCCGCGGCGCTGGCGCACGCGCAGTCGTATGGCCGCGGCCTCGATGACGCGCAGACTGATGAGTTCGTTGGCATGTACGTGAATCAGCGCACTCTGGACTACGGCGAAGACGGGCGGCGCGCGGTACAGTTGTTCCTCGACCGTGGGTACGAGGCCGGCATCATTCCGAGAGTGATCGAAGTAGATTGGGCTGAATAGGTTTCACGCGGACACGCGTGTAACTATTCCGGTGTGTCCAGGACCTCGCGCACGCGTTTGGCCAGCAGATCGGGAGTGAACGGCTTCTCGATGAAGGGCGCTCCTGCCTCGACGATACCCTGCAGCTTCACGTCTTCATCGTTGTAGCCCGACATGAAGAGCAGCTTCACCGCGGGCCGCTTCTCATGCAGCCGGTGTGCGATCGCACTGCCGTTCATTTCGGGTACCACGACATCGCTCAGCATCAGGTGAATGGGCCCGCTGCGGCCGCTGGCCACGCGAATGGCATCGAGCCCGGTGCCGGCCTCGAGGACGGCATAGCCGCGCGCTTCCAGCACACGCCTGGCCAGGTTGCGCACGGCCGGTTCGTCTTCGACCAGCAGAATCGTTTCGCCGGGGCGTGCAGCATCACGCAGCCTGGGCGGCCGCTGCAGGATCTCACCGCTCGCGGCAACGCGCGGCAGGTAGATCTTGAAGGTCGTGCCGTGTCCGGGCTCGCTGTACACCCAGATGTGGCCGCCGCTCTGCTTGACAATGCCATACACCGTGGAGAGCCCGAGGCCGGTGCCCTTGCCGTGGTCCTTGGTGGTGAAGAACGGCTCGAAGATGTGGGCCTGCGTCTCGCGATCCATGCCCACGCCGGTATCGGTAACGCTCAGCAACACGTAGGGACCGGGACCCACATCCAGCTTGCGCTCCGCGTAGGCATCATCCAGCTCGACATTGCCCGTGCGGACCGTGATACTGCCGCCTCGCGGCATCGCATCCCGCGCGTTGACCACGAGATTCATGATCACCTGCTCGATCTGACCCGAATCGGCACGCACGGGCGCCAGCTCGGGGTCCAGACTGACGTGCAGCAGAACGTCTTCGTTGATCACGCGGCGAAGCAGCGTGCCCATTTCACCGATGATCTCGTTCAGATTGATGATCTTTGGCCGCAGCTCCTGCCGGCGGCTGAAGGTCAGCAGCTGGCGTGTCAGAGCAGTCGCCCGGTCTGCGGATTTCCTGATCTCGAGCGCGTCCTGCAGCGAGGGGTGTGCTTCCGGCAGATCATCGAGCAGGAACTGTGAGTGCCCCTGGATAGCGGTGAGCAGGTTGTTGAAGTCGTGCGCAATCCCGCCGGCCAGCCGGCCGATGGCTTCCATGCGCTGCGCCTGCCTCAGCTGTTCCTCGGTTTGTGCGTTTTCATCACCCGTGCGATGGGTGGTGCGATCGTTGATCATGGCGGCGAAGCCGGTGATTTGATGCTCGCGCCCGTACAGGGCACTGACTACCAGCTGACACCAGAAGCGACTGCCATCCTTGCGCAGCTTCCACCCCTCGTCGTCGAAACGGCCGTGCGCAATCGCGCCTCGCAGCGCGCGCCCCGGCGCATCGTGTTCGGCGCTCTCGCTGATATCGAGGATCGAGAGGTCGCGGCCAATGATCTCTTCCGCCGAATAGCCGGTCAGCCTTTCCAGGCCGGTGTTCCAGGTGCTGATGTAGCCGACCGCATCGAGCATGATTACGCCATTGCCGGCCCTGTTCGCAGTACGTGATCGGACCTTGCTCTGGCCGGCCCCATTGGTTGCAGCGGATACTTCCCGGAGCGTGATGTTGGTCGCTTTTCGGTTGCGGAAAACAAACGGCTGTGATTGCAGCTCCGCCTCTCTCGTGGTGCCGTCCAGGCGGTGCACGCGCGCATGGCTGCTCTGGCCGGATTGTTCGTGCGAGATCGGAACCACGCAGGCATCCAGGTCGCGACCAATCAGCTGCCGTCGGCTCGCTGCGCCGAACAGCCGGAGTGCGGGCCGGTTGGCGTACACGATCCGGCCACCGCGGTGCAGCAGTACAGGATCGGGCAGGTTGTCCAGCATCAGCGAGCCCCAGCGAACGCGCCTCACCGCGCGGCGATACGCGCGATCCCGAGCCGTGGTGTCATGCATCACTGCAAGCAGGGCCGTCACCATGCCGGTGGCTTCGTGAACGGGCGAGAGCGCAACACCCACTTGATGATGCGAGCCGCCCAATCCACGCAATCTCCACTGCAGGCCGCTGGTTGCGCGCCCCTGCAGTGCAGCCGCCCGGGCGCTGTCGAACCAGGGCTGACCATTCAATGAGAACAACGGGTACGTAGCCGTGGCGGTCTGCGGCGGCGGCGGGAAGAGTCGCTGCGCCGCCGCATTCCAGAGCCACGCGTGGCCATCCGAATCGAGGACGGCCGCGGCCATCGGCAGATCGCGAACGAGGGCGCGGACCTCGGAGCCGACCATAAGTCGCCCCAGGCCCGGAAGCGTGTCCGCCCCAAGCATGCCATTACGCCTCATTCGCTCTCCGTCGCTCTTCCTGGTCTGCACGTTAGCCGCGGCCTTTTCTCTTCAGTTGGGTTTCTTGGGCGGGAGCTTGAGGTCCTCGTCCCATATCTCGTTGCCCCAGGGTTCGTAGCTGTACCCAAGCAGACCCTTGGTCTGCTCGATGACGGAACCCTGATCCGTCAGCTTCGGCGGGTTGTACGGCTTCTTCTCCATTGTCCTCTCCCCAGGTTGGGCGGCGCTTCTGCGCCGCGCGGTTTATGCGGCTTCCGCACCGCGGACTAAGCTGCTTTTCTCTGGGTCGCGGTCCGCCCACTTCGAACCGCCAGCCAGGTTTCGAGTGATAGTGCCGACATCAACATCACGAGATTGTGTTTGATTCCGGAGCGCGCCTCTTCCACGGCGCTGCGCAGGTGATCGACATCGACCAGTCCCAGGTCTCCCAGAATCGGTTCGCGCAGCAGCCACTGCACGGTTGCGGCTTCGCGGTTCAGCGACCAGAGGATGCGTGCATCGATGCGGCCTTTGCTCTGCCGCGTGCGTACCGGCTCGGGCAGCACGTTGGTCATGGCTTCACGCAACACCCACTTGCGTGCAAACGGCCGCGCTCTCATGGACACGGGCAGCCGCAGCGAGAACTCGACCAGCGGTCGGGACAGGAACGGATAGCGCATCTCCATGCCATTCTCGAAATCGTCGCGCTGCACCCAGGCCGAGATGTTCGCGACCTCGCGCGCAATCGCATGATTGAACATGCGGCCGCGCGGCGGTGCGATCTTGAAGGCGTAGAGCCGCGCCATCTGGTCGCCCACTCGCTGGCCGTCACCCAGCCAGCGCGGAAGGCGCGGTGCATCCTCGTCGCTCTTCCTGGGTCGCGACCGGCCGCCGAGCAGCGGTTTCAGCGCATGCTGGCGCGCCATCCACCAGAACGAGCGGCGCTGCACCAGTGACCAGGTCGTCAGTTCGCGCACGGCATGGAGCAGCCGGCCCGCCACGATCAGGTCCGGGATGTAACCCAGATTGCCGAACAGGTAATGATCGGAGCCCAGGCCGCTGAGCAGCACGCGTCCGCCGTTCGACCGTACTGCATCGCGCACACGCCGGTCGCGCTCCTGGAAGGGAAAGAGCTGATGCGGTTCATCGATCAGCACGAGCGAATCCGGTTCCTCCCACGGCCATGAGTCGCGCACCTGTTCGTTGCGCAGACCGTACTTCTGGACGACCAGATCCGAGAAACGACGCTCATCACCATCGCCGAGTGTATCGACTACGGTGACCGTGCCCGCGATCGAGCCGCGCGCAACCAGCTGTTCCGCCGTACACACCACAGCCGATGAATCGAGGCCGCCCGACAGCTGCGCCCAGCTGCGGCCGTTCGGCTCGAGTCGCTGGGCCACCGCAGCCCGGAAGAGCCGCCGGAATTCGCCGACCGACTCGGTTTCGTCTGCGTATTGCGCCGGTGCAAAGTCCGCGGCCTTCCAGTAGCTGCGCACGGTACCCGCCGTGCCGCGCTGCTGGTACACGGTACCGGCTTCCAACCGTACCACATCGCGCCAGGCCGTGGCCGGGCCATTGCCGGGAATGCCGTATAGAAAATCGCGCAGATACTCGAGGTAGGGATAAGGG
>JBOHRF010000344.1:0-5723 GCA_050732575.1 Longimicrobiales bacterium
GCCCACGGATCTGGCCCATTGGCCGCACGTCCACAGACCTTGGCTGCGTGGCGGGCGCCCATTCCAGGGCGGGCTCGCATCTTCCACCGTGATGAATTCACCGGCTACCCTCGCGACCGACCGGCTGGCAGGCGCGCCCCAGCGGGAGCTGTCCCGCCTTTCAGGCGAGGTGTATCTGGACTACACGGGCGCGGCGCTCTATCCGGCCGTGTTGTTGGAGCAACACTTCGAAACGCTGCGCGACGGATTGTTCGGCAACCCGCATTCAACGCATCCGGCTTCCGTATCCAGCACGCGTTGCGCGCAGGAGGCGCGTGCTGCCCTGTTGGAGTTCCTGGATGCCGATCCTGATGAATACGACGTGGTTTGGACCACGAATGCCAGCGGCGCCATCCAGCTGGTGGCGGAGAGTTTCCCGTTCGGCCCAGACACACGCTTCGTGCTAACCGCAGACAACCACAATGCCGTGAACGGCGTGCGAGAGTTCGCGCGGGCTCGGGGCGCGCCCGTGACTTATCTGCCGCTGGAAGCTGACCTGCGTGTGTCACCCTTCGATCTTTCACCCGTACGACAAGGACTGTTCGCGTATCCGGCACAATCGAACTTTTCAGGCGTTCAGCACCCACTCGAATGGGTCGAGCGCGCGCAGGCACGTGGATACCGCGTATTGCTCGATGCAGCGGCCTTTGTGCCCACGCACCCTCTTTCATTGCGCACGTTCAGCCCTGACTTCGTCACTCTTTCTCTCTACAAGATTTGCGGCTATCCAACCGGTGTAGGCGCGCTGGTAGGCAAACGGGAGGCGTTGAGTGCGTTGACGCGTCCTGCATTCTCTGGTGGTACGGTAGAGTTCGTATCTGTGTTGGCGGATAGGTCCTTGTTGAAGTCCGGCAGCGCAGGCTTCGAGCATGGCACGGGCAACTTCCTGGCCTGGAGCGCAGTGCCGCCCGGGCTGCAATGGATACGATGTCTGGACCGTGGAGCCGTGCAGGCGCACGTGGCGGCATTGACTGCGCGAGCCCTGCAAGGCCTGCTCGGGATTCGCCACGACCATGGTATGCCTGCGGTACGAATCCACGGCCCTACGGAGACTCACGCGCGCGGCGGAGCCATCGCCTTCAACGTGCTGGACGCGACCGATACCGTCATCGATTTCGAGCACGTGGTCGATGCGGCGGCAGCGCAGGGTATTTGCCTGCGGGGCGGCTGCTTCTGCAACCCCGGCGCCGCCGAGCGTGCGTTCAACTATGGTGCAGACGAGCTGGCAAAAGCCCTCGATGCCGTGCGCCACAATTTCTCCATGCCCGCCATGCGCGCGGCGTTGAACCACAAACCGGTAGGCGCGGTGCGTGTCTCGGTCGGCTACGGCAGTCAGGCCAGCGACATCGACACGCTGCTTGCGTTCCTGAGAACTTTCATTCACAATCGATAACCTGAAGGAGCGATCTCATGTTCGTGTTTCGGCCTCAACCAGGATCTGCGCGGCGCCTCGCCTGTGGAGCGGCTATCGTGTGCCTGTTAGCGTTGCCTGGCCAGGCCAATGCCCAGTCGCGGGAATCGTTGCTGGTCACTGCGGATTGGTTGAAGCAGCATCTGAACGATCCGGCGCTGATCGTGCTGCATGTAGGTGAGAAGGCAAACTACGATGCCGGGCACATTGCCGGGGCGCGTCAAATCACGATGCAAGATCTGGCTGCGACCGAGCCTGCGGATCACATGAGCGGTGAAGTGCTGGAATTGCCCACGCCGGAAGCGGCGCGCGCCAGGCTCGAGTCGCTCGGCGTAAGCGATGGCTCGCACATCGTTGTCTATTACGATCAGGGCCGCGTGCCACCGGCCACGCGCATCGTGTTCACGCTGGACTGGCTAGGGTTGGGGGAGCGCGTATCCTTGCTCGATGGTGGGCTGGCTGCCTGGAAACGGGCGGGCGGCAGTGTCACCAAGGATATTCCAGTCATCAAGGCGGGCAAGCTCAGTGCACGGCCGATCAAGCCGCTCACCGTAACCAAGGAATGGGTGAACGAAAACCGCGGCAAGCCCGGCATTGCATTGATCGATGCGCGCGCGGCGGTATTCTATGACGGCACGGAGTCCGGCATGAGCAAGCGCGGCCACATACCGGGCGCGCAAAATATTCCGTTCACGACCGTGAACGACGATGCATTCCTGTTCAAATCGGGCGAACAATTGAAGCAGCTCTTCAGCAACGCGAAAGTAAAACCGGGCGACACCGTGGTTGCCTATTGTCACATAGGAATGCAGGGTACAGCCGTTCTGTTTGCAGCGCGCACGCTGGGTTATAAGGTCATGCTCTACGACGGGTCATTCCATGACTGGGAAAAGCACGACCTTCCGGTCCAAACCAAGCCTGTAGGGGCTGCGAGATGAAAACTATACGCCGCGTGGACAACCGCGCGGCTCAGGAAGCGCCCCAGGCGCGGCCACCCGTCCGGCGCGCGCAACCATACACCAATCCCTACCTGGCCGGGGTGGGTATCGGACTGGTCCTTCTGGCCGCGTTCGTACTGGTCGGGCGAGGACTCGGTGCATCGGGCGCGTTTTCAACCACTGTGGCTACAGCTGTACGCGCGGCGGCGCCGGCTCACGGCGCAGGCAACGCTTTTTACGAAGCGTACGCGCCCACCGCGCAGACCTCGGCATTGCCGGTGCCCACGTTATTTCAGGACTGGCTATTCCTGGAAGTGATCGGCATAACCCTGGGCGGCCTCGCCTCGGCTGTAATCGCACGCCGAGTGTCCTGGCGCATTGAACGCGGCTCACAAATCACGAATCGCCATCGAATGACGCTGGCCTTTGGTGGGGGCTGCATCATGGGCGTTGGCGCCAAGCTGGCGCGCGGCTGCACCAGCGGCCTGGGACTGACAGGCGGCGCTCTGCTCAGTGTGGGCAGTTGGCTGTTCGTGCTGGCCGCATTCGCGGCCGCGTATGCGGCCGCACCGCTCGTGCGCAGGGCCTGGCGATGAAAGCGCCACTTTACGACTTCGGCGCTTTCGGCGATGGGACCGCCCTGTTGCTTGCGTTGCCCATTGGTTTTGCCTTTGGCTGGTTCCTGGAGCGCGGCGGAATGGGCAATGCCAGGAAGCTGGCCGGCCAGTTCTATCTCACCGATCTCACGGTCTTCAAGGTCATGTTCAGCGCCATTGTGACGGCCGCGCTGGGTGCATTCTGGCTTTCGCGTATTGGCTGGCTCGACCTGAGCAGGATCACCGTGCCGCCCACCTACCTGGTACCGCAGCTGCTGGGTGGTTTGATCTTTGGTGTGGGCTTTGTGACCGGCGGTCTGTGTCCGGGCACTTCCTGCGTGGCCGCCGCCAGCGGGCGCGCTGATGGCCTGGCTTTGATCGGCGGGATGTTGTCAGGCGTGCTGCTGTTCGGCGAGCTGCTGCCGCGCTTCGAGCGCTTTTACGGAAGCACCAGTCGCGGCCCGCAGACGCTCACCGATGTACTGCCCTTGAGTCACGGCGCTATCGTATTTCTTATCGTGGCCATCGCGTTGACCTGCTTTGTCGTGGCCGAAGCGATCGAGCGGCGATCAAGCATCCAGATATGAATCAAAGCTCGACCAATCGCTTGCTCGCGCTACTGGCCGCTGTGCTGGCCACGGCTGCCCTGCTCGCGGGAGACGCAGCACCTCGCGCGCGCCGCCAGGAAGTGGACGCTGTGACGCTGGCAGCCTGGATCCGCGAGCGAAGGGCGGATCTGCGCCTGGTTGACCTGCGCGCGCGCGCAGACTTCGAGCTGTATCACATCCCGAGCGCCCAGCAGCTGGCCGCCTCAGGCGCACAATCCGACTCGGGACAGGTCGTAGTTCTCTACGGCGATGAACAAACGGATCCGCCACAATTCGATGCCGCACGGTTCGCGGGCGCGACCAACGTGCTGATACTGCGCGGGGGCGTGCGCGCATGGCTGGATGACATCATGAATCCGCAACTGCCCGCACAGGCCTCGCCCTCCCAGCAGCAGGAATACGAGCGCAAGCGCGAGTTGGCCGAGTACTTCGGCGGCCAGGCCACACGCTTTGCCGACCCGGCCGGCAGGGCCACTACCACGGACCAGGTCATCAAGCAGCTCAAGCGCCGCACCTGCTGACCCACGCGGCGGACCACCACCACGTTTTCACTTTTTGGCTCATATTGACATGCCCAGGCTCGTGCTCTAGTAGGATTAGCCTGTCCCTCGGCGCCTGGACCTCGATCTGCATGTCAATATGAGCCAAAAAGTGAAAACGTGGTGGTGGTCCGCTGCGTGGGAGGGGTCCGCCCAATGAACACAATCGCAATTCTGACCGGTGGCGGCGACGTGCCTGGCCTGAATCCGGCCATCCGCGCTATCACGATCCGCGCGCTGCGCGAGGGGTACCGCGTGCTCGGCATACGGCGCGGCTGGGCTGGCCTGGTCGATTACAACCCCGATCCGGACGCGGATAATTCGGACAGTGTGCAGGAGTTGAGTGAGGCGCTGGTCAACCGGGCGGGACGCACAGGCGGCACCTTTCTGCACACCTCACGCACACGGCCAAGCCACTTGCCCAGGGAAAGGGTGCCCGAACACCTGCGCAATCGCTACGACCAGGACGTGAACGACATCACGCCCACCATCCTGGCCAACCTCCAGCACCTGGAAGTCGATGCGCTCATTCCGATCGGCGGCGATGATACACTCAGCTACGCCAAGAGACTGCACGATGAGGGCGTTGGCCTGGTTGCCATCCCAAAAACCATGGACAACGATGTACACGGGACCGACTACTGCATCGGCTTCAGTACCTGCGTCACGCGCACCATCGAGCTGACCCACAGTCTGCGCACTTCGGCCGGCTCACACGAACGATTCCTGGTCATTGAGGTCTTTGGTCGCTACGCCGGCTTCACAGCACTACTCCCCACCATGGCTGGTGCTGCCGACCGCTGCGTCATTCCAGAATGTGCGGTGGACGTGGAATGGCTCACCGAGCTGCTCGTGTATGATCGCAATCGCAATCCCAGCAAGTATGCGGTGGTCATCGTTTCCGAAGGCGCTCGTCTGACCACACACGAAGGCATGAGCTTCGAGAGCGATGAAACCGACATGTTCGGCCATCGCAAGCTGGGCGGCGTTGGCGAAAAACTTTCGGCCGCGCTAAAGGAGTTCTCCCCGGCCTACAACAGCGGACGCCGCATCGATGTGGTCAACCAGCGCCTCGGTTACCTGGTACGCTCCGGCGATCCCGATGCCCTGGACAGCATCGTGCCCATGGCCTTCGGCAACCTCGCCCTCGACCTCATCCTGCGCCGCGAACTGGGCCGGCTGGTCAGCATTCACCGCGGTTTCTACGACAGCGTTTCCATCGACAACGTGACCTCCGAAAAAAAGGTCGTCGATGTGCAACGCTACTACCACACCGAACGACTGCGCCCCATCTACGACTTCGATGGCGCACCGCTCTTCATCATGACCAGCGACGAGTGATCGAGTGACGCGTGACGCGTGACGCGTAACCTCGGCGTGCGCTTTGTCGCTGGGAATCATGGCCCGCAGCTGCGCGATCAGGTGCGTCAAATCGATGCAGCCTTACCTATCTACCAGGTCGATCGATTCACGAATATCGTGCAGCGGCAAACCAGTCACGAGCGCCTCAGCACCGTGCTCCTGACTTCGTTTGCATTGCTAGCCATTGCTCTCGTGGTCGGCGGCATCTACGCCGTTATCGCGCTCGAAGT
>JBOHRF010000345.1:0-5713 GCA_050732575.1 Longimicrobiales bacterium
CCTGTCCAATCAATACAAAGATGGCCAGCACGATGGCTTCCAGAGAGACGATCATGGTGAGCAAACCGAACGGGAAGGGATCGAAGACGGGCAAACGCAATGCGCCCGTGTTCCAGGCGATCCAGACCACGAACCAGACCAGGTGAAGCACCAGGAATGCAGTCGAGCTGGCGATCCGGATCAGTGCATCCGCAAGCCGCTGGGTGGTGGTGCGATCGGCCGATTGAGATGCCTTCAACGCAATGGTCTGATAGCCTGCGGCCATGCGCTCGGAACGTCGTTCCTGCTCAGCCGGCAAGTGGACGGTCACTGTTTCCGCTACTGGCACGGCCTGCGCCCGTTCTGAGACAAGTTCATCGTTCATGCTCCTGACAGGGAGCGAGAACCATGCCCTGAAGTGACGGAGAATGTCGCCAGGTTGCGGACGCCTGATTACTATAGGGACCAGTGGTCCCTCAACCCTGAATATCGCATGACTCGAAGCCAACTCCTCTGTGGGCTGGGCGCGGTTGCCATTCTGGCGGGCTGCTATGGTTCGCTGCAGCTCGCGCCCAATGATGCCCCGGTCGTACTCAGCCGTCAGCTCATCGAAGCGCCCAGTCCGGCCCGGGCCGGCACGTTCGCCGTCAAGCAGCTGTTCTATGGCCATGGCACCGATCTGCGCCGTCCCGAGTACCGCGACTCGGTAGCGTTCAAGACCAGGACCGTGGACATGTCGAAATTCGTGTCGATGGATCCGCCTTTGGCTAAAGAGCGCAAGAGTTATTGGGGCTTCGACACCAAGGCCTTCCCCATCAATGCGCGCGTGTGGTATCCGGAAGGCGCGGGTCCGTTTCCACTCGTGCTGATCGTGCACGGCAATCACAACATGAAAGACTTCTCCGATCCGGGTTACGGCTACCTGGGTGAGCTGCTGGCCAGCCGTGGCTATATCCTGGCCTCGGTCGACATGAACTTCATCAATGGTGCGCTGCGCAACGAAAACGACGGCCGCGGTATTCTGCTGCTCGAGCATCTGAAAGCCTGGAAGGCCTTCAACGAAGACGCACAGAATCCGTTTTATCGCAAAGTCGATTTCGACAAGATTGCGCTCATGGGTCATTCGCGCGGCGGCGAGGCCGTGGGTCATGCGGCCGCATTCAACCGGCTGCCGCGTTACCCCGACGATGCGAATGTGAAACTGGATTACGGATTCCCTATCAAATCGATTGTCGCCATTGCGCCCGTCGATGGGCAGTATCGCCCATCCGAGAAGTTGCAGCCCGTGGAGAACGTGAACTACCTGGTATTCCACGGCTCTCATGATGGCGATGTCACGGTCTTCCACGGACTGCGCCAGTACCAGCGCGTCAAGTTCACGGATGGCCAGCCGCACTTCAAAGCGGCCGTGTATGTCTATCGCGCCAATCACGGCCAATGGAATTCCGTGTGGAACAACAAGGACAACGGGCCGCGCAGTGCGCGCGTGCTGGATTTGCGTGGACTGCTCGAGCCCGAGGAGCAGCGCGAGTTTGGCAAGGTCTATATCTCGGCCTTCCTCGATGCCACGCTCAAAGGCAACAAGAGCTATCTGCCGCTGTTCCGCGATTATCGAGTGGCCGGGCAGTGGCTGCCCAAGACCATGTATGTGACGCGCTTCGAAGACAACAACTACCGCTCGGTCGCCGGCTTCGAGGAAGATGTGGACGTGCAGAGCGCGAGCGTGCCCGGCATCACGCTGCGCGGTGACAGTTTGGCCACCTGGAAGGAAACGCTGTTGACTTTCCGTTCGGCAGCGCGTGCCGGCGGTACCTCGGACCCGCAGAACAATTATGCCGTCTGGCTGGGCTGGAACAACCGCATTGCGGGCGATGACACCACGCGCACCGGACCGCCGGCCACGTATGGTGTGCAGGTCACGGATTCACTGGCAAGTTCCTGGAACATCGATGGTAACACTTCGTTCGCGTTTCTGCTGGCTGCTACCGATGCCAGGCCCGGTCCGCGCCAGCCCGCGCAACGCGATACCACGAAAAAACCCGATGCCAAGAAAAAGCCGGCTGCGCCCAAGCCACCCAAAATCGAATACGACACGACTACCATCCTGATCACGTTGGAAGCAGAAGATGCCAACGGTCAGAAATCGCGTGTGTCCGTGAATCGATACGGTCTGATCCGGCGGCCTTTGCCGGTCAAGGTGTTGCGCGTGGAAGGCGAGGACAAGAAACGATTCGGCACCACGTACGAGCTGGTGCTGCAGAGCTTTTCCATTCCGCTACGCGACTTCGCCGCGCAAAATGCCAGCTTCGATCCCAAGCGGCTGCGCGCCATCCGCTTTGTCTTCGAGCCGACCATTGCCGGGACTGTAGTCCTGGATGAGCTGGGTTTCTCCAAGCTCGATCCGGCGTTCCTGGTGGCGGGCAGAGTAACGAGCGACAAGTGACGCGTACGCGTGACGCGTGACGCGTGACGCGTGACGCGTGACGCGTGACGCGTGGAAACTCGGAGCTCGTCACGGTCTGTCAAGCTGATCGACGTTGGGGCGTTGTGGGGATATGACAGCGCGATGGGTGGTTCTGCTGGCTGCGTTGAGCGTCGCTGCGTGTGAGTCCGATCCAGTGGTTGTGCTGGAGGCTGGGGATGTTCGGATGCAGAGCACGAAAGCGATCTATGGGGAAGGCGATGCCATCACGGTGCGGATCTGGAACGAATCGGACCACACCGTTTTCGCTAACAGGTGCAGTCTGCTATCCCTGTTTCATGTGGAAGCCGCGCGGTACGATACACCGCCCATATGCTCGCTACTTCCCCAACCACCCGACCTGACGATTCCCCGGCATGCGATCGTCGAGATTTCGTTTGGCGCGAATTCCGGCAGCCGGAGCGGCACCTATAGGGCTGACGCGCTATTCTTCGCAGAGGGCGGGCGACGCCGCTCGAGCGTAAGCTGGGTCTCATCCAACATGTTCACCGTGCAGTGAGCGTAGAGCCGCTCGTTACGTCCTCTCTTCCCCTCTTCCGGATTTGCTTCACCGCACACGCAGGCCAATACGATGGGCGTGGGCCGCACCGCTATAGGGCTCCAGCGCGTAATCCAGCGACAATCGTCCCCAACTCACACCGCCACCTGCTGTGAAGGGCACTTCTTCGATGGGATCGGCCAGACCACCGACGTTGTACTCACCCGTGCCGAGCTTGACGCCAGCGCGTGCGTAGAAGTTGAGTCCCGCGAACGGCCAGTAGCCTACTTCAACGCCCAGTCCGGCGCCCACATCCTCATCGGGGCCGGCGCTCACACGCGCGCCCACGGCCAGATCGAGGGGACCGATTGTGCGTGAGCGTGTAAACGCGTTCAGCACCGCGCGCATGGGCAGATCGTATTCGGCGCCGTTGAATACCAGGCTGCCGCCCAGATTCTGTGCGGCCAGTGACACGTTCAGCCAATTGAATGGGTTCATCCAGGTGCCAATATCGAGTGCTGCAATGCCTGCGCTTTGATCGGCACCCAGGTGGCGTGCGGCCTTGGCCGCAATGCCCAGTCGCAGACGGCCGAAAAACGTCCGCGCGTAACCGATCGTTGCGTTCAGCTCACCCGAGGCGCGACCGCCATCGCGACTGAGGCCAAAGGGTGATCCGATGTTGCCCGCCGGAGTGAGCGCTGCAACTTCGTAATCCAGGAACTGCACGCCAAAGCCGAAGCCCGCGCCATTGGTGCCGGCAAATGTGTAGAGCCGGCTGGCCGAGCCCCACATCTGCGCAGCCAGTGAAAGGCCCGTGGCCGACTGCAAGAGCGCGGGATTGTAGTAGATGGCATCAGGATCGGGCGCCAACCCTGGATAGACGCCGCCCAATGCAAGAGCGCGGGCACTGGCCGGCACGCGCAGCACGATGGGGCCGGTCTCATCCTGGGTGTTGGTCTGAGCCAACGCGAGTGAAGGACTGACTGTCGACAACAACGCTGAGGCGAGCAGCATGAAACGCATCGGAATCAACCTGTTTCAGGAGACCGGCACGCTCTGGCCACCGGAGTGCAAGTGATCGGCGAACTCGGAGGGCAAACCTCGCTCGATGATACCGGCGGCGGCGCGCGCGACGTCGTAGGCGACGCGCAGGAACTCTACCGCCGAAGTGCGGTCCGGCGCAAAATCGATCAGTGCCACACAAGCTCGCCAGTCTGCATCCTTGGGCCGGCCAACCGAGCCCGCATTTACGAAATGCACGCCATCCACCACCCGTTGCCAGGGGATGTGCGTGTGACCAAAGGCCAGCAGGTCGCCCGACCGTGCGCCGACCAGGGCTGCCATTTCACAGCAGAACGAATCCGGTCGATCCTCGGTCCAGTAGACCGTATTGAGCACGGGCGTGCCGTGTACCAGAATCAATTTCGGACCGGCCAGGTGGCCGCCCGTGCTGCGCACATCGAGGCGAAAGGGCAGCGCACCCAGCACGCGCTTGGTGGCGGGTGATGTAAACGTGCGCGTCCAGTCGTAGCTGATGTGGGAGAGCCGCTCTTGCCGGGCATCCTGGTAGCGGCAGCCGCAGTGCTTGTAGTCGGCTGCAACCGTGGAATCGTAGTTGCCTGACACGCCTGCAATCCCCCGCTGTTCGAGCAGGGCCACGACCTCATTGGGCCAGGGCGCGTATCCGACCAGATCACCGACATGATAGATGGCATCGATGTCAGGCCGGCGGTCCAACTCGGCAAGCACCGCCTCGAGCGCCGGCAGGTTGGCGTGCACATCGGCCAGCAGCGCGACTCTCACTGGGTTGGACTCATGAGCATCGAACATCTCAAACGAGTCGGGTCTCGCGCATTACTGCGAAGTTGTGTGCACCTGAGGTCATCAACATCTCGATCACCGTTGGCTTGAGCGCGCGATTGCGTGATTGATGCCGTATGGGGTCATCAACATCGCACGCGCTTGTCGCTGCTGCAGCCATTGAGATGTTTGGCGCACCCTACGGATTCCAGGCAAAGCGATGGAGCGGTTTGGCGCGCCAACTCGGACCACTCGCACGGCGTTGGAGCGCTCAAGTGACCGGTTTGGTAGCGCGTACGAACGCGCTCATGACTTTGCCGTCGATTTCCGCAATCAGGTCGGGCTGATCCAGACCGGCGGTCGACAAAAATGCGGCCGCATCGGCGGCTCGATATACGCGCGTGGGCTCGAGATCGATATCCTCGAAACCGGCGTCCGCCAGCAACGACCGGTACTCGTCCTCTTCCAGCGCGCCCGCAACACAACCCACCCACAACTCCATGCTGCGCCGCAATGCAGCGGGCGCGGCACCACGGACGATGACATCGCTCACCGCGAAGCGGCCGCCCGGCCTGAGCACACGATACGCCTCCTGCAGCACGCGCCGCTTGTCGGCGGAAAGATTGATGACGCAGTTGGAGATGATGACATCGACGCTGTTGTCGGGCAGTGGGATGTTCTCGATCTCACCTTTCAGGAACTCGACGTTTGCGACGTCGGCTGCCTTCTGGTTTTCGCGTGCCAGCTCGAGCATCGCATCCGTCATGTCCAGACCGTAGGCCTTCCCGGTTGGCCCCACGCGCCGGGCGGAGAGCAGCACATCAATGCCACCACCAGAGCCCAGGTCCAACACGACCTCGCCATGCTTCAGCTCGGCCAGTGCGGTGGGATTGCCGCAGCCCAACGATGCCAGCACGGCGTGCACGGGCAAGCCGGCCGTCTCCGCGGCGTCATACAGGTTGGACGTGATGGGG
>JBOHRF010000346.1:0-5699 GCA_050732575.1 Longimicrobiales bacterium
CTCCGGACTCAGCAACGGCTATGTCACGCAAGACCTGCAGGGCCAGGTGCCGGGCACGCAGATCTACTACTCGATTCAGGGTAACATCTTGCGTCCGGGCGAGGTCGTACCCAATGCCGTGCGCGCATTCCTGCAGACCAAGGGCGCGCTCACCGATCGAGTGATGGCGGCCCTGGAAACAGCCGACCATTTCGGCGGCGACAGCCGCTGCTCCTGCCCGCCGCTCACCGTGGACAGACCCGCGATTCCGTGTGAAGGCAAGACATCGCACATCGCCTACATCTTGATGTCGGAAAAAAGCGATGCGCTGGGTGAAGGCACGCCGCGTGCCGACAACTCGTGGGCACACAACAACGGCAAGTACAAGATGTACATCACAGTCACGCAGCCGGGACAGGGCGGACCTAACCAGATCAAGGCGAGTGAAAACTTGAATCCGGTAAAAACACTGCGCGTACGCTACGACGCGTGGCGCAAACTCCAACCGGCCTCGTTCCGATGAATCGCCCTGTTTTGGTGTGCGCGCTTGCCCTGACGGCTTCCGTACTGGGCAGCACGGCAGCCAGTGCGCAACGAGGCGGACGCGGCGGACGCGGCGGCATTCGGATCATGACGCTCACATCGTCAGCCTTCAGCGATGGCGGCACGATCCCGCTGAAACACGCGCAGCCCGGACGCGACCTGTCACCGCCGCTGGCCTGGACCAACGCTCCCGACTCTACCGTGAGCTTCGTGCTGATCGTGCATGATGCGGATGCGGCCGTTGGAGATGGACTCGACGATGTGCTGCACTGGCTGGTCTGGAACATCCCCGGCAGCGCCCTATCACTGCCTGAGGGAATGCCGCAGGGGCCACAGATGGAAATGCCGGGCACACTGCCGATGGTGGCGAGTGGCAGTGGTCGTGGCAATGCTGCTCCCATGTTGCGGCAGATCAGCGTGAGCGGGCCGTACTATCGCGGACCGGCGGCGCCCGCCAGCGGTCCCGCGCATCACTACATGTTCGAGCTATACGCACTCGACAGTATGATCAACGTGCAGCCCGTGGGCATGACGGCAGCGGCCACACGTGCCGCAGTCATGGATGCCATGAAGACGCACATCCGCGGCAAGGCCGTGCTGGTCGGGTTGTTCCGGCGCCCGTCACCAGATTAAGCGTCAAGCCGGGCGACTCGAACGAATCCAGCGCTGCCCGCAGGCACCGACCATCCTGGCCATGGCGTTCAGTAGTGCGCGGTTCTGTGCAGCCCGGTGTCCAACATCTCAATTGATGCAGGTGATGCGTGCCGCTGCGATGTTGAGCGCGCCTGTGGTCGTCAATATCTCAATCGTTTTCGCCGCCGTCGATCGTTTGAGATGTTTATGCCCTGGACGGTACCCAATATCTCACGCGCGGCTCGCGGCTGCGTCGATTGAGATCTTTTTGCGCGCCCGCACCACCGGCCAGACCAACGGTAATGCTTCCGGGTGCGGCGGAATCGTACGTCGTGTGGTGCTCGGCGGCTGCGGGCGCCACTGAAAGCATTTTGGCCACGATGCCTTACGCCAGCGAGTAGAAGAAGTCCACGAACGAGCCCGCCGCGCCATCCATACCGGCGACCTTGGGATTGCTCGATTCCACGATCCAGTATTCATCGGGCGCGTGTGCACCACCGCCGTGGCCCAGGCCGAACTGCCCGGCCGCAAGCCCCAGCGGCGGCGCCGTGAACGTGGCGCCTGGCCACGAACCCGCGAGTCGCGGCCAGAGCAGCGGATCGATCCCCGACTTTCTGTAGGTCGCCAGCATCGCCTGCACGAGCTTCGAATCGGCGGACGTCTCGGTGGGATCATAACCGCCTGTCATGTTCACCTCGATGTCGCCAAATCCGTGTTTGGCCAGGTGCGCTTTCAGCAGCGCGAGCGTTTCCCTGGCAGTCATGTCGGGCACCAGGCGAACGTCGATCTTGGCCACCGCGCGGTGCGGCAGAATCGTCTTCCCGCCAGGACCGGTGTAACCGCCCACCAGTCCCTCGATGTTAATGGTGGGCTGAGACACGAGTCTCACCAGCGAGTCGTGCCACGATTCGTCCGCGATCCAGCGCTGCACCCCCAGATTCCGCTTGGTTGTAGCCTCATTCATCTTCGGAATCGCCTCTTCCAGGATCCGGCGTTGCGCCGCTGTGAGTGGACGCACCTTGTCGTACATGCCGTCCACGGCCAGCGAATGACCGTCGGCTTTCTTCAGCGTGCTCAGTGCCTGCACCAGGTGCCAGGCCGGGCTGTCGACTTGCGCGGCCAGGCTCGAATGGATGTCCTTGCTGGGACCACGTCCCCATTTCTCACCCGACGATACGAGCTCGAGCTCGATGATGCCCTTGGCGCCCAGGTTCACCTGCACGGCCCCGTTCAGATCCTGATTGCCGAGCGGAATGATGATGCCGACCGACTTGCGCAACGCGGCCTCGATCTCGGGCTTGAAGGCAATCTGCGAAAAATTGGGCGATCCAATCTCCTCCTCGCCCTCGCACACCAGCACGATGTTGATGGGCAGCTTCACACCAGCGGCCCGGAACGCGTGCAGCGCGGCTAAGCACGCCATCTGCGGGCCCTTGGTATTGGTTGCGCCGCGTCCAATCATGACCTTCCCCACGCCCGGCCGCTCGATCATCCGTCCCTCCAGTGGCGGCGAGCTCCACTCGGCCGGGTCGTACTGCTTTACATCGTACATGAAATAAATGGCCAGGGTTGTGCGCGCGCCGTTGTCCAGCATGCCAAACACACCCGGTTTGCCGCGCGTGGGCACCAGCTCGACCCGGCTGAACCCCGCATCCCGCGCCAGCTTGGCCATGTATTCGGCGCCCGCCGGATAGTTCAGGTCTTCCGCAGCGATCGAGGGCAGCGCGATCCATTCGCGTAGCACGCGCAGCGTGTCGGCGTGCTGCGCGCCGATCTGCGCGATGACTTTGTCGCGATCGTCAGCCGAGCCGAACGGCATGTTCACATCGCCCAGCGAGAGAACGGCCGCTCCCGCCATGGCATTCTGGAGGAAGTCTCGCCGGCTGACGCCTGACGGTTGCGTGGGCTCGCGGTGCATGGCCGGGTCTCCTTCGAACGGGATGGTGCAGTGGGATCGCGCAGAGTATGGGCTCAAGGAGTCTAGCGCGCCACGGCCGGCCGTGGCTTGACGTCGTGTACTGTGTAGTATATAGTACACAATATGGGCAGGATTGAGTCACTGGGGGACTTCCTGCGCGCACGACGGGAAGAACTGCGCGCTTCCGATCCGCGTTATTCGGTACGTCAGGTAGCCGAGCGTCTGGGTATTGAGCCGAGCTACCTGAGCAAAGTAGAGCGCGACATTGGCTCGCCGCCCTCGGAGCAGACGCTGGCGCGGCTGGCGTCGGATCTGAGACTCGATGTGGATGTGGTGTTGGCCCTGGCCGGCAAGGTCTCAGCGGATGTGCAGCAGGCGATTCGTAAACGGCCGCAGTTATTTGCCCAGCTGATACGGGAGCTGCGCCACGCGCCGGACAGCATTTTGGTGCGCGTGGTCAGGGAAGTCCGCGATGGTGAATGGTGAACCGTCAAATGATCGAGAGGTTCTATGGTTGAGCTGATAAACGACGAACTCGTGTTCTCGTTTCCGAACGTGCACGCGCACGCGCTGTTACACGTTGCGTTCAAGCGAACGCTGCGCATTCCTGATGACGATCGTACTTATCCACTGCCACCCGGGTTGGGCAACTTTCCGCTGCGCCATGTCGATGATTTCGGCGCACGCACACCGTCACACTGGACCAGGCGAGGCGGCGTGGCGTTGCCCATGTACCAGAGCGAAGCGCTGTGGCTGCATTTCTGGTCGCCCCACGCATTCCCGTTTGCCGTGAAAGTAGCGGCGGGCAAGATCAACGCGGTCACGGGAGAGAGTTGGGCGGAAGGCCTGGTGCGTGACCCACAGGACTACCTGTCCATCCCCGCGCAGCCCTGGCTGGATGGTTATTGCGTGCGCAAGGGCGTGATCCGGCAATTCGTCGCCCTGCCGCTGGGCAGCGGTTATTCCGTCGAGGAGCAGATCACGGGCAATGCGGAGCACGGCGGCGTCCAGCTGCTGGTGCACCCATTGAAGGCATCGGCCTACCGCCCGCGACGGCAACTACGCGTGCCAGAGCTGCCCACCATGTTGTACGACCAACTCTGCGCGCCGGATGAATACACCATGGGACTGGCAGCCGGGGGTCAGATGTCGCAGGAGGTCTACGAGGACACACAGGAATTCAACGACTGGGACCTGAGGCATCGTGGCCGTTGCTTCGTGCACCTGGCCAATTCGCTGACCTGGCGTGCCATCACGGGCGAGGATCCGCCCACCGTTCCCTTCACGTCCGCGGAATACACAAATGCCGGCCTGCCCTGGTTCGAGTATTACGCCGATGGTCAGAAGGCGCTGGCCGGCGGCGGCATTCTGAACACGATTCGCAGTGTAACGCAAATCGGCCAGGCCAAGGGTGATGTGCCGTTACCCGAGAACCAGAGTGTGTCACCAGACAATATTGTAAAGCTGCGCGCTGACTTGGCGCACGCTGAAGTGCGCGAAGGCGCCTTCTGATGCCGGGCATTTGACCTTGCGGTCAGAGCTTCGATTGCTGGGAAGGCGCTTGACCTTCTCCGCGGGCAAGCGCCGCGCGAATATGCCCGAGGTGATGCGCGTTGTGCCATGCAACCTTGTCGAATTCGTCGCGCAGCGTCCGTTCACCCATCGTGCTGTGGACAAAGCGACGATGGCCATCCTTCTCATAGTGCAAATCCGCGAAGTAGATGATCGCGCTGCGCACTGATTGGAACACTGCACGCGAGATCTCCAGCGGTACTCGCGTGTAGTCGAGTTCCCTCGCCCATACGTCCTGATCATAAACCATCAAGAGCGGGGTGGGCTCGCACAGAACCCGGCGGATGCGCTCGTACAGAACGGTTTCGCTGTCCGCCAGGTGGTGTAGCAGGAACCTGACGGACCACTTGCCGGGACCGTACGTACGCAACAACGCGTCCTCGCCCAGCGCAAAAAAAACCAGAGTTTCATCACGCGTGGCCTCCAGATCGCGGATCAGATCCGCAGTGCTGTTGCTCATGGATCATCCTCAGTCACTTGCGCCAGTTCCCGCTCACGCGCCGCGCGCACCAGCGCCTCGATCAACACGACCAGCTGCCGCCGGGAAGCGGCGCTGAATCCCGAAAGCACCCTGGCATTCTCCGCCACAATGTCCGCCTCCACGCGCGCGTAACGGCGCGCACCTGCACCCGTCGCCTCCAACAAGATCGAACGCCCATCCGCTGGATTCCACGCTCGTTTCACTGCCTGCTTCCGCTCCAATCCACCGACCACGCGACTCAGCGTGCTCTTGTCCAGAAACATCTCCGCAGCCAGCTCATTGAGCGTGAGCGGGCCGCGCCTGATCAGTATCTCCAGCACATAACACTGCGTAACCGTCAAATCGTGATAGCCGACTCGATCCCGGTCCCGAAACTGATACAAACGCAGCAGCTCGGTCATCACTGTATAGAGCGCGGCCGCGTCGCGTTCCAGCGTCGCGGGTCCCGCCTGCCTGGGTTGGGCGGGTGCTCCAATATAGTTGCGCATAGCAACTAAAATGGCGTACCCTCGATCTGCCCGCAATGGTCCGGGCGTAACGGGCGTAACGGGCGTGTCGGGCGTGTCGGGCGTG
>JBOHRF010000347.1:0-5693 GCA_050732575.1 Longimicrobiales bacterium
GTTCCCGGGCTGGCGGATGAGGTATATGCCGGTCGGGTTGTCGATGAGAAGGTTGTCTACCCCATCGTTGTTTGTGGAGAGCACGGTGCCGGTGAAGTTAGGCCGAATCATGAACGCCCTCAGTAGATTCTCACGGGCAACGTTGGCCTTGATGGTGTTGCCACTCGACGTCTCCAGGAGGACGGCGGTTCCGTTCGCGGTGAACTCGTTGTCTTTGATGACGATGCCGGTCGATGCGACAACGTAGATGCCGCGCAGGAAACCGCGGACGGTGCCACCGTAGATCGAGACGTCCTGGCTGGACTGCACTCTGATTCCCGCGCCGGTACCCGCACCGCCGATGGTGTGGCCGTTCAGGTTGATCTTGATGCCGGATCCGGCCACCGTGAGACCGTCGGCCGCACAGGTCAGGTCGCTCTCCAACCGCAGATCGGAGACGATGACGTCTCCGCACGAGGGGTTCGTTACCACTAAGCCAAATGCCTGCGTGCCCCCACTCGCCGAGGGAGCTGTCGTGTCATGGCCTGCTGTGCAAGCCGTCAATAGAGAAAGCGCGAGCAGGCGGGAACTGATGGTGCGCATGATGACCCTCACCGAAGAGATTTGCGCCCTTCCACCGCGACCACCCGTCGCGGACCGGGCACATGTGGTCGGGTATCATGCCTGGCGCTGCTCCCCTGTCACTCCCCTGCAAAAACCTGAGTCAGGTTGTGGTCATATCGCGGTCATCATCTCTCGAGCCTGAACCCCGGATCGATGGTGGGTCGCGCAGCAGTCACGGCGACCGTCCACCCGGTCGCGTACATCCACTTCGTCATGCGCGTCAACTTGGCCACGTCGATGCGCGACGGCTCGTCCAGCGGCGTGTGGTAGTCGCCATGCAGTAGCGTCGTGAAGAAGAGCGCCGGGATGTTGGCGCGCGCGTAGGGCAGGTGATCGCTGCGGAAATACCAGCCCTCGCGATGCTCGGTGCGATCCCACGTGCTGTCGATGGCGAAGCCGGTGGTTCGGCGATTGGCAGCGAGCGCCATTTGCGCCAGCGCAGTCGAGTTGCGATGCGGCGGGATCACGCCCAGCAGAGCAGCACTGTCCGCCGGGTTGCGGCCCATCATGTCGCCGTTCAGCACGGCCACGATGGATTCCCGCGGCACGGTCGGGTCCTGCACGTGATAGTTGGAGCCAAGCAGGCCGCGTTCTTCTGCGCCATGCCAAACGAAGAGGGCGGAGCGGCGGCCGGGGTGGCGTACGAACGCGCGCCCGATGGCGAGCAGCGCCACGCTGGTCGTGGCATTATCGTCGGCGCCGTTCCAGATCGAGTCGCCGTTGACCGCGCCGCGCACACCGTCATGGTCCTGGTGTGAACTGAAGAGCACGTATTCGTTGCGCAGTGCCGGATCGGTCCCGGGCGCGCGCGCTACCACGTTTACGCTGGGATAGAGGAAGCTGGACGCGACCAGGTCGGCATCCAGGCGGTTGCCGGGCGTCGAGATTGCCTGCAGGCGAGTGCTTCTCACGAGCAGCGTGGGCATGGTCGGAGCCACGCGTGGTTCGTTGGCGCTGCTCAGCAGATACCGACCGCGGCTCGCGTTGGCGGCCACCACTTCAAACGCCGAATCGGCAAGCGAGTCCGCTACCAGCACGACCGCGGCCGCGCCGCGGGCACGCAAGCGCTGGCTCAGTGCGTTCACCACGGCCGTGGTGTAACGGCGAGCGTACAGGCTTGCCTGGGGCGAAGGCAGATTGCCAATGGGGCGTACGCGCGTGGCGGCCACTTTGCCGTTCAGGTCGTGGGCGGCAAGCGTTGCGGAATCGACATTCTCGAGCCACACGATGGGCGCGCTCACGGCCGTATCCGTGAGCGTCATGACCGCTACATCGCGCCACAGGTTCAGGCTCTGGCCGCCGATGGCAATGCGGCTGGTATTCGACTGTTGCAGGCGACGCAGCGAAAAGAACTGGAAGTAGGTCTGGTCATCGCCCGCCGGCTCGAGGCCGGCTTCGCGTGCGCGTTCGGCCAGCCACACGGATGCGCGCAGTTCGTCGAGTGTGCCGGCCTCGCGCCCGCGCATGTCATCGCCGGCCAGCGCAAACAGATCCCGACGCACCTCCGCTTCCGCAATCAGCGACAGTCCCGGCGGTGCCAGCGGATCCGCAGCTGTGCTACGCGACATGGGTGCTGGCGTCTGCGGCGTTGCGCATGCTACCAGCAGAAGCCCCGACAGCGAGGCGATGTAGAATCGAACGTTGGTCCATCCGCTCATGGTTACTCCCGCAGTTGCGCACCGCATTTCGCACAGAACGCCGGATTGATGGAGCGGCCGAGATAGCGCGTGCAGGCCGGACAGCGCCAGTTGATCAAGGAATAGATGGCGGCGCCCGCGAGCAACACCATGGCCAGCGTAAGGAACGTGGACTCGGACATTCCGCCCACGCCGTCTCGGCCCGGTCCGCCGAAAAACATGGGCACGATGACGATTATGGCGAGTCCGGAAGCCAGGAGCTGGCGGGCGCGCCGCCGCTTGAATTCAGCGATTACGGTCGGGTCTTTCATGGCCATGGTCCCCCCTTCAGAACCGCGGATGAGCCGTCTGCGGCCGGCACGAGCAGCCCGTGTAGCGGCCCAATTGCCCGGGATGCAACGAAGAAAGATAATTGCGGTATCAGTCAAACGTCACTTCATCATTTCGTCACTTTCCGGGGAATTCGACATGTTACGTAAGGTCCTGCTGGGCGCAGCTGCCATCCTGATCTCGGCGCCCACCCTGGCTCAGACACCGCCTTCCGCAGTATCGCCCGCGCAGCCGTTGCCCACCGATTCGAAGGTCACGATGGGCACGCTGCCCAATGGGCTCAAGTACTACATCCGGCAAAACCAGAAGCCCGAGAAGCGCGCTGAGTTGCGGTTGATTGTGAAGGCTGGCTCCATCCTGGAAGACGACGATCAGCTTGGCCTGGCCCATTTCCTCGAGCACACGGCCTTCAACGGCACGACCAACTTCAAGAAGAACGAGCTGGTCAGCTACCTGCAATCGATCGGCGTGCGTTTCGGCGCGGACCTGAATGCGCAAACCGGATTCGATGAGACCATGTACATGCTGCCCATCCCAACGGACAGCGCGCACATTGTCGACAAGGCATTCCAGATCCTGGAAGACTGGGCACACGGCCAGATCTTCGATCCTAGGGAAGTGACCAACGAGCGCGGCATTGTGGTGGAGGAGTGGCGCGGACGTAAGGGCGCGGCCGACCGCATGATGCAGAAGTGGCTGCCCATCGCGCTCAAAGGCTCACGGTACGCCACGCGCCTGCCCATTGGCACGCAGGAAAGCATCATGGCCACCACACCGGCGAAATTGCGCCGCTACTATCAGGACTGGTACCGGCCGGACCAGATGGCTGTGATTGCAGTTGGTGATTTCGATCCAGAGCGTATCGAAGCGCTCATCAAGCAGCGCTTCACGGGCATTGCGCGGCGGCCCAATCCGCGCGCGCGGCCCAACGCTTCGGTGCCGGACAATGCGCAGCCGCTGGTCGCCGTTACGACCGATCGGGAAGCAACGACATCGAGCGTGACGCTCACCTTCAAACAGGCAGTGGAAGAAACGCGGACGGTCGGTGACTATCGTCGTGATCTGACCGAGCGGCTCTACCTGACCATGCTCAACAACCGCTTCTTCGAAATGACGCAGAAGCCGGACGCACCGTTCACCGGTGCGGGTGCTTCCAAGGGCAGCTTCTTTGCCGGCGGCAAGGATGCCTTCTCCCTGGGCGCAGGTGCCAGGGATGGCGGCATCGAGCGGGCCGTGGAAGCATTGCTCACCGAGGCGCGGCGCGTGGATCAGTTTGGTTTCCTCGAGTCGGAGCTGACGCGCGCCAAACAAAACCTGCTGCGCGGCTACGAGCGTGCCCACGCCGAGCGCAATACCACACAATCTGCCGTATTCGTGGAGGAATACGCGGGCAACTTCCTCTACGGTGAAGCGATTCCCGGCATCGAGTACGAGTACACGCTCACACAGCAATTACTGCCCGCCATTACACTGGCCGACGTGAACACGCTGGCCGGCCGCTGGATCACGGATGAGAACCGCATCATCATGGTGCAGGCGCCCGAAAAGGCGGACGTGAAGGTGCCGACCGAACCGGAGCTGCTGGCCGTCTTCGATCGTGCGTCGAAGGCGACCGTGACTGCCTACACGGAAGCCGTCTCCGATGAGCCTCTCATCGAACGTCTGCCCGCGCCTGGTCGTGTTGTGCAGGAGCGCAACATCCCGGTGGTCAACATCACGGAGTGGCGCCTCTCCAACGGTGCGCGCGTGTTGATCAAGCCCACCGATTTCAAGGCCGATGAGATCGTGTTCAGCGCTTACAGTGAGGGCGGCAGCTCGCTGGTGCCGGATCGCGACGTCATGTCCGCATCTCTGGCCAGCCAGATTGTTCAGCTGGGTGGGCTGGGTCAGTTCAACCGCATCGATCTGGGCAAGAAGATGGCGGGCAAGGCGGTCAACGCCCGCGCCAACATCGGGCTGACCACTGAGGGGCTCAATGGTACGGCATCGCCGAAAGACCTCGAGACACTGCTGCAGCTGGTGCACCTGTCGTTTACTGCGCCCAGGCTGGATACCACGGCATTCCAGGCCTTCAAGGCCCAGGTCACGCCGCAACTGACCAATCGGGGCGCCAATCCCGACGCCGTGTTTTTCGATACCATTACGGTGACCATGACCCAGAATCACGCGCGTGGTCGGCCCATCACACTCGCTGCCTTCAATGAAGTCGATCCGAACCGGGCGCTGCAGATCTACCAGGATCGTTTTGCCGAAGCCGGCGACTTCACATTCCTGTTCGTCGGCAACGTCGACCTGGCTACACTCAAGCCGTTCGTCGAGAAATACCTGGCGACCTTGCCGGCCACCGGCCGTAAAGAGACGTGGAAGGACCCGGGCATGACCACACCCAAGGGTGTCATCGAAAAAACTGTTCGCAAGGGCGCGGAACCGAAGGCCAGTACTCTCATCGTCTTCACGGGCCCATTCCAGTACACACCCGCCAACCGCTTCGCGCTGCGCGCACTGACGGACCTGTTCCAGATTCGCCTGGACAACGTGTTGCGCGAAAAACTGGGAGGCACGTACAGCCCCGGTGCAGGCGGTGACGGCACGCGCGCACCACGGCAGGAGTACGCGTTCCAGGTGCAATTCGATTCTTCACCGGAAAACGTGGAGCCGCTGGCCAGGACCGTGTTCGCCATGATCGATTCGCTCAAGGCCACTGGACCCACTGCCGCTGACGTCGAAAAGGTCAAGGAGCAAATGGTCCGCACGCGTGAAACGAACCTCAAGACCAACGGCTACTGGTCCGCCAACATTGCTGCACGCGATCAATCAGGCGAGGACCTGGCGGGACTGCTGGCGCCCTATGATGAAATGATCCGCCAGCTCACACCCGCGCAGATACAGCAAGCGGCGCGGACATACTTCAATACGAATAACTACATGCGGTTTGTGCTACTACCGGAAAAGAACTAACGAATCAACGGACGAGCACGAGAACGAGCATGCGTACGTTCACGTTCTCGTTCACGGTGCGCCACGAAGGTGATGTATCCACGCAGGTGAAAGTCCTGCCGGAGGAATTGACGGTACACCTCCGAAGCTACGGATAGACTGGACGAAGCGATTCGTACGGTCAAG
>JBOHRF010000348.1:0-5639 GCA_050732575.1 Longimicrobiales bacterium
CCAATGAGATTGGCATTCGTATGGCGTTGGGCGCTGACCGGCACACCATCCTGGGACTCGTAGTGGGCCAGGGATTGCGTCTGGCCGGCGCCGGCGTGCTCACCGGACTGCTGGCTGCGTTTGCGCTGACGCGCGTGCTGGAAAGTCAGTTGGTAGGCGTGGCCAGCACGGATCCCGTTACCTTTGCTGCCGTGGCTCTGGCCTTCCTGGCGGTGGCCGCGTTGGCCTGTGCCGTGCCCGCGCTGCGCGCCACACGCGTGCATCCGCTCGAAGCTCTGCGCGAACAATGAGCCGCAGTACTTCGAGCGCGTTGCCCGTGTGATTTGTGAGTATTATTGACCGGAGTTCGTTCCCTTGCCCGAACCGGCATCGGGCGTGACTGCGTCCGGTACGTTGACATCGATGTTGACGTCGGTTCGGCTGCGACGGGGCTGCAGCACCATGAAGTAGAGGCCGAGCGCGAGCAGTGCAGCAACCAGCAATCCGGCGATCCGGGCACCGGCGCCGCTACCACCACCGCCGCCGCCGTTTCACCGTGATGATGTACTTCCACTGGCCACAAGAACCTCTGCGTTGAGGACCACGGCTCTGGTGCTCGCTGCGTGTCAGATGCCTCAACTTTCGTTACAGCCGGCAATTACAGCCTTGAATTGGGGAGGTGCCGGTGCAGTATTTCCGCACCATGAACCCAGCCAAAGCTCTGCCTGCGCTGCTCGGCGCAACGCTGCTGTGCACACCGGTGCAGGCGCAGCAGGACCCGCCCAACCTGCGGGATTTTCTGCAGCGCGAAGTCGGCCTGACGGCGGCCGAACTGCAGACGGCAGCGACCGCGCAGCCGGTTACGAAAGTCGTTTCCATGGCCGGCCCGCGGGACATCGGCGTGTTTGGCATGATTGCGGTCGCGGCGCCACGCTCGTTCCTGGTCGGTCGGGTCAAAGACTTCCCGCAGTACCTGCGCGGTCCTACGCGCACTCGCATGGGCCTGTTCGATGCACCGGCGCAGGCCGGCAACGTGCAAAGCGTGCTGGTGACACCCGAGGACGTCAAGGAACTGCGCTCGTGCAAGCCGGGCGACTGCAGCTTCAAGCTGCCCGCCAGCGAGATGAAACAGCTGCGCGAAAAGAGCGCGGGCAGCGAGGAAGCGGCCGCCGCCATCGTGACCGCATACGTGCGGCTGAGGATGATGGAGTTTGTGAACGATTATCGGGCGCGCGGCGATGCGGCCATGCTGGTATACGATGATCGCGGTGGCGTGGAAGCGAGTCGAGCGCTGCGTGAGCTGGCCGCAACACCTCGCTTCCTTTACCAATACGTGCCCGAGTTCCAGCAGTACCTGGACAGCTACCCGCGCTCCAAACTGGAGCGTGCCAGCGATGTCGTGTTCTGGTCGCGTGACGAGCTGCCCAGCCTGCGACCCATCCTCAATATCACACATGTGTCTGTCTATACGCCCACCGCGCTGCCCCAAATGACGCTGGTGAGCAGCAAGGGCATCTACGCCAATCACTACTTCCAGGCCGCGCTCGACATCCTGGCCATTGTCGAGCGCACCGATGCGCCCGGCACTTCCTACGTCCTCGTGTTGCGCCGCTACCGGTTTGACAGTCTTACCGCAGGTATTGTGAACCTCCGCGGCCGCGTGACCAACGCCATGCGCAGCCTGACCACTACCGATCTGCAGCGCTTCAAAACGACCTACGAAGCGCTCTATCGACAGTCGCGATGACTGTGGGATGTAACAAATTGTGCTAATGCTCATTATTACAATCCGGCAGCGGCCGCGCTAATTTTCACAGGTGGGCCGCCCCCTGTCCGTCAGGTAATGAGGTGAGGATGCGCGTGCCCAGGTTCAGGCGGTTGTTGATCGCGATTTCTCTGGTCGGTGTCGCGGGCTGCTCCACCGATGACATCGTAACGGTTGACGTGCCCAGGGATATTCAGGAATTCCTGGTGCGAACCGGCCTTCCCACTCTCCGTGGCTACGAGCAACTGCTCGCCGATCGTGCCGACAACATCACGCTGTTTCGTATTACCTATGGCGATCTTGCGTGTCCGACCGTGTGCAGCTATCCCCGCGCATTCGGCCTCAACTATCGCGGACGCATCGGCTGGGTGCTGCCACCGGCCGTCAACAATTCCGGGGTCTTCGATGTAATGGGTGCCGATGCCTACTTGATGAGCGAGGATTTCCTGGATGATGTGAAGGTGGCCGATGCAGCCGCCTATGAGGCAGTCCGCCTCTGGCTGGTCCGCGATCGGGATACCGACGCAGCCGCATTGGAGAAGCTGGCCTTGCGTCTGTTTTACGATGGCGGCACTCCCGAACACGGTTTTGCATTGCTGGATCACGCAACCGTGCGCACCAGCCGGCAGATCCTGGAAATCATGATCATCCTCGGTGGCTATACGCCGGCGTGGGCTGAAGTGCACAACCGCAGCTGGACCCTGTTGACGCCTTTCCTGCCCCCGGTTTCTCAGCATTCGTTCACGGGCAGCACAGCCATTGCCCCGGCGGATTGGCGTTATGGCATGGTGACGGTCGGCAATCCCACGACATTGAAGTCTGTGTTGGAGTACGTTGCAGGCGCATGCTCGCCCACGCTTCTGCTTTACGGCGCTGCGGACTATGCCGGTGCGCCCCGTTGGGATCAGTCGCGCGTGTCTCGGCCGGCCCCGTGCACGCCGTTCCCGCAACAACGAACCATCCTCTCGAATCAAAACTCCTACATCTCGACCGACCCATCGGCGCTAACCGAGATGCTGGGTGATTCCCTGCCCTCCGGCACCTACTACGCCGCCGTGCGCCTGCGCATCGTGCAGCCGCGCGACACCACGTTCATTGTGCGCGCCGGCCCGTTGACATTGACGCGGTAACGGGCGGGACGGGCGCTTGGGCGAGGCCCACGCCCGCTGTGTTGGATCGCGGACCCCACGTCCCATGATCGAATGCTCGAGCCTGAACCTGGGCCTCCAATCGGAATCGCAACCGTCGCAATCGCAATCGCTTGCGTTTGCGGGCAAGTTGGCCTGCAAGTTGTTTAGGAACGGGCAGTGAGAACACCTCTCATTGCACCAGGTGAAGCCCGACTTCATCACGCCGACTGGCGGACCACCACCACGTTCCCACGAAGTGGCTCAAACAACTATCGATGCTGCTTGATCGTGAGCCGAACGCCCGACCAGGCCATGCCGAGGAGGCATCGTGCACGTCAAGTTGGGCCAAAACGGGAGAACGGGGTGGTGGTCCGCCAGTCAGACCGGCTGCGCGGGCGCTGCAACGGAAGTGAGTTGCAGCGGTTGATGCCTACGGCTCACGAGCATCGGCAAGCGCGGTCGCAGCGGCCAGTCCATCACGCAACCGCTCGAGCGCGGTGCCGATGCGTTCGACTTCGCGGCGCGCGCGGGCTGGATCGCGCAGACGTATGGCTTCGGCCAGACCGGGGAACGGCTGGCCATCGTAGAGCGAATAGATGTTCCAGCCATACACTACGTGGCGGTACCAGCGTGCGTGGGCCGGTTCGCTCTCGTCGAGCAATCGTTGTTCGAGCCGCGCCAACAGGTCGTCGAGCTGAGGCGATGCTGCTGATGGCAACCGGCGCGTCGACAGCCCTTCATCGATGCGTCGCTCCAGCGTTGCGACCTGTTCAGCAATGCGAGCAACAGCATCCTGCAACGGAGCCAGGTCCAGCGCGAAGTTTGTCTGTGCGGAACCGGCATTCAACCAACCCGACGCAGCCGTCACATATTCGCGCAGCCGATCTGCGTAGTGAGAGAATCGGAAGGGCAGAACCTCTGCCTGCGCCAGGCGCAGCGCGACGGTACCCAGCACACTGACCAGCTCGGCGCCGCGGCGGAAGCCCGGATCGGCCACACGCTCCACGAAGAAGCGCGTGTCGTAGTTGGAATGATACGGCCCGTATGCATAACCACCCATGGCATTGAATTCGATGGAAAGCGTGGGCAGGCCCAGGTAATCCTGGAAGGGCACGAAGTCAGCGCCGCTGCCCAGCGCTTTGAGCTGGACCTCGAAGTCCTGGATTCCGCGCGCTTTGCGGTCGGCAGGCTGACGCGCCCACTCGTCCGCACGCCATTCGTCATACAACGTCCCGCGTGATGTCGGCACATCCTTCGCCACATCGATGAGAAAATCGCGGAGTGATGGAGAGCCGCCTGCATCCAGCCGGCCATTCGTGTAGAGATCGGTGTTGATGTAGGCGATGGTTTGCTCGCGCAGAGTCTGCTCGCGCTGCTCGGCATATTCGGTGGAACCGATCAGGCCGTATTCCTCGGCATCCCAGAATGCGATGGTGATGGTGCGCGCCGGCTGCCAGCCGGCTCTGCGCAATGCGCCCAGGCCACGCGCCAGCTCCAACAGCGCAGCAGCGCCCGTTCCGGGATCCACACCGCCGAACGTCCAGGCATCGTGATGTGTGCCCAGCAACACGCCGCGCTCGATGCGCGTTCCGGGCACGTACGCGATCACGTTGCGGATGGTGCGCTGGCCGGCTTCCATCTGGACGTTCAGGCGCACGCGTACGCTGTCATTGCCCAGGTGATACGTGAAGGGCAAGGCGCCCTGGAATCCCTGCGGAACCGCCGTCCCTCCCAGCTGCTCCAGAACCTTGCGCGCTTCGCCGTAGGACAACACGGCCACCGGGATGCGCGGCAGCGTGGGCGCCTGCGCAGGATCCAGTCGCTGCGCATCGGCCACAGCCCCGGTGCCCGGTGTCAGCGCATCACCGTGCCAGAACCAGCTGAACTTGGCGTTGCCGCGCTGCAGTTGCTCGGCCGTGCGCCAGTAGCCGTTGGGCCAGACTTCACCGCGCACAAACCCATCATCGGCGGGATCGCTGTAGATGAGCAGCCCCAACGCACCCTGCTGCTGCGCCGTGTGCACCTTCACCGCGCGATGGCTGCGGCCGTAGCGCGCGATCACGAGCCGGCCGCGCACGTCAACGCCCAGGCGCTCCAGGTGCGCATAGTCGTCGGGCAGTCCGTAATTCACATAGACGATGCCGGCCGTGACATCACCCGATGCTGAATAGGCAACGAATCCTGGTTCGAGCTCGGGATGCCGCGTGTCGGGATCGAGCGGTGAGGCAGGCTCCGTCACGCGCAGTGCCTGTCTGGCCGGCGCTACCAGCTCGACACTGATCTCTTTCGGCCAGGAGAGATACACGCTGTACGAGTGCAACTCGACCTGCAAACCGGCGGCGTGAAGCAACCGCTGCAGCGTGTCCGCTACCGCAGCCGCGCCCTCGCTGCCGGCCCGATGCGGCCGGCCCGTGATGGCGGTGTGAAACGCGGACATGCGCTCGACCGAGATGCCAGCGCGAAAGCGCCGCTCCAACAGCTCCTGTCTGCGGAATGCTGCTGCGGAATACCCGAGCCGCGCCCGACCCGCGCGCGGCGCCGGTTGTGGCACACAGGCGGTTGCCAGCATGGCAAAACAGAAGCATTGCCACATCCGGCAGCGCAGGCCAACACGCCGACCGGTCCACCGGCCACGTGCGCGTGAACGTGAACGTCCGTTACTCCATTCCTCCGTTCCTGGCATCACCTGGATACGACGGGCAAGACGATGCGCGATGGGTGCAGCCGGTCGTGCAGGACGGTCTGTTGTGCGCTGCGCGCGGGCG
>JBOHRF010000349.1:0-5609 GCA_050732575.1 Longimicrobiales bacterium
TGTATGAATATCTCCAGGATACCAGCGCGGCGTTTCGCGGAGTTAATGACCCAGGCTCAGGGCAGGACTTCGGTCAGTTTAAGCTCGAATCCAGGCAAAAGCGGAGTGGACAGCGTGTCCGTCTCGTGGAACAAGCGGATTTCATCGGCCGGTTTGTGCACGACGGCGGTTCGAGTCTTCGGCTGGATAATCCATACTTCGCTCGTGCCTGCGTCGAAGTAGTCACGGATCCGATCGTTGATGATGCCTGCTCGATTGGATGGTGACAGCACCTCGATCGCCAGGTCAGGGGCGGTGGCTAGAAAGCCCGCCGGCAGACGCGCAGGCACGCGCGCCTGGGCGACAAAGGCGACATCTGGACCGCGCAGCGTAAGCGGGTCATCCGCCAGCCGGAACCCGGCCTCCATGAGGACAATACCGAGCCTGTGCCGGTCCATGAAGCTGCTCAATGCCCGGTAGATCTTACCCGCGATCCAGCTATGCTCTGCACCCGGCCGCGGCTCGCGCACGAGCAATCCGCGCGATACCTCGTGATAGTACTGGTCGTCCGATGGCAGGCGCTCGTATTCAGTCAGTGTGACGCGTTTTCCTCGTGCTGGTCTGCTCATACTGCACCCAACCGTTGAACGTTACCGGGCGAGATCGGGAACCACCGTGCACGCCGAAATTTTACGCCGACGCGTCGCCTGTGCCATAGGCGAACCGGTCTTACCGCTTCAGCGTGGGCCGCTGGAAAACCCTGACGCCGTCCTCCTACTTCGGTCGCGAAACTCAGATCGACTCGTCGAACAGCTCGCCCAGCGGAATCTTCAGACTGGGCAACACATCCTCGCCGTCAAGTGCATCCGGTTCGCGCAGCAGTCGCGCCGAGCCATTGCCGTGATACACGGTCGCGGAATTCGTCTCGGAGTGAATCACCCACACGAGTAAAGTGCCCGCGTCGAGGTAGTCCTGGACGCGCTGTTGCAGTGCTTTGGGTCGCTCTGCCGATTCGACCTCGACCCCCCCCTGTTCTCGCCTCGGTAACCATGCGCGATTGTGGGCGGTGGGATCGACACTGATATTCCCGCCCATGATTACGATCGACCCCGTTCCTCGCGCGCTGGTGCCGGTCAATTCGGCTGCAGCCGATGCGATCGGCGCACCCAACTACGATGAATTCCAGAGTGACCTCGAGGTTTGGCAGCTGATTCAGGAACGGCCGTCCTCCGTACTCCGGGTGACCATGCCGCACTGCGCGGTCGCGTTTCCGGATGACATTGGTACCGATGATTCCGCCGCAGCGCTCGAGCAGGCGCGCGCCAACATGAAGCCGCTGCTGGCCGATCCGCGCACCCGCGAAGTGAAGAACATGTTATGGGTCTACCAGATCACGCGGCCAGAAGCGCGCAATGCGCCTCAGATCGGGCTGGGGGGCATGGCCCGGACCGCGGAGATCCGTACGCCCGAGAATCCGCGAGGCACCATCATTCGCAATGAAGGCATCCGCGAGTCCAAGGCGCGGGGCCGCGCGCGGCTGACCGAAGCCACGCGCGCCGACATGGGCACGGTCAACCTGGCGGTTGATGATGCGAGCGGCGCGCTGCAGTCTGCGCTGGAAGCACACGCAAAAACGAACAAGTCCAGCTTCCAGACTGACGATGAAGCCGGCAACCATCACCGCGTCTGGCTGGTGCAGGACGCAAACACGATCGAGCGGTTGCGCGCTTTAATTACCAACGAGCCTCATGCGTATGTCGCCGATGGCAATCATCGCAGCGCCGCCGCCGCCATGCTCGGCTATTCGCACTACCTTGCGGTGTTCTTCCCGGCCAGGACGATGACCATCGCGCCGTACAACCGGCTGATCGAAAACGAGGTTTCCAGGGTCGCCGATCTGAACGGCGCGCTCAGCAAGTCGTTCGAGGTGAGCAAGTACGAGGGCAAGGGGAGTTTCCAGCCAACCCGCACGCACGAGATCGGCTTTTATGATGGCCAGACCTGGTGGGTGCTCCGCCCGCGCGCGGGCACGTTTGATCCCAACGACGCAGCACAAGACATCGACGCCGACATCGTGCAGCGCAATCTCTTTGCGGGCATGTTCGGAATATCCGATGCCCGTGATGATCGACTGACCTTCGTGGGCGCCAATCGCAATGCCGGCTGGCTCCAGAGCGAGGTCGATGCCGGACGATTCCGCTATGCAGTCACCTTACCGGCAGTCACCATGCAGCAGTTCGTGAATGTGTGCTTGCAGGATCGGTTGATGCCGCCCAAATCGACCTGGTTCATCCCCAAGATCCGAAGCGGCCTGGTCAGCGCTCTGCTGGATTAGCCGGCGTGAGCTCGAGAACGGGCACACGCCCGCTGCGACTTTCAGCACGTGACCAACGTGCACTGGCAGGCGCGCGTCGCGGCGCAATTCTATCGAACTGCGCGTCGGCAACTCATGGCTGCCCGCCTGAGGACAACGCCGAACTTTGTGGTTACAGCGCGCGAGTTTGTGATGGACGATCCCTATATCCGGGGCAGCAACCACCAGCAGTACGATGTGGCGCCGGACGGGAGGACGTTCGTGTTCTCAAAGAGCACCGGTTCAACAGCGAAGGTGATTTACGTGGCCAATTGGGCGGCTGAGGTGACGGCGAGGCTAAAGAAGCGGCAATAGGTGCTTGTCGAATCGCGCTCATGGAAGGTGGCCTCAGACCACGAGCACCGGCTTTGCCACCATCATCGTGTCAGTGCACGAAGTACAAGGAATGGACGACGGGCGACATGCAGGAAGTCAGATCGCGTCTTCGAACAACTCGCGCAGCGGAATCTTCAAACCCGGCAGAACATCTTCACCATCGAGAGCATCCGACTCGCGCAGCAGCCGCGCCGAACCGTCCGCGCGATACACGGTTGCTGCGGTCGTCTCGGAATGAATCACCCACACTAGCCGCGTGCCCGCGTCCAGGTAGTCCTGAATGCGCTGCTGCAGCGCCTTCGGACGCTCGGCCGATTCGATCTCCACGGCCAGATCCGGTGCGCAACGAAAGAAGCCGCGCGCCGGTTTGCCACCGTGACGTTGCAGGCTTTCCGTGCTGAGGAACGAGACATCGGGACCACGCACGCGTTTGGGATCGCGCCTCAGGCCAAGCACATATCCGGCCTCGCCGTAGACGCGGCCAGCAATGTCGTGTTCCCGCACGTGTGTATGCATGCGCAATGCGATCTCGACGGCGAGACTCCCATGATCCGGACCGACCGGTGTCACTTCGACCGGGACCCCATCAACCAGCTCGAAGCCGATGACGCCGGGTGGCAATGGCAGATCGAACAGGTCGTCGGGAGAGTACGAGGGCATCGGTTTCGTTGCCATGATGAGGTGCCTGCCGCGCTCATGGGAATGTAACCTCGGATGGTAGCCGTTCAAGCGTATCCTCGAGGTCGCACTTTGGCCCTTCCGGCGGGGCACTCCGAAAGCTGATTCAGTCATTCCGAACACGAGCGTCAATGTCGCTGCCATCGACCCCATAGAGACCATCGCTTAGCTTGGGACTGCCTACCTGCTCGATCGGACTCACGTGAACGACTTGCGCACGCGCCTCGAAGCGTCTTTGTCCGCCAGCTACCGGCTGGAGCCGGGAGCTGGGCAGCGGCGGTATGGCAGTGGTCTATCTCGCCCAGGACCTGCGCCACAAGCGCCGCGTCGCGCTCAAGGTGCTGCGACCTGAGATCTCCGCCGTCATGGGAACCGAGCGTTTTCTGCGCGAAATCGAAACGCTGGCCAACCTCACACATCCACACATCCTGCCGCTGCACGACTCCGGCTCCGAAGCGGTCTGGTCAGCGCTCTGCTGGATTAGCTGGCCGTGCGCTGCGGCTCGGGAATCGGCGATAGTCACCAGGGACCGCGCTCCGACATAAATCTCACATCACATAACAGCGCTGCTGGCTACGATCCCGTAAGCTGCAAGGGTCAGCGGAGGTCTGCGAACAACTCGCTCAGCGGAATCGTCAGAGTATCATTTGCGACACACGGCCGAACTTGTAGGTTGAGGCCATGATTCGATCGGCGGAGAAACTGCAAAAACTTGATGCGGATTATCAACGCGCGCGGCTGCGTTCGCTCACGTACGAGCGGGCGCTTGTCATCTTCGCTGGGCTCTGGGACCACGCTCGCCTGGTCAACCCGAAGGTCGGCAGTGACTGGGAGAGTGACCTTGCCGCCGACATCACTCTTGCTCGCGTCCTGAATGGTCTACCCGTCTCATCCTGATCTGACCGACCTCATCGTTCGATTGGCTCGCGAGCTACGCGCGCGCCAGTTGCCGTTCATGCTCATCGGCGGACAAGCAGTTTTGCTCCACGGCGAGCCCCGGCTCACGCAGGACATCGATGTGACGCTGGGTGCCGGACCGGATCGGCTGTCCGACACGTTGGCGGTCTGTCACGCTGCGGCGCTCGAACCGCTGGTATCGAACATCGAGAGCTTCGTGCGCGAAACATTCGTCTTGCCGGCCGCCGATCCCGTCACCGGCATTCGCGTTGATCTCATTTTTTCCACGACACCCTACGAGGCACAGGCCATTGGCCATGCGTTACTCATCAATCTGGCCGGCGAGGCAATTCCGTTTGCTACCGCTGAAGACTTGATTCTGCACAAACTGTTTGCCGGGCGCGCGCGCGATCTCGAGGATGTCTCTGGCATCATCCAGCGGCAAAGTACTACGCTCGATTGGGACTATATCCAAACCTGGGCCCTGGAATTCAGCGCCGTGCCGGGCAGGGAAGCCATGGTTGACACGCTGGAAGCGCTGCGCCGCCAGGCAAGGCGCGCATGAGCGGACGATCAGGGGAACCTGATCACGCGCTCTCAATTGCGCTGTCAGATGGATCCGGTGAGGCAAACCTCATTCTGCCCGGCTCCACGACCGGCGCATTGTAACAAAGCGTGCGCTCACATCGCACTGGTTCAAGCTGGTGAGCGTTGGCCATCTTGCACCGATGACCGGGCGACCGGCTCCGCCCCTCATCGACCGGCGAGAGTCGCCTGATTAGCTTGGGACTGCATGCCCGCCTTCGATCAGGGCCACATGACCGCGCTGCGCGTACGACTCGAAGCGTCCCTGTCTGCCACCTACCGGCTCGAGCGCGAGCTGGGCAGTGGCGGCATGGCCGTCGTGTACCTCGCCCAGGACCTGCGCCACAAGCGACGCGTCGCGCTCAAGGTGCTGCGCCCCGAGATATCCGCGCTGATGGGACCCGAGCGCTTCCTGCGCGAGATCGAAACCCTGGCCAATCTCGCGCACCCGCACATCCTGCCGCTGCACGATTCCGGTAATGCGGATGGACTGTTGTACTACGTGATGCCGTACGTGGAGGGTGAGTCGCTGCGTGATCGGTTGGTACGTGAGAAGCAGCTACCATTTGACGATGCGCTGCACATCGCGCGCGAGGTAGCGGATGCGCTGAGTCACGCGCACGGACGGGGCGTGATCCACCGTGACATCAAGCCGGAGAACATCCTGCTTTCAGGTGGGCACGCGCTGGTGGCAGACTTTGGCATTGCTGCCGCAATCGACGTGGCAGGCGATAGTAGTCGGCTAACGAAAACTGGTTTTGCCGTAGGCACGCCCGCGTAC
>JBOHRF010000350.1:0-5602 GCA_050732575.1 Longimicrobiales bacterium
ACCGCGCGCCAGCTGCTGGACCGGCGCGCCGCTACCGTGGGCACAGCCTACGCCAATGATGACGAGCTGCGCGCCGAGATGATGCACGTGCTGGCCGAAGGGTATGAGAAGCTGGGACTGTTTGCACGGGCTGATACACTGGCTCGTGCTGCACTCGACATCCGGCGCACGCTGTACGGTGAACTGCATCCGGACCTGGTAGCTTCACTCAACCTGCTGGGCTGGCTGCAACACCAGAAGAGTAATCTGCCCGCCGCCGACACTCTGCTGCGTCAGGCGATTACCGTGGGCCGTGCCGTATTCGATGCACCGGGCGACGCGCGCCTGGCGCGCGCGCTCAATGACCTGGGCGTAGTGAGCGAAGCCCGCGGCGACTACCAAGAGGCTACTGCGTTGTATCGCGAATCACTGGACATGCGCCGCAACGTGCTGGGCGATCAGAACGTGGGCGTAGCCATCACAACCAGCAACCTGTCGGTTGTGCTATATCGTCAGGGCAATCTCAACAGTGCGGCCGTAATGGCCGAGTCCGCGCTGGTCGCGTTCCGCCGCATCCTGGGCGATGATCATCCGCGCACCTTTACCGTTCAGAGCAACCTGGCCGCCATGTGGGCCGCTGCCGGCGACCACGCCAGGGCCGCGCTCGTATTCCGTGAAATCCTCCAGCGTCGCCAACGCCTGCTAGGGCCGCGCCACCCACTCGTCGGATTTGCTATGACCAGTCTGGCTGCCGAACTGATCGCTGAGCGTAACCTCGCCGAAGCGGAGTCGCTGTTGCAGAACGCCATCGATATCCAACGCACGGCTACCGGCACGACACCCGATCAACTCGCCGCTTCGCTGCGCATCATGGGAGACTTGCAGCGCCGCGCCAATCGCCCGCAGCAGGCCCTGATCTTTTCCGGTGAAGCGCTTCGACTCGCGCGCCAGATTTACGGCGACCACCATCGCGTTGTAGCCGAACTCTACCACGGCATCGCCGAAGCCTACTTGCTGATGGGTCAGCCAACCCGCGCCGAGACCGAACTGCGCGCGTCAGCCCGCATCAGCCAGCGCGCGCTTGGACCATCCCACGCCAGCACCATCCGCGTCCAGCTGAGACTGGCCGATGTGCTCTTGCAACAAGGGCAAAAAGCGCAGGCCGAACGCCAAATCACGGCCATCGACGGCTGGCTGGCCGCCTCCACACTGCCCGCCGATCACCCGTTCAGAAAGCGCGCGCAGGAGCTGCGCGCCGCGCTGCAATAACTCTCCCCCTTGCGCTTCTACATGAGCCACGACACCTTCCTGTAGAAGACGGAGGGGGAACGGCGCCGCGGAGTGTTTCTATGACCCAACGATTGGATCTGCCGCAGGGCACACTCGACCTGTTGATCCTGAAATCGCTCTCGCTGGGTGAGCAGCACGGCTGGGCGATCTCCGAGCGCATCCAGCAGGTGACGCAGGGCAAGGTGCGCATCCCGCAGGGGTCGCTGTATCCGGCGCTTCATCGACTGGAGCGGCGCGGCTGGGTACGTGCGAGCTGGGGCGCATCGGACAACAACCGGCGCGCCAAGTATTACGAGCTGACGCGCGCGGGCCGCAAGCAGCTGGAAGCGGAAACGGCGGCGTGGGAGAAGCTGACGGCCGTGGTCGAGCTGGTACTGAGGATGGTATAGCATGTTATCCGAGATTCGAATTCGCTTGCGCGCTCTGTTTCGTCGGCAGGTGGTGGAACAGGAGCTGGAGGACGAGCTGCACTTTCATCTGGAGCATGAAGTGGAAAAGCACGTGCGGGCGGGCCTGACGCGGGCCCAGGCGGAGCGGCGTGCGCACGCGGCGTTTGGCGGGTTGGATGTGGTCAAGGAGGAGGCGCGAGATGCGCGCGGTATCGCGCTTCTGGATGCGCTACTGCAGGACCTGCGCTACGCGTGGCGCGCACTGCGGGCGCGGCCGGGATTTGCGGCGGGCGTCATTCTCACGTTGGGTCTGGGCATGGGCGCCAACACCGCAATGTTCGGCATTGTGGACCGCCTGCTGCTGCGCCCGCCCGCGGGATTGCGTGCTGCGGAGCGCGTGCACCGCGTGTACGTGAGTTATCTGTGGAATGGCAATCCAACCATGGATCGCCAGCTCGCGTATTTGCGCTACCTCGACCTGGGGCAGCTTTCGCGTTCGTTCGAGGCGTCGGCCGCGTTCGCCACTCGACCGCTTCCGGTCGGTGAGGGCGAACAAACGCGCGAGCTGGAAGTGACCGCGGCCAGTGCATCGTACTTCGACTTCTTTGCTGTGCGACCCGTGCTCGGTCGTTTCTACACAAGGCGGGAGGATGAGCGGCCCGCGGGCGCCCGTGTGGCCGTGCTCGGCTACGGCTTCTGGCAATCGCAATACGCGGGCTCGCGCACCGTGCTCGGGCAGACGCTGCACGTGGGCGAAGCTGCTTACACCATCATTGGCGTTGCGCCGAAGCCGTTTGTTGGTATCGCGGAAGGGCGTGCACCGGCCGTCTTCATTCCCATCACGGCCTACGGCCACGCGCGCAACACGGATTTCGCCGACCACTACGGTTGGAGCTGGCTGGAGATGATGGTGCGGCGCCGGCCGGGCGAGTCCATAGACGCGGCCAATGCCGATCTGAGCGCGGCGCACGCACGGAGCTGGGAGCAGGAGCGGCAACGGTCGTCGTCCATGCCCAGCGCGGAACAGTCGCGGGCAGGCGGGGAATTGGCCTCGGTGCTCATGGGCCGTGGTCCGCAGGCGGGCGCCGATGCGAAAGTCGTTGCCTGGGTGATGGGTGTTGCGCTGGTCGTGCTCCTGATTGCCTGTGCCAATGTCATCAATCTATTGCTTGCGCGCGCATTACATCGGCGCCGCGAGATTGCGCTCCGCCTGGCGCTCGGAATCACGCGCGTCCGGTTACTGCAACAGCTCATGGTCGAGAGTCTGTTATTTGCTCTGTTGGGTGGCGCGCTGGGCCTGGCGCTGGCGCAATGGGGCGGCGGCGCGTTGCGTTCCCTCTTTCCGGGTGCCGATAGTACACGTGCCGTGGCCACGGATGCGCGCACGCTGGCCTTCATGGCCGTGCTGACGCTCGGCCTGGTTCTGCTCACCGGACTCACGCCCGCGCTGCAAACCCTGCGCTCGGACCTGGCCGGCGCGCTCAAAGCCGGCATGCGGGACAGTGCGTATCGCAAATCGAGACTGCGCACCGGACTGCTGCTGTTCCAGGGTGCGCTTTCGGTCATGCTGCTGGTGGGCGCCGGGTTGTTCGTGCGCAGCCTGCTGAACGTGCGCTCGTTCCGTCTCGGTTACGATGTCGACAACGTGATCTACGTCGACGCCGAGTTGCGCGGGGCCAACCTGAAACAACCCGAGCTGTACGGTCTGCTCGATCGGCTGCAGGCCGCCGCGCAAAAGACACCGGGCGTGCACAGCGCAACGCTCGCCGTCTCCGTTCCGTTCTGGGGCAGCGAAGGCCGCGGCGTGCCCTTCGTGCCCGGTCGCGACTCCATCGGGCGCCTGGGACGCTTCACCCTGCAGACCGGCTCGGTCAACTACTTCGAGACCATGGGCACGCGCATCGTGCGCGGCCGCGGCTTCACGGAACAGGATGGCGCTAACGCGCTGCCCATCGTGGTCGTAACACAGGCCATGGCGCGCGCACTGTGGCCGGGCCTGGATCCCATCGGCAAACAGATGCGCATCGGCAATGACACCATGCCGTTCCTGACCGTGGTGGGTGTGGCCGAGGATATTCGCAGCCGCCGCATTCGCGACGATCCCAACTTCTGGTACTACCTGCCCGTGGCGCAGTATCGGAAGCTGTTCGGTGCATCGCGGGGCGGCCTGTTCGTACGCGTGCGCGGCAACACCGAAGATCAACTGCAGAGCTTGCGCCAGCGATTGCAGGCCGAAATGCCCGCACCGGCCTACATCAGATTGGCGACCATGCACGAGCTCATCGAACCGCAGCGCCGGTCGTGGCAGTTCGGTGCGACCATGTTCGTCGCGTTCGCAGCACTCGCGCTGATCCTGGCCGCCATCGGACTCTATAGCGTCATCGCCTACGCCGTGGCTCAACGCACGCGCGAATTGGGCGTGCGCATTGCCCTGGGCGCCAGCACGCGCAGTGTCCTTGGACTCATCGCCGGACAGGGCATCGTGTTCGCCGTGGCCGGCATCTCGCTGGGTAGTGCTGCCGCGCTCGTGGCCGCTCGCTGGGTAGAGCCGCTGCTGTTCTCCGTGTCCGCGCGCGATCCCCTGGTCTACGCCACCGTAGCCGGTCTGCTCATCATAGTTGCGCTCGCGGCCACGCTGCGCCCCGCGCTGCGCGCGACCAGGGTCGACCCATTGATCGCGCTGCGCGCCGACTAAAGATGCCGTAACGGACCTGCCAGCGCGCGCGGTTGCGCGTGGGCATGATGGCACGATTGCGCGCTAAACAGCCCGCATCCCGACGTGAATTGCACAATCGTGACGGCCGGAATGACGATTGTGCAAAAGTCCGCGCTGGACGCGGTCAATCGCACATCGGCGGCAGATGCATCTGGACCATTGTGCATTTAGCCGCGCTGAGCGCGGTCAAGTGCACAAGCGCGCCGCCGCATGTATCGGTTGTGCAATTCACGGCCCAGGCGGGAGCGCTGCCCGCACTGCGTGCCGCGCGGTCAATCCGATCCGTGCTGAATGGAGATTACGATGCGCGCCGCGACACTCCCAACCGACGCCGCATCCAGCCATAACCAGATGATTGCGACCACGAAGCCCAGGAAACCGAGCCAGGGCGCGAGCGCAAACGTGCCGGGCACGAGCCCGATGGGCGCAGCGTTGGAGAGGATCCAGGAACTCGGAATGTCGCGATCGGCATCGTCGCGCAGGTGTGCCGCGCGCGATGCGGCCAGTGTGCTGACCAATCCGCCCACCACCGGTTTGGCCAGACGGGCCTCGGCCGCAGTGAAGTACCGGCCAGCGGCTGGCGGAGCGTCGAAGAAGTTAAAGAAGCTCGCAGTGACAATACCAACGCGCAGCTCGCGCGCGTTTTGTCCGACACCAACGGCAAGCTGGTCGGTCGTGAAACCCGCGACTGCGGAGAACGATGTCATCCAGCGCTCGAGATCGGCATGGCGCGCATACCGGCTGCTGTTTTCGGTCTCGACGCCATCTAGCAGCTTGTACAAATAAACCCGATGGACTGACGCCGCGTCGCACATCAACGCGGGCGCGTGGAACATCTGCCGATCGAGGAACGAGAACATGGCTGCATTGGCGCCCACGCCCAGCGCGAACGTGGGCATCACGCCGGTGCTGAACGCGGGACTCCTGCGCAACCCGCGCAGCGTGCCTCGCGCGTCCTGCCCCACGCCCTCGAGCCAGGGCCAGACCGCTCGCGCGTCCTCCCGCATCAGCGTCTCGTTGCCCGTGGCGCGTCGTGCCGCCGCGCGCGCATCTGCCGGCGACTGCCCGCGCGTGATCAGCTCCCGCTCGATCGCCTCGCGATGAAACGACAGCTCTTCCTCGAGTTCCGCGCCCTGCGCGCGGAACCGCCACAGTGTGCGCAGGACCAGCAGGTCGAGTGTGCCGGGTAGCAGATCGGGCGGACTGTTCAACGGCTCGCTCCCATCGA
>JBOHRF010000351.1:0-5596 GCA_050732575.1 Longimicrobiales bacterium
CCACATTGAGATGGCGACCCCCGACATGAAACGAATCCGGGGTAACGTTGACGATCCCCATGATTCGGGGAACGTCGAGGGAGAGCGCCCCGCGCGCGGTGAACCAGGACGACTGCGCGCGGGGCGGTCCTGCCATCAGGCGGGCTTGGGCGCGACCTGCGGACCGAGACCGAGCTTGGGTGATGCGGGCGCGCGGTCCGGTGGTTCGAGCACCGGCGTGCTCCCGCTCGGCGTATCGGGCGTGGACTTCAGCTCGGGCAACGGTCTACCCGACGCCAGCAGATCGACTTCTTCTCGATCCAGTGTTTCCCGCTCCAGGAGGGCCTCGGCAATACGCTCGAGCAACTCACGGTTTTGATCCAGCGTTTCACGTGCACGCACGTACGATTCATCCAGAAGGCGTTTGATCTCGCCATCCACGGTCTCGGCAATGCGCTCGGATATCTCACGCCGCTGTACGATCTCGCGGCCAATGAAGATCTCCTGCTCGGCGTCGCCGACCGCCATCGGGCCAATCACATCGCTCATGCCGAACTGCACGACCATGCGCCGCGCCATACCCGTGGCACGCTCGATGTCGTTGCCCGCACCCGTCGTGATTTTCTCCGCACCAAAAACCAACTCCTCTGCGGCCCGGCCTCCGAACAACATGGAAAGATTGGCCAGCAGGTAATCACGCGAATAGGAGTGACGATCTTCCTCCGGCAATGACGCGGTAATGCCCAGTGCGCGGCCGCGGGGTACGATCGTGATCTTGTGGACTGGATCGAGCCCCGGTGTGCGCAACGCGACCACGGCATGACCCGCCTCGTGATACGCGGTCAGCTTCCGCTCCGCTTCGGAGAGCACCAGACTCTTTCGCTCGGCACCGAGCATGACCTTGTCCTTCGCATCTTCCAGGTCTTCCATGAAGACTTTGTCCCGGCCGCGACGCGCGGCCAGGAGTGCCGCTTCGTTTACCAGATTGGCCAGATCGGCACCGCTCATGCCCGGCGTGCCGCGCGCGATCTTGCTGATCTCTACATCATCAGCCAGCGGCACCTTCTTCAGGTGCACGCGCATGATCTCTTCACGGCCCCGCACGTCGGGGCGGGCGACCACGACCCGGCGGTCGAATCGTCCCGGACGCAGCAGGGCGGGGTCCAGCACGTCGGGCCGGTTGGTGGCGGCGATCAGGATGACGCCCTCGTTGGATTCGAAGCCGTCCATCTCGACCAGCAGCTGGTTGAGCGTCTGCTCGCGCTCATCATGACCACCACCCAGACCGGCGCCGCGGTGACGACCTACCGCATCGATTTCATCGATGAAAATGATGCAGGGTGCATGCGCCTTGCCCTGCTCGAACAGGTCACGCACGCGCGAAGCGCCCACACCCACGAACATTTCGACGAAGTCGGACCCGGACATCGAAAAGAAGGGCCGTGCTGCTTCACCGGCCACGGCGCGGGCCAGCAGCGTTTTGCCCGTTCCGGGCGGACCGACCAGGAGAACACCTTTGGGCAGACGGCCGCCCAAGCGGCTGAACTTCTGCGGGTCTTTCAGGAATTCGATGATCTCCTGAAGCTCTTCCTTTGCTTCATCGGCACCCGCCACATCGGCAAACGTGACTTTGGGTGTGTCACCCGCCAGCAGCTTCGCCTTCGATTTTCCAAACTGAAATGCCTTCGATCCGCCCGCCTGCATCTGACGCAGCATGAAAATCCAGAAGCCGATGATCAGGATCCAGGGCAGTGAACCGATCAGCAGCGCCCACCAGTTCTGGCGCGGTGGTGCCGCCTTGATGGCCACATTGTTGTTCTGCAGCTCAGCGAGAATTGCCTCGCTGTCCTTGATGGGCAACAGCGTCCAAAAGTCGGTAACGCGTCGATCGTTGGAACCGGCCGGCACGGGATTGCGCAGCTTGCCTTCCACCTTCTTGCCATCAATGACCGTGACCCGCTCAATGTTCTTGTCCCTCAGCTGACTCAGGAACATGGTGTACTCGAGCTCGGCCATCTCGCGTCGCCCACCCGGTCGCGCAACCTGGTAGATGAGCAGCGGGATCAGGAACATGAGAACCCAGAACGATGCCGTGCGAGAGTATTGCCCCCACCGGCCTTTGGGTCCTCGGTCTCTTGGAATATCTGGCATATTTTCCTTCGTTCTCGCGCCTCAAAGGCTCGCGATGAATGGCAGATGTCGGAAATTCTCGCTATGGTCCAGACCATAGCCAATCAGGAAATCGCGCGGTGCATCAAATCCCACCCAGCGCGGTTCACAGATCAGTTCTCGGGCCACATGCTTGTGGAGCAGCGCACACAACTCAATGCTCCTGGGACCGCGCTGCTGCAACAGCGGGATCAGGCGATTGATTGTGTTGCCGCTGTCGATGATGTCCTCGACCAGCAGCACGTGCCGATCCTGCATAGTGGCCGATGGGTCATACACCAGTCGCACGTCTCCGCTGCTCACCGTGCCGCTGCCATAGCTGGACGCGACCAGGAAATCTACGTGGATCGGACGCCGGATCTGGCGCACCAAATCTGCCAGAAACATGAACGATCCCTTCAGCAATCCCAGGACGAGCAGCTCGTCACCCTCGGGATAATATTCGGTGATCTGGTCGCCCATCTCGGCCACGCGCCGTGCAATTTCGGCCTCCGCGTACTGAATGTGCCGAATATCGCGACCACCGGTCCGCGCGCGCACTTCAGAAAGGCTCGCCATCGCTCACCGTGACACAGAGTCCTAATTGATCCGAGGCTGGCCACGCCATAGCCGAACGGGCCATTCCAGCCACCCACAGGATCGTCCCGTTTTCATCGACCAGCAACGGCACCGTACTGCGACGGTGCCGCCCGAGGCGGCGCTCGGCAAACAACTTCTTGAGCTTCTTGGTGCCGAGGGGCAATCGGATCCGGTCGCCCGGTCGCCAGGCGCGGATGTGGAGCGGAAAGCGGACTGCGGCAGGATCAATCACCACGGAGCCTGAGCCATTGCCATCCGCGCCGAGCGCCCACTCAATTCGATACTGCGTGCCGCCAATCGTGGTCTTCCCCGAACCCCGCGTCGTACTGAAAATGACGAGCGGCCGGTCGTCGCAGACACCCTGACGCAAACGTCGCAGTCGCACGACATCGAAATCGCGCTCCGCGCAGAGTCCGCCTTTCAAATGAACGAGGGAGCCGCTCCCTCCCGAAGTAATAAACGCCGCCATTGTGGCGGTTCCTGCACGCCCGGGCGCTTGGCCGCCCAGCCGGGTCAAGACGCGACGCAGCAATCGGATGCGGATCTCGGGATGATATTTGAGTAGCTGGGGCCTGGCAAGCTCAATAACGTTCGCATCTTGCGCAGTCACTGCGACGCGTTCCAACTCACTCACCAGTTGGTCCCAATTGCGCCGGGCGCGCGCTGCCTCGGCGGCAAGTTCCACCAGAGCGCGGCGCGCATCAGGCCAACCCGCTTCGAGAGCGGGCAGAAGCTCCAGCCGGATCTTATTGCGCGCAAATTTTGCCGACTGGTTGGACGGATCCTCGCGCCAACGCAGACGGCCCGCGCGGGCCAGGGATTCGAGTTCGCTACGCGTGAGTCTCAACAGCGGCCGGATGATGCGGCCGCGCCGCGCGGGAATCCCGGCCAGACCATCGACGCCCGTTCCTCGCAGCATGCGGAACAGCACCGTTTCCGCTTGGTCGTCGGCATGGTGCGCGGTCGCGATGAGATGCGCGCCGATCACGTCGGCCGTCTGCTCCAGGAACTGGTAACGCGCCTGACGCGCATCGGCTTCATTGCGAAGGGCAACGCCCGCGCGGCCTACGTGGAGCGGCACCTCCCAGGCGGCGCACAAACCGCGCAGCCACTCCGCGTCAAGCGCACTCCGTGCGCGCATCTGATGGTCGAAATGGGCCACACTGAGTCGGCACGAAAACGGGGCTGCGAAACGAAGCAGGTACAGTAATGTGGTGGAATCAAGTCCGGCCGAGCAGGCGACCAGGACATGCTGCCCAGGTGAGATCAACTCCGACTGCTGCAGTTCCTCCCGAAAACGATGGTAGACCGGATGCATGCGGTTGATACACCGAGGTGAGCGGCGAGTGCGAGAAGCGAGCTCAGGACGCTGAGCCGGGGGACGCTCCCGCATGGGTCACACCGGGCGGTAAGGGGCGTCCCAAGCGCTCGTGAAGCACGTGTGCCAGGCGGTCCGGCCGGTCCGTCAGGATGCCATCGACACCCCAATCCAGAAGGCGGTTCATGTCCTCAGCGTCGTTCACCGTCCAGACGTGCGCCGGCACGCCGCGCCGGCGCAGCTCAGCCACCAGCCGAGGTGTCAACACGCGGCGCTCGCCCAGGAACTCACAAATCTGCATGACCTGCGCGCGCACAGGGGCCAGAAAGCTCAGGCGCAATCGGTGAAAGACGTAGAATAACGTTGCATCTTCGCGTGCTGTGCTCAGGCATCCAGGATAGCCGGCAAACTCCGTTCGATAGTCCCGAAATTCGCCCGCCGCGATCACACGTTGGCTGGCCGCGGCCTGCTCGATCGCGGCAAACAGTGGCCGCTGCGCAGCCGCCGTCTTCACTTCCACGGTCAGGCGCATGGCTGGCAGCGCTTGCAGAACCTCGACGATGGTCGGGATGCGTATGCCTTGCCCGCGAAATGGATAACTCCGACCGCCATCGAGCGTGAACTGGTAGCCCGCATCCAGCGCCTGCAGCTGCGCCAGGGTCCGCGACGCTACCGGACCGCTGCCATTGGTCGTTCGCTCGAGCGTGGGGTCGTGAATCACTACACCGTGGCCATCGGCGCTGGCGTGCACATCCAGCTCGATCATGTCTGCACGCCACAGCTCCTCCGCACGTCGAAACGCGAACAGCGTATTCTCGGGCGCTAGGCCGGCGCCGCCACGGTGGGCAATAAGAAGCGGTCCTCCGCGCAGGACCGGGTGCAGCGGCTTCAATTCACTCGTCGCCATCCAGTCGCGCAATCTCGAACCGGTCGATGCCGTCGACCGGAATGCCGTGCAACCGATAAAGCACGAGATCGATCAGGCGCGCGGTCATCTCTCGTTCCAGCGCCACCTGCGCATCCGTCTCCGGCAACAACTCGAGCACGCGCAGGGCAAGGAAAGTCAACAAGTCCTCCACCACCTCCGGCCTTGGATTGGCGGGCGCCGGCGAGTCGGAGTTTACTTCCTTGAGCAGCAATCCATCGATGAAGGCAAGGAAACCGGGGAACGCAAACTCAACCAGCGCGCTGCCACCTTTCGACATCTCTTCTTCCGTGAGCTTTTCCCATTCCAACTCGTTCCAGTAAAGCTCCTCCGCTTCCTCGCGCAGAAAGGCGCGACGGTCCGGCTCCAGGCCTGACGTGCGCGGTGAAACAAGTGGATGTTGCAGCACTTTTTCCAGGTGAGCGCGTCGGCGCGCGAGATAGATGTCGGGATGCAAACGGCGAGGCGGTTGCGGGCTGCTCATAACGACTCTCTCATTTTGGCAGGCATCTTTGGGAAGGTACTGCCCGGCCCGAGCACCGGCAAACCAAACACCGTGTCCGGTCGGTCCGTAGTCGCGCGCGCTCTCGCACTCTATCATTCCCACCATGGTTCTCCGGGCTTTT
>JBOHRF010000352.1:0-5572 GCA_050732575.1 Longimicrobiales bacterium
CGGCGCGTGCGTCTCGTTCTGGCCGTGCGAGACATGGTAAATCTCGAGCGTAGTCGTTTCCATGCGCGTGCTGAACGGATACGGCATGCGCCGGAACGCCGAAGAAAACTCCTCGTTGGAAAGACCAGCCACGTACAGCTGACCATCCAGGTAGGCCAGATCCGTAACCGTCTGCGTGCGTGGATTCCGCCGCGCCGTGGGGTTGGCAACGGGCGCATTCGCAATCGGTGCCAACGAGTGACGTACGTTTTCCAGCGAGACTTCTTCGATGGGACGCGTTGCATTGCGCGTCACGCGCAGCAGTATCGGCTTGCTGCCCGCGCCGCGCCCGCGCGTAACCGTCAGATACACGTTGTGTGATGTCGGATGAACGGCCAGGTCGTGAATCAGGATGTCCTGCGTTGTTGTGCCCAGAACTTCCGCGATCTTGCCATCAATCCCGTTCAGCTCGATGGCGCCGCCCGGCTGCGCCGCCTCTTCCACCTGGATTGCCAGGATCGAACCGCCCTCACTGTCACCAATGAAAAGCGTGTTGTTCGGGCCGAACGTCATGGCACCGAGCGATTTCACGTCAGGCGAACCCATGCTCATTCCCGAGCCCGCCGGATCCGGAGCAACCCAGGCGCCCAGCGCCGCCGCGATCGCAAGAACGCCAACACCGGTAAGTAGTTTGGCTCGCTTCATGAGAGACCTTTCCGTTGGGCGAGGAATTTGGGTTTCACCGGCCTGGCGGCCGGCGGGTTTGTCGAAGCTGCTTCACCATAGGCGTACTACAGTGGGCAGGTCAACGGGCGTTGTCCTTGCATCGGAATCATTCCCGGCTGTCTCCGCTGGCCTGCCAGCCGCAGACCCCCACAAGACCCGCCTCAGCCAGAGGATCGCATGAGGAAAAACCACAAGCTCATCGCTGGATTGAACGAAGACCTGGCCGCCGAATACCAGGCGGTCATCATGTACCGCACCTACGGCAGTCAGGTCACCGGACCGTACCGTCAGGAGCTGCGCGAGTTCTTTGAGGGTGAAATCCCGGATGAACTGCACCACGCTGGTGTGCTGGCCGATAAAATCGTGGCCCTGGGTGGCACGCCCACCGTGGAATCGGCACCCGTGCCGGTGGCCAAGGACAACCGTGCCATGCTCGAAAATGCGCTACGGGCCGAGGTCGACACCATCCAACGCTACACGCGCCGCATCGAACAGGCCGAGCAGGCCGGCGAGCTGGCCATCAAGATCGAGCTGGAAAGTTTCGTGGTGGATGAAAGCAAACACCGCGATGATATTCAGCGCATGTTGGACGGCTGGCGCTGAGGTGTGCTGGTGAGAGAATCTTGAGTCGGGCAAAAAGGCGCTGGAGGGAGAAGTAACGGGCGTGACGGGCGTGTCGGGCGTTTCGGGAACTGCAACCCACTACGCATCCGTTCCCGATACGCCCGATACGCCCGATACGCCCGATACGCCCGATACGCCCGATACGCCCGTTTCAGGCTGCGTTACGCGCGCCGATCACGGCCGTGCATTCGATTTCAACACGCGCGTTCTGCGCCATGCCGCTCACGGCTACTGCACTGCGCGCCGGCCGATGTTTCGTGAAGTAGGTCTGGTACACCTCGTTCATTGCCCCCCATTCGGCAAAATCGGCCAGGAATACGGTGCACTTCACCACATCGTCCATGTGCGAACCATTGGCTTCCAGCAGCGCCTTGACGCGATCCAGCGAGACCTTCGTTTCCGGCGTGATGCCGCGCTCGCCACTCGTGCCCAGCTGACCCGACAGGTACAACGTGTTGCCCACGCGGACGGCTGCAGACAGAAACCGGCCGTTGTTGATGAACTGCACGTCGGCCTGCTGCTGCTCGTCAGCATCGGATGCCGTGGCCCGTGGACCATTGGAAAAACTCGCGGCAACCAGCACGGTACAAACACCAAACGCACAGGCAGTGATGGCGCGAAACGATCGCATGAGGGTTCTCCTGGTGAATGGACAGGTCGAGGTCTGCGAAGATGGTGAGCCCGGCCACACGCGTCCAGCCGAACCGGCGTCCCGCTACACGGCCGGGGAAGGCAGCAACCCGCTTACCAGGAAATCGAGCCGAGGAAACGTGTGCGTGGCCCGCTGAAAGTAATCCCGGCGCAGGAACTCCACACCCTGCCGCGTGGCCACACAGTGCCACGTCTCGAGCCGTTCCGGTTGCGACCGCGCAAACGCCCCAGCCTTGATTACGCCCACGTTCACACCGCCCAGCACAGCACGCGCAGACACATAACGGAACGCCTCAACGCCCGCCTCGCGCATGGCCCGACCCAGGGCCTGCGTCTCCTCATATTTCACAGGCGAGGCAAGCGTCTCCTCATGTATCGCAAAGGGCAGTACCGTCAAATCAATCCCGTGCTGCGCATCGATGGGAACGCTGAAGGCGCTCAACTCGGTCTCCAACACGCCCAGGTCCGCACGCGTGCCCTCCAGGAACACCAGCCGATAGTACGCTACCTCGGCAAATGCACCGCGCACCGCCTCCGATCCATACCAAATACCAGGCTCCGTGCGCACACCAAAACGCGAACCGTGGCGCAACGGTGGATAGCGAAAAGGCGTGGACAACAGATAATGCAGGCTCGCAGGCGACACATTGGGCGGCTTCGCTTGCTCGATCATCTGCTCCAGCAACTGCTGCTCCGCATCCGAGGCGACCAGCTTGCGCGTCGAGATCTGATGCTGCGACTCCACCACCCGCCAGGCCGCCAGCCGCAGCCTCCGCATCTCAGAGCCGCCCGCGCATTGCGTCCAGATACTGGACAACAGCAACCAATCCTTCCACGCCCCGAACCCGCTCCGCCGGAATACCACCTACGTGTGTATTCTCCGCCTGAAACCATGCCCGCGCCTGCACCTCATCACCGCCTACCAGCGCATCAAGACTCCGAAACAGGCGCAGAAACAAAAGCGCCAACTCACCCTGCTTGCTGATCGGCTCGATGGTGCGCCCAAGCTTCAACCGCGAAACCGTCGCCTCGCTGGCACCAATGATTTGCGCCAGCTGCCGATTTCGAACGCCCAGTCGGCCCGCTGCCGAAAGCAGCGCCCGGGTCAGAACCTGCGCCGGCTCACCGCCCGGCGCTCGAAGAGGCTTGCTCATGCACCTGCAAGATAAGGCTTGTATTGTTGCATGTGCAATATTCCGATGGCCTCACAGCTTGGGGTGCCGCTCATGCCAGTCAGTGGCACGCTGGTAGGCATGGGCAACGGACAGGATCTTGTCATCGGCGAACAGATCACCGATGATGGTTGTGCAGAGTGGTTGTGCGATCTGGCCCTGGGGTTGGCCCTGTGCGTTCAGGGGCGGGCCGAAAGCATAGGGCAAGACCACGGCGGGGTGACCTGTCTGGTTGGTGAGTCCAACATCGCCCTGACCGCTCACATACATATCGAAGCCCTGCATCAGTTCGGCCATCTTGCGCATCAGGATCAAACGCCGCCGTTGTGATTGCAGGAATTCCAATGCGGTTACGGTACGTCCGCGGCTGAAGCGGCCGCGTGTGCCGCCGCCGCCGCGGCCTCGACCGCCCGTGGTGTCCGCAAGCATGGCCATGGAATCGGCCGGCAGGGGCGGCCAGGAGGCCACGTAGAAGTCGAAGGCCGCTGCGGATTCGACGCCGAGTGAGTTGACGCCTCGCGTGTCCGGCCGAGCGGGCATGGGTTTGGGGTCCGCGCCCAGCTCGTGCAGTTTGTCCACGAATTCTTTTGGTGCGCGCTCGTCAAAGCCAATGCGGAAGGTGCGCAAGTCGGCATGGCGATCGAATTGGAACGGCGCCATCACGGTGGCCGGATCTTTTTCATCTACGCCGTGAATGGTGTTGAAGAGCAGTGCGCAGTCCTCCACGGTACGGCACATGGGTCCGACCTTGTCCATGGTCCAGGCCAGAACCATTCCGCCATAACGACTGACGCGTCCAAATGTTGGGCGGAGCGCGGAAATGCCGCAGCGAATGGAGGGTGAAACAATCGATCCCTGCGTTTCCGTGCCCAGAGCAAAAGCAACGCAGCCTGCCGCGGTTGCCGATCCGGGTCCAGCGGATGATCCGCTCGCGCCTTGTGCGACGTTCCAGGGATTCTTGGTCTGACCGCGATACCAGTTGTCGCCCTGCGCGAACATGCCAGTGGCCAACTTGGCGATCAGGACGGCGCCGGCGTCGCGCAAGCGCACAACCATTTCCGCGTCGTAGTCCAGCATCTGGTTCTCGAAGTCTTTCGAGCCCCATGTAGTGCGCACGCCTTTGGTGGCAAAGAGGTCTTTCACGCCCCAGGGGATGCCGTGCAAGGGGCCGCGATACTGTCCGCTGCGGATCTCGTTGTCAGCCTGTTGCGCTGCTTCTTTGGCCTGTGCCTCCATGATGGTGACGGCGCACAGTAAGGTTGGGTCGAGGCGCTTGAGTCGCTCGAGATAAATCTCCGTGAGTGTGACCGACGAGACCTTGCGCGCCTTGACCAGCGCCGACAGGCGGTGCAAGGGCAGGAACGCAATCTCTTCCGCGGCAGTTGGCACGGGTCCTTTCCACGGCTCAACGACAAACCGGGCGCGCTCGAATGCGGCGCGGCCACGTTCCTTGGCAATTTTCTCCAGATACGCGCCCGTTCCGCCCGGATACGCCTGGTACATGAGCGCGGGCGGCTCACCATTGCCCAGCGGTGGCAGCGGCGGCTGCTGTTGCTGTTGCGGCCGAACTGGTTCCTGGCCCGTTGCCGTAGCGCGGCCTACCAGGCCGCCCGCAGTGGCGGCGGCCAGCGCCATTTTCACGAAATCACGACGGCCTACTCCAGATTCGGTGGACTCGGCCAGCTCATTGGCGCTGCCATCCAATGCCTCTTGATCCACGCTCATGGGAGCACTCGCTGCGTTCGGGGACGGGTTGGTCTGTGGGGGCGGGTTGGCGAAGCGCGTCCTGCCCGTGCGCAACGTCGCGTCCGCACGCCCGGAATGTTAGGCGAGTGGACAGGTCGCGCACAACGCAAGCAGTTTGACCGACCGTGGTGGCCGTACTATCCGGCTCAACGTCGTCTACAACTCATGCAGGACGCGCATGGGATCGACACGCGAGGCGCGTTGCGCGGGAATCCAGGTCGCCGTCATGGCCACGCCAGCCAGCAACAATGACACGGCCACGTACGTCACCGCATCGCCGGGAGCAATGCCGTAGAGAATTCCCTGCATCAGTCGCGTCAGTGAGAATCCAGCCGCCAGCCCGCCCGCGATCCCGGCCGCAACCAGGACGGCACCCTGGCGCAGAAATGCGCCTACCACCACGGGCTGCGTAGCGCCGAGCGCCATGCGAATCGCGATGTCGCGGCGCCGCTGTGCTACCGCATACGCTACCACGCCATACAAACCGATGGTGGCCAGTAACACGGCGAATCCGGCAAATCCGGCCAGGATCGACGCCAGGAAGCGAGACGGCAAACTTGCCTGCGCCACGACTTCCTCCAACCAGCGCGCGTCGTTGAGCGGCATTTCCGGATTGAGCGACCAGACGGCGCGGCGGACCTGGTCCAACCGGCCGCGGCCCGATGGGTCACGGA
>JBOHRF010000353.1:0-5570 GCA_050732575.1 Longimicrobiales bacterium
ACCCTGCTGTCCCTGTTGTCCCTGCCCCTGTTGTCCCTGCTGTCCCTGTTGTCCCTGCCCCTGTTGTCCCTGCTGTCCTTGCCCCTGCTGACCTTGTTGCCCCTGCTGGCCCTGTTGGCCTTGCCCCTGTTGACCTTGTTGGCCTTGCCCCTGCTGGCCCTGTTGTCCTTGCTGGCCCTGTTGCCCTTGCCCCTGCTGGCCTTGTTGCCCCTGCTGGCCTTGCTGCTGACCCTGTTGCCCTTGTTGCAGGCCGCGCCGCTCCTGTTGGCCACCCTGACTCTGCTGGTCGCGCTGGTCTTGCTGCCCTTGCGCCAGACCACGGCGAGAAGTCGAGTCGCGCGGGTTGCGGTCGTTGAACCCATTTTCACGGGTGCGCTCGTTCATCGATTCCAAAGCGCGAGAGAGCTCGCGTGCGCGATCGAGCGAACCGGTCAGGCGCTGTTGATTGTTTTCGCCCACGGCGCCGCCAGCATCACTCAAGCGTCGCTGCAGGTCTTCGAAGTCGCGCGTGATCTGTTGCTCGACAGCGCGTGCGTAATCTGCCTGGCGCTGGCGTACGACTTCCTGTGAGAAGCGAATCTTCTCTTTCAGCTGATTGTCGCGGATGGCTGTGGCCGCTTCTTGCAACTTGCGCGCGGCGTCGGGCTGATCGCTCTTGCCTTCACGCGCCATGCGATTCAGCTCGCTCTCGAGGTCAGCTACGCCCTGCCCGAGCCGGCTCTTGCGATCCATCAGGTCCTGCATCTGTTGCTGCTGAGGCGGTGTGCTGCCCATGCGGCCGACATCCTGCTCGATGCGCTTCTGTTCTTCCGTGAGCTCACGGGCGCGCTGCTCGGCAGCGCGCACCTGCTCGGTCACACGCTCGGTCTGAGCGCGCTCGAGCCGGCGGCGCGCCTCCTCGAGACGATCGGCGGCGGCGCGGCCCTGTCCGGCTGCGCCCTGCCGATCGTTGGCGGCTGCCTGGCGCATAGCGTTGGCGGCATCCTGCACCGTACGTGCAGTCTGTTCGAGTTGTTGGTTGTTCTGTTCGCGCGCCAGCCGCTCCAAACGGCGAGCCTGTTCTTCCGTCTCATCGGCCAGCTGACGTTGTGCGGCGCCGCCGCCACCACCACCACCCTGCTGCTGCGCGGCGCGGCGTTGCCGCTCGATTTCCTGCTGCTGGCGTCGGGCCAGCTCGCGCAGTTTTTCCATGGTCTCGTCGACTTCGGCCTGCTGCTGTTCCTGCTGCGCACCGCCGCGCTGTACGGTCTCGTATTGATTGCGCAGCTTGTCCAGCTCCAGCTCGAAGAGGTCGGCCAGGTCCTGGGCGCGCTGCTGACCGCCGCCGCCACCACCACCGCCGCCGCCACCCTGTTGTTGCTGCTGTACCTGCACTTCGCGATACACGGCTTCCGCGCGCAACAGGAATTGCAACGACTTCTGTTCGTGGGTGAGCGCGCTGTCCGGCCGTTGCTGATCGAGGAAAGTCTTGGACGGCACCATCTCCTTGGCCGCTTCAGCCAGCAGTGCAGAAATGGCGCGGAACGAGGAGTCGATTTCCATGACGCCGCGGTTGGCCATGCGCTGCACCAGCGTTTCGGTCTGCTCGCGCAGACGCTGCTGTGCCAGTGACAGTGTGACCAGGTTCTCGCGGTACGCCTCAGCGCGATAGGTGTCCTTGTCGCGAATCAGGTTGAAGGTGGCCGCAATGATCTCGCGTTGGCGCTGGGACAGCTCCTGCTCATCGGGCTGTTGACCGCCGCCACCACCACCGCCACCGCCGCCGCCACCACGCGCTTCGGCCTGGCGATACTCACGACCGAACGGCCGGACTTCCAGGAAATAGATGTCAGTGGTCTTGGCCTTTGACTCCTGGGCCGGATTGGTATCGACCGCGCGCGCAAAGTAGGAAATGAAATCACCGGGCTGCAGATCCAGCTCTTCCAGGTAGAACGTATGACCGGCCGTGATTTCCTTGGCTGCTCCGGCCTTACCCGCAAACAGTGACACGGTCTTCTGCGGGCCACCGTTCACGGAGAACACCAGCTCGAGTTTGGCAATGCCGTAGTCATCATCGGCCGCCGCTTCCACGAACACTTCATCCACGGACGTGACCTTGGTATCGCGACCCGGCTTGGAGATGCGCACGCTCGGTCCACGGTCGGTCAGCGCGGCAATCGTGTATTGCGGCGAGCCCGCCACGCGCGAGCTGTCGGGTCCTGGGAACTCGATGTGATACAGGCCATCGGTATCCACGCGCATGGAGCCGGTGAGTTTGCCATCGGCGGCCGGGCGCAACAGGATGCTGCGTTCGTCGGAGAAACGGATGCGCCCGCCCGTGACCGGCATGGTGGCGCCTACCGTGAGGTTTACGATCGTGCCTTTGGGCACCGCAATGTCGCCGCCTTCTTCCACGATTTGCGGCGACATGCCCGTGTAAGCCGGGAAGATGAACTCCAGCCGCAACGTCTTGACGTAGGGCAGGTCCACGACCGACAGTCGATACACCGGCGAGCGTACGCCTTCTGATTCAATTGCGTATTGCGCAGGCTGCGCCAGATCGAACAACACGAACTCGAACGCGCCCTTGCCATCCGGTGCCATGGGCCAACGTTTGAATTCGGTTTCCTCACCCAGCTTCACCATCAGCTCGACGGTCTCCGACGTGAAGTTGTTGAGCACGGCGTTGAGGCTGACATCGGCGCCGCGCGCAACCGTGTCATTGCCCGGCTGCACGGCAATGCTGAAGGCCGGCGTTGCCGCCGCGTTGCCACGAGGCAGCAACAGGCGCGCGGCGCCGTGCCGAATGGTGGTCGGTGCAATGCTGAACAGAACGGCCGTGGCCACGAATGCGCCGCCCAACCACAACGTCGACTTGCGCAGGCGCGGCCGTTCGATGATGCGGCCCATCTCAATGTTGCGGCACTTTTCCACGGCCGTGCGCACCAGCCGTTCGATCAATGCGGGCGAAACATCGCCCTTCAGGGCCGGTCCACCCGCCACTTCCACTGCGCCCAGCAGCGCAGCCTTGAGCGAGGGCTCGTGTTCCTCGATGTAGAGCGCGACCCGTTCATCCGAGACACGATGGAACAGCGGCCGCAGCGCGAACCAGGCCAGCGCAGCGAACGCGGCCGCCAGCACGGCCAGCCGGGCCAGCATGATGGCGGCATCGTCCGGGGTGCCTTTGCCGATGACATTGGATGTGATCAGGAACACGATCACAATGAGCACTGTGGCGATGGCCGCGCCGTTGAGGGCTCGCCGCGTACGCCAGCGACGACGCACGTCATGCACGATGTTCTGGAGTGCTACGCGAGAATCGGAGTGAACGCTCATGGGCGCTCCTTGTAGGTTCTATGCTCGTGCAACGCGCGACAGCCGATTCGAGATGATGCTTTCCGCGGCCAGGAGCAACACGGCCGTGACCAATAGATACCACCACACAGCCTGCCGGCGTTCGTTGTCGGCCGGCGCCACTTCTTCAGGCTGAGCCGTGCCCGTGGTCGAAGTCACTATGGCGGCCCGGATCTCGTCTTCCGTGACGCGCGACAGATCCGATTCCGTGAAATCCACGTTCACGGCAATGGAGCGAGCCTGGCTCTGGCCCGCCGCCCTGAACTGGTAGAAGCCCTGTTCCTCGAGCCCTACCAGGCTGCCGCCTTCACCCTCCAGAGTGGTGCGCTCGCCCGAGGGCGAGGAGACCACGATGGACCGGTTTGCGGCATTGGTCGTGCCTGGAAAAAGCGGGACTGCGTCCAGCACATCGCCTGCTTTGCGCCAGGCCGTCTGTCCGGCCGAGCCCGACAGATAGCCTACCGCCTCCCGCACAAAGGGCGGAAAGACGGGCTGTAGCGGCGAGTCATTCCAATAATTGTCCAGTGTGGACGCCCAGACCAGCACTCTGCCACGACCGAGCCGTTTTTCGGCCAGGGCGGGCCGGCCATCGTCGAACTGGGCCAGTACGGAGGTCGCGTCATCGACGTTCATGGCCCGGTACCGATAGAAGCGCGCGGCTGTGAAGTCACCCGCTCGGGGCGCTCGGAACGCCTCGAAAACGCGGTGACCATAGTTCAGATTGGCAATGCGACCCGGCGCTCCCGGATTGCGATCGACTGTGCTGCCCACGCGACCGGGCAGCAAGCCCGCCGCCTCGCCGCGCCAGTTATCCCCTTTGTCACCCAACGCGATGAGCACACCGCCGCCGTTCTCTACAAAGCGCAGCAGCCTGCGCTGGTCGTTGTTATTCAAGGAGACGTCGTTGACGATGACCACGGCATTGGGGCGCAGTGCTTCATCGGGCAGGGTGGCGCCCGGCACGGTCACGTGGAAGTTCGACTCGCCTTCGGCGTCCAGGGCACGCTCCAGGTAGAGCGTGGCCTCGGGACGGGCACCCGGCGGGCGCAGAATGGTGACGAAAACTGCCTGATCGGGTGCCAGTACGAAATCGAACCGATTGTCTGCGGGCAGGGCATCCGTGCCGGCGATCACGCTGCCGCGCAGCTCGGACTGGCCCAGCGTAAACGTGGAGAATTGGACCGAGCCTGCCTGGTTGGCTGTTACGGTCAGCTGCTTGCTCTCCGCTTCGCGTCCGTTGAGCGACAGGCCCACGCTGGTCGTTACCGGCTTGGCCGAACGATTCACTACGCGAGCGGTAACCGTGATCCGTTCACTGCCTGCATACTGCGCGCGGGCAAACGTGACGCCCGCCACACCGTAATTGTCGGACTCGTTACTGCCCACGTCTACGATCTTCAAATCCGTGCCCTGCGGCAGCTCCACGGTCTCACGCGCGCTCCAACCCGAGCGCTGCAGATCGCTGATCAACACCACTTCACGGCGCGGCCGGTCACCCGATTGCAGCGCGCTCAGCGCCTGACGGAACGCAGGTGCGAAGCGGGTGGCGCGCGAGCCAGGTTTTGCGCTCTCCAGGGCCGCGCGGATGGCCGTGATGTCGCCGTCCTCCGAGCGGAGGGCATCGGCCCGCTCATCGAAGAACACGAGGGTGGCGCGGTCAACCGGAGTGAGCCCGGTGAGTGATTCGCGCGCCGCCCGCAGCGCCGTATCCCAGCGGCCCGCATAACCCATGCTGTAGGAGCGATCCAGCAACACCACCAACTCGCGTGCGCCTGTGCCCGCCGGTGCCGGCGGGATAGGCCGGTCCAGGAAGGGCCGCGCAAACGCAGCCGCGATCAGGATCATGGCCAGGGCGCGCAGCATGAGCAGGAACCAGTGCCGGATGCGCTGCTTGCGCGTGGACTTGAACGGGATCTGGCGCACGAACATGAGCGATGGGAAGCGTTGCACATCATCGCGCTGCTTGTGCGTCAGATGCACGATGATCGGGATCGCTATGGCCAGGGCACCGGCCAGAAACAGGGGAGCCAGAAAAGCAAAAGGCATCAACGCACCCGGCTGATCAGTTCGCGGTAAGACAGGAACTTGAACAGCGCAAAGTCGAGTGGGGTCGCCGTATTCAGCAACGCGTAGTCGATGCGCTGATCGGTCATTTTCTTGGTCAGCGTGTTCACGTGCGCCTGGATCAGTTCGCGATACTGCGCACGCGCCTGCTCCGGGATCACGGGCAGCCGCTC
>JBOHRF010000354.1:0-5542 GCA_050732575.1 Longimicrobiales bacterium
TCAGCCCTCACCCAGTGTCGAACCGCTGCACGAGCGCGCCGCTGATAATCTGCGGTTCATTCGCGAGACCATGGAGCGCTCGGGCTCCTTCAGCGGCGTACCGGGGCGGGCGGGCATGGCCATGGGAGTTGCAGCCGTTCTCTTTGCCTGGTTTGCTGGGGTTGCGCGCGCACCTGATACCGACGCGTGGCTGGCTGTCTGGCTCGGCTGTCTGGCCATCGCGGTCACGATTGGCTCCCTGGGCCTGATTCGAAAGGCACGCCGGTATAACGTGCCGCTTTTTCGTGGCCCGGCACGCCGATTTGCGCTGACCATGTGTCCACCGCTGGTGGTGGGCGCACTGCTCACCGTGGCGCTGGTGCGCTGGGGTATGGCCGAACGATTGCCGGGTGTATGGATGCTTTCCTACGGCGCGGGTGTTTCGACCGGCGGCGCGTTCTCTGTGCCTGTAGTGCCCGTGGTGGGTGCGCTGTTCATGTTGATTGGCGCGCTGACGCTTTTCCTGCCCGCGGAATTTGGTGATCTCATGATGGCCGCGAGTTTCGGCGGACTGCACATCGTCTTTGGCTGGATCGTGGCGAGGAGGCATGGTGGCTAAGTCGGGTGCAGCACGCACGGAACGGAAGCGGCCTGCGGCAGAAGAGAAGACGCTGACGCGAACCTCGCCCGTGGCCGGCGATTTGAACCGTGTCATTCACGAGCGCATCAGGCTGGGCATAGTGAGCGCGCTGGCGGTCAACGAATCCCTGACCTTCAACGAGCTAAAAGCGTTGCTGCAGACCACGGACGGTAACCTGAGTGTACACGCGCACAAACTGGAAGAAGCCGATTACATCCGCTGCACGAAGTTCTCTGACGGTCGCATGCCGCGCACGGAGTTCAGCATTACCCGCGCAGGACGCGATGCGCTGGAACGGTATCTCGAGCACATGGAGGCGATCATTACCGCAGTGAGAACTGGATGAATTGGGTGAATCGGATGAATCGGATGCTGCGGGTTGAATCGGATGGAAATGCGGGCAGAACCGAGTGACACCTGGTAAAAACGGGAGGGGGCAATCGGGTTGACGTCAGGTTAGAAATACGGAAAAGCCGTGGCTGCTCTCTCCGCGTAGGTCCTCCGCTGCAACCGTTTTGCCCCGTCTTCGACCTGCTTTTCCGGCTTCACTCCGTCTTATCCGCCTGATCCTGCTTTCATCCGAATCATCCGGTTCAACCTACCGTCGTCGTATTTCGATATCGCCGTTGACGGTGCCGAGGGCGAGCTCGCGACCGCCGCGGCCGATGGTTCCGGACATACGCTTGGGGCCGAAGCGACCGCGAATGGTGAGCGGATAGTCGCTGGCAATGGAGCCATTCACAGTGCTGGCGTGCACCTCGGTATCGACGTTGTCGGGCAGCTCGATGGTGATGGCACCGTTCACGGTTTCGAACTCGAGTATTGCGTCCCAGTCGGCGCGGCCCATGGCGACGTCAATGGAACCGTTCACGGTGGTGGCTTCGGCGAGACCGGAGGTGGACACCCGTACGGAGCCGTTGACGGTATGCGCGCGCACGTCGCCGGTAATGCCGGTGATGGTGACGGCACCATTGACGGAGCGGCCAGCAAAGTTGACCCCGCGCGGGACACGCACCAGGAAATTCACGTTGACATCGTTGTCGTTGGCATTGCTGCGACCGCGCTCGCCGGGCTGACAATCATTGGGCTCACGATTGCGCACCTGCGGGTACACGGCGCAGATGGTGATACCATCGCGGTGAGGCACGACCACGATGTTGACTTCATCAGGATCGCTGCGGCGCGCGCTTTTTGTGACCTCGACCTCGACTTCACTACCGGTGCCGGCCACGGCGCGCACCGTGCCGATCACACCTTTGATCTCCATCCACTGACCGGCGGCCACGCGACCGCGCCAGTTCCAGTCCTGTGCTGCGACCGGCGCAGCTGTTACGGCCGCGCAAGCCACCGCGAATGTCCACCCGAACGCGCGCATCATGCCTCTCTAGTGTTCGAAGTGCAGCTTGTCCTGGTTTCTGCCTTTGCCGGACGAGCTGGGAAAGCTGGGTCGGGATTCGCCGGGCCGGCGAAACCGCACGTCACCGCCAAACGTCTCCAGATCGAGTTTGGCGCTGCCGTTACCGAGTATGAAGTTATAGCGCCTGCGGCTGGCACTTTGCCGTAGCGAAACCGAAAAGCTGGCGTCGAAGCTACCATTGTAGGTCGACACATTGACGGTGGCATTGCTACGTTCGGGTACTACGACCCATATGCCACCGTTGTGCGTCGACATGACATAGTCACCGCCGTCGCGCATCGTGCCATCGTAGACAATGGTGCCGTTGACGGTGGCGGCATCCACCGTGCCGGCTTGAACGCGCTCCATCACGATGGGGCCGTTCACCGTCTCCGCTACAATGTCTCCTGTGACATCGATCAAATGAATGCCCTGGTTGACCGTGGAGACATCGATGTTACCACGGGCACGGCTGAGCACGATGCGACCCTGCACGGATTCCAGGCGAATCCGTCCGGCGCCACCGGACACGATGACATCGCCGCCCACGGTCTCCGCCTCGATTTCACCCAGCACGCCCACGACATCGATGCTGGTGTAGGTGCCCGACAAATCGAGGCTCATGGAAACGGGAACCGTGATTTCGTACTCCACGCTGTGCGCCACGCCCGTGCGACTGTCGGCTTCCACGCGCACCGCAGACGAACTGGCCGAAACGCTGACCCAGTCTCGCCGGCCGTGCGCGGCCCGTACGCGCACCTGGTTGCGCTCCCACGTACGCACCACAATGCTGCCGCCAAAATTCTCCAGCTCCAAACGTGCGTTCGGCCGGACCGAGACGGTCGTATCCGTCTGCTGTAGTGATACAGCGAGCAATCCGGCTAGCAACGGTGTGACCATGTGCCGCTATATCCTTCCTAACTCCGAGCGCCGCGCAGACCGGTGGCCCGGCGCAGCAGCTGGATTCTCTTCTTCATTGTGTTTTCAAGATGCTGATTGAGGTACAAATTGCCCGGATCCCGCGCGAGCGCTGCCCGCGCTTCGGTAATGGCCGCGTCGATGGTGCGCAGATTCTCCTCGAGAATCGCGATGGTCACAGGATCCAGCTGATTACGTTGCTGGCGCAGGGCCGTCTCCAGTGACTTCATGGCGGCCGCATAATCCTCGGGCTGACCCGCGTCCGAGACCTGCCGAACGGGAGTGCCCGGCGCGGGCGAGTCTGCGCCCAGTCCTGCGGAGCGGCCCAGCGCGAACCAAACGATGGTGCCGGACAACAGCATCAACGCAAGACTGGCGGCCGCCAGTTGAGGCATGGTAAACGAAATGCGGCGCACGCTCCTGGACGCGCGCTGCGTACGCAGATCGATGACCTTGAGCGAGGCCAGATCAACTCGAGGCGAGGATTCCAGGCGCGCCGCAATCGCCGGCCACAACTCGTTGACGGGCTCGCGCTCGGGCAGCGCCCGTGCCCGCTCCACTACCTTACGCAGCTCGGCCAGCGTGCGGCGGCACTCCAGACAGCTTTGCAGGTGCCACTCCAGCTCAACTGCTTCCCGCTCGGTCAATTGACCGTCGAGAAACTCCGACAATCGGTCGATCCAACGATCTTGCATATTCCCTCACTCGACTACGTCGAGTTGCTTACCAACTCGAACGCTACTTCAAGTGCTGACGCAGGACCATACGCGCCCTGTGCAGCTGTGATTTTGACGTGCCCGCCGTCACCTGCAGCAACTCGGCAATTTCTTCGTGCTTGTAGCCTTCAATGTCGTGCAGCACGAAGATCTCACGCGCTCCCTGCGGCAGGCGCGCCAGCGCCGCCTCGAAATCCATTCGCTCATCAACGGTCACCGGCCGCGCGGCCAAACGCTCGAACGTCGTCTCATCATCAGAGAATCGGTCCCGCGCTCTACCCAGCTCCGCCCGCCGTGCCAGCACTACGTTGATGGCCAGTCGGTGCAGCCACGTGCCAAACGCCGACTCGCCCCGAAACAGTCCAATCTTCTGCCACGCCCGCACAAAAATATCCTGCGTTACTTCATCTGCGAATTCGTGGCCCAGCATCCGGCGCGTCAACGAATGAACCCGCGCCAAATGTCGCCGGTACAGCCGTTCGAACGCCCCGGCGTCGCCGCCCGCCGACAACACCGCATCCGCGCGGTCGGCCTCAGCGGCCACGGGTCTCGCCCCGATCAGCATCATCGTTCTGCAAAGCCGCGGTCCATGCTTGCGTGATTGGATAAGGGACAGCCTGCAAAGGGTTGGAATATCTAGGGTTGGCTGCTGGAATTCCAGCATTTACCCGCGCTGCGCGCGGGGACGTGACGGGCGTATCGGGCGTAGCGGGCGTATCGGGGCGCGAACGTGTTTTCTAGCCTCGGATCAGGATCTCCTCGAAGAGGGCAATGGCGCGCGGGTCATCTTTCTGGCCGAGCCAGAAGAGCGCGCGTTTTTTGAGCCTGGGATCCACGTTATTGCGGCGGACCAGGGCGATCAGGGCGGGAACACTTTCTTCGTTGGGTCGTTGGGAGAGGGCGAAGATGGCGTGTTCGCGCACCTCGATTTCTTCGTCGCTGTCGATGATTTCGCGCAATCCGGTGGTTGCGGCTTGGGCGGCTTCCTGGCCGAGCCAGAAGACGGCCTGTTTGCGCAGGTTGCGGTCGGTGTTGCTGTTGCGGGCCATGCGCAGCAAGCGCCGCCAGATCTCGGCGTCGGCCAGGGTAGCCGCGAAAATGGCGTCGTTGCCCACGGAGGATGTGTTGGAGCGTTCGGCGATTCCCATGAGCAAGTTGGCGGCGTCCCGAGGGTCGATGCGGCCAAAGTCGCTGGTGCTTTCGCGCGGGCGCCATTCGCCGCCGACGTAGGCACGCAGGCTGGTAACACGACCTTGGTCGACGGTGAGCGCAACGCGCACGGGTCCTGGCTCGCAGGAGCGAATCCATTCGTCGGAGTAGCGACTGGAGTAGTTCCAGGTGCCGCCACTGCCGCTCCGCATCTGCACGCGCTGGCCACCACGTTCGTTCTCGATGTAGATGGTAGCCGCGCCATCACCGCAAACACCGGGTTTGGGCTGGTAGCTGAAGCGCACGGTACCATGCGCGCGGTCGATTCGGTCTTCCAGGGACTGGCCGTGCACGGTGGCGGCCAGGAGAAGTGCAGCAACGACACCGGCCAGGGGCACGAGCACCCTTACGGAGCGACGCATAGCGGCATCCCTCAATTCAGGGGCCCGCGCAGGTGCGCGGACCCTGGGTCAGTTTTTATCAGCCAATGATGTCGAGCAGGAATTGCGGAACGCGTGGATCCTTCGACTGGCCTAGCCAGAAGATGGCGCGCTCCTTCAGGCGACGGTCCTGCTCTTTACGCACGATGTCCATCATCTTATCGACCGCTTCCCGCTCGCGGCGCTGCGAGTAGACAAAGATGAGCTGTTCTTTCATCTCGCGGCTGGAAACGCGGTCATACAGGCTGATCAGGTCCTGCACGGCGACGCTGTTCATCTGCCCGGCCCAGAACAGGGCGCGCGT
>JBOHRF010000355.1:0-5540 GCA_050732575.1 Longimicrobiales bacterium
ACCCGGCACCGCACTACACCATGGGCGGTCTGTGGGTCGACTACAACTTGATGAGCACGATTCCTGGATTGCACGTGATCGGCGAGGCCAACTTCTCCGACCACGGCGCCAACCGCCTGGGTGCCAGCGCGCTCATGCAGGGATTGGCCGATGGCTACTTCATTGTTCCTCTCACCATTGGTGACTACCTGGCGCGCGGCGGGATCGAGCGACTCGATAGCAGCCACGCCGGGTTCCGCGCGGCGGAGAATGAAGCGCGCGCGCGCACGGACAAGCTGCTGTCCATCCGCGGCAACCGCACGGTCACCGATTTCCATCGTGAGCTGGGCCAGCTCATGTGGAACGAATGCGGCATGGCTCGAAGCGCGCAAAGCCTGGGACGCGCACTGCAGCGCCTGCCCGAGTTGCGGGAAGAATTCTGGACCGATGTACACGTGCCGGGCAGTGGCGCCGATCTGAACCAGTCGCTCGAACACGCAGGCCGGGTGGCAGATTTCCTGGAGTTTGCCGAACTCATGTGCGTCGATGCGTTGCAGCGCAACGAGTCGTGCGGCGGTCATTTCCGCGTCGAACACCAAACCGAAGAAGGTGAGGCGAAGCGTCACGACGACGCGTTCGCCTACGTTGCCGTGTGGGAGTACAAGGGTGCCAACCAAACACCAGAACTGCACAAAGAGCCGCTCACTTTCGAACATGTGCCGCTCTCGCAGCGCAGCTACAAGTAAACGATGCGCGCACGTGTATAAGCGAGCCAGCTCGGGCAAACACGCGCGTCGGTCCCGGGCGGTGACGCAAGCATGGACCTGACGCTTCATGTGTGGAGGCAGGCGACCGCGACCGCAAACGGTCGCTTCGTGACCTATCAGGCCAAGGACATCTCCGAACACAGCTCCTTCCTCGAGATGCTCGATGTGCTGAACGAACGCCTGATTCGCGAAGGTGCTGATCCGATTGCCTTTGATCACGACTGCAGAGAGGGCATTTGTGGCTCGTGCGGCTTCATGATCAACGGCCAGGCGCACGGACCGCTGCCCGAGACATCGGTTTGTCAGCTCCACATGCGTCACTTCCGTGGGCACACGGAGATCTGGCTTGAACCATGGCGCGCGAGCGCCTTTCCTGTAATCAAAGATTTGATTGTCGATCGCAGTCCTCTGGACCGCATTATTCAAGCGGGCGGCTATATCTCGGTACGCACCGGCAGCGCCATAGACGCCAATGCACTGCCGGTCCGAAAAGAAAACGCTGAGCGCGCCATGGACGCGGCCGAATGTATTGGCTGCGGCGCATGCGTGGCTGCCTGCCCAAACGCGTCCGCCATGTTGTTCACGTCCGCCAAGGTCTCACACCTGGCGCTGCTGCCCCAGGGACAGCCCGAGCGTGAGGCCCGGGTTGTGGGAATGGTCGAAGCCCACGATCAGGAAGGTTTTGGCCACTGCACCAACCACGGCGCCTGTCAAAATGCTTGCCCAAAGGGGATCAGTGTGGACTACATCGCGCACCTGAACCGCGACTTGCGGAACGCAGGACTGCGTCTATAGGCAGGTCGGCCGGGATGGAAACGGAGGGAACGGATGAGCACGAGAACGAGCAAGCCTACGATCACGACGAACGATTCGAGTACGATCTCGGCTCAGATCGTCATCGTGATCGCCGTCATGCTCGTGGTCGTCCGTTCATCCGTATATCCGTATTTCCGCTCCTAAAGCCTGGGTGGGGTCACGCCTCTCTGATCCTGATACTTGCCTTGGCGACTGGCGTACGTGACTTCCGGGGTTTGATCCCCTTTGAAGAACAGCAACTGGGCCAGTCCCTCTCCCGAATAGATCTTGGCCGGCAGGGGCGTGGTATTCGAAATCTCCAGGGTAAGGTGTCCGCACCACTCCGGCTCGAGGGGCGTCACATTCACAATGATGCCGCACCGTGCGTAGGTAGATTTACCGACACACACCACCAGGATATCCTCCGGGATGCGGAAGTACTCTACCGTGGACGCCAGCGCAAACGAGTGGGGTGGAATGATGCAGTAGTCACCCTTGATGTCCACGAACGAGCGCGGATCGAAATTCTTCGGGTCTACCACGACGCTGTGCACGTCCGTAAACACCTTGTATTCATCGCCTACGCGGATATCGTAGCCGAACGAGGAAAGGCCGTAGCTGATCCGTCCTTCGCGCACCTGACCAGCTTCAAACGGCTCGATCATGCCGCGTTCAAGGGCCAGCTTGCGAATCGTTTTGTCGCTCAGAATTGCCATGCCAGGTGGTCCCTGCCGGTTGGAGGCGCGAGAAGTTAGGGTCGGGCTGATGGACCGAGCAACAACAAAGGGCGGGTGCGGGTGGTGGAGCTCGAACACATGTTGCAGAACAGGGTGACGGAAAGCCTTGACACGCCAAGGCGTTAGCGCTTGACACCCGATTTGCCGGGGGGGTAACTTGCGCGGGTTTTGCACGTGAACGAATTCACAAGCTCGCGCCCGAGCCCCCGCACGCCCGTGTGGGGCACACCGCGGCCGGCATGCTTCGAGACTACGCGCCGATACTGATTCTGTTGGGCGTGTCGCTGCTGAATGCAGTAGGCATGGTCGTGTTGTCGCATGTGGTAAGTCCGTTCCGCCCCACGCGCGCGAAAGCGGATCCCTACGAGTCGGGCATGATTCCCCTGGGCAACACGCGGGAGCGGTTTTCGATCAAGTTCTACATGATCGCGATTCTGTTCATCGTGTTCGATCTGGAGACCGTGTTTCTGATTCCGTGGGCGGTTCAGTTCCGACAGCTGGGGGTGTTTGGGTTCATCGAGATGCTGGTATTCATGGTGGTGCTGTTGGTAGGCTTTGTTTACATCTGGAAGAAAGGTGCGCTCGAATGGGAGTAGAGGAGCGCAGTTCGAGTTTGCCTGTGCTGGGTGCGGAGAAGTCGGGCGAGCCGGGGTTTCTGACCACACAGCTGGATTTCGTGGTGAATTGGGCGCGGCGGAATTCGCTCTGGCCCATGCCGTTCGGGACGGCTTGTTGCGCAATCGAGATGATGGCGACGGCGGCATCGAAGTACGACCTGGCGCGTTTTGGCATGGAGCGCATGTCATTTTCGCCGCGGCAGGCGGATCTCTTCATCTGCGCGGGCCGCGTCTCGTACAAGATGGCCCCCGTGCTGCGTAAGATCTGGGATCAGATGCCGCAGCCGAAGTGGTGCATTTCGATGGGCGCGTGCGCATCCTCGGGCGGCGTATTCGACGCCTACTCGATGGTCCAGGGCATTGATACGATCATCCCCGTGGACGTGTACGTGCCGGGCTGTCCGCCGCGTCCGGAAGGGTTGATTTACGGCATCCTGATGCTGCACGAAAAGATCAGAGGTGAGCGCCTGGCGGACAAATCGTTGCGAGAAGAGGATCCGGAGCGGACCGGCCGCCCGAATCTGCCTGCCTCCGTTATCGAGCAGATCGCGGGTCCGTTCGGCAATTCGACCAAGCAGAACCGGGCGAGTGGATTGTTGGGCACCAATGCGGTGACTCGCCCAGCGGATCGGCTGCCCTGAGAATGGACAAGCCGTATGAGCGGGCGTTGCAGGGTCTGGAAACTGGACCGCAGACGAGCGATACGAGCGCGGCCGCGGCGGGCGGCCGAGCCGGTGAACCCGAGAAGCATGCGTCGGTGGCCGCGCTGCGCAAGGAATTTGGCGACGCTGTGCTGCAACACGTGGTTTATTCAGGCGACGAGCACACCGTTTTCATCCCACCCAACAGCAATCGCACAATCTTGCGCTGGCTGCGCGACGAGGCGAGCCAACGGTACGATCTGCTGCAGGATTTAACGGCCATTGACTACGGCGGTGGCCGACCGCTGGAAATCGTATACCAGCTCTGGTCAACCAGGCACAAGCATCTCCTGCGCGTGAAAGCAGCACTCGCGCTCACCACGCTGGAGATCGACAGCGTAGTCGAGTTGTGGCAGACCGCAGACTGGCTGGAGCGCGAAGTGTTCGACCTGTTTGGCGTGCACTTCGTCGGACACCCGGACCTGCGGCGCATTCTCATGCCCGAGAACTACGCGGAAGGCCACCCGTTGCGGAAGGACTTCCCGTTGCGCGGGCGCTTCAGCCGGGCCGAGCAAACGCGACGCGCGTTGGAGATGGACGTGGAAGATTTCTATACGCCCACCGAGCTGGCCGTGGGCGGTGAGCCGGAGGGCTCAGAGTTTTCGAGCCCGCCGGGCGGGGCTGCGTCCAAGCGCGGGGAGGGGCAGTGAAAGAGACGCGCACGGTCGAGTACGTGGTAGCGCGCAATCCCGAGATGGGTATGGACGGCAAACCGGTGCATGTGCCGGTGATGCCGGCGGGCATCGAGCCGGAGCTGCATGGCGAGCACATGCTCATCAACCTCGGGCCGCAACACCCGGCCACGCACGGCGTTCTGCGGCTCGTGCTCGAGCTGGACGGTGAAACCGTAGTCCGCTGCATTCCCCATATCGGGTACTTGCACTCGAGCTTCGAAAAACTGGGCGAGTATCGCACGTGGAATCAGATCATCCCGCTCACCGACCGCATAGACTACCTGGCACCCCTGATCTACAACTGCGCCTACGCCATGGCCGTAGAGAAACTGATGGGCGTTCAGGTCACGGAGCGGTGCAAGGTCGTGCGCGTGATCTGCATGGAGCTGGATCGAATCTTCAGTCATTTGCTCTGGATTGGTACCACGGCCATCGACATTGGCGCGTTTACCGTGTTCTTGTGGACGTTCCAGGAACGCGAGCGCATTTACACGCTGCACGAAAAGCTGACCGGCGCTCGCATTACAACATCGGCTACGCGCATTGGCGGGATGATGGCCGACTTGCCGGTGGGCTGGACGGACGAGTTGCGTCACTTCCTGAACACCTTCCCCAAGACCATTGAAGAAGTAGAGACGCTGCTGACCAACCATCAGATCTGGATCGGGCGCAATCAGAACGTAGGTGTGATCAGCGGCGCAGACGCGTTGAGCTGCGGCTTGACGGGGGCCAACCTGCGCGCGTCCGGCATAGACTACGATGTGCGCAAAGATCGTCCGTACTACGATTACGAGACCTACGACTTTGACGTGCCCATAGGCGAACACGGTGACTGTTACGATCGGTACCTATGCCGCATGGAAGAGATGCGGCAGAGCGTGCGCATCCTGCATCAGGCCCTGGATCGCCTGCCGGGCGGTCCCATCAATGCCGACGATCCGCGCGTGATTCTGCCGGGCAAGACAGACGCCATGCTGGACATGGAATCGATGATCCATCACTTCAAAGTGGTGATGGAGGGCGTGAAGGCACCTGTGGATGAGAGCTGGTTCAGCGTGGAGAGCTCGAAGGGTGAGCTGGGCATGTACGTGGTGAGCGATGGCGGCTCCAAGCCCGTGCGCTGGCGCGTGCGCGGCCCCAGCTTCATCAACCTGTCGGCCTTGCCCAGGATGGTGGAGGGACACCTGCTTTCGGACGTGATCGCGGTAAACGCGAGTTTGGATATCGTGCTGGGGGAGATCGATCGTTGACGACCCGCTTTCGCTTTCGC
>JBOHRF010000356.1:0-5535 GCA_050732575.1 Longimicrobiales bacterium
GCGGCTGTCGTGCGTCCAGCCGGTCACGCCATCGGCGCCGGGGTGCCAGGTCAGGCGTTTTGGCTCGCCGCCCTCGGCAGGCACCACGTACACATCGGTGTTGCCGCCATACTGCGCGCTGAAGGCCAGGAATCGTCCATCGGGCGAGAAGTGCGGATCGGTCTCCTGCCCCTGGAAGCTGGTGATGCGCCGCGCATCGCCACCGGTTTTGGGCGCGACCCAGATGTCATTGCCGTACTCGAAGGCGATGCTGGTCGCGCTCATGGATGGGTTGCGCAGCAGGCGCGTGCCGCCATTGGGATCGCCGCCGTTGCTTGATTTGGTGGCGATGGCTTGCGCGGTGGTCTGCGCTATTATCGTCGCGAGCGCAAGGACGAACGTGATCGTGAGCGCGAAGGCTCGGGAGCAGGACCGCATGGAATTCTCCTGCATCTGGAGTTAGTCGATTGGGCGAGGGGTCGGTCAGGCCAATGGGCTAATTGTACGGCAGAACCAGGGCGGCGGCTACGTGTCGCGAGCCTCGTCCCTAACGAAGCGCCGGACCGCCGGCAACCACCTCCACCGTCAGGGTGTTACCACCATACGGGTCGCCGCACCACGCGGCGCTCTCCGCCGAAACCTGGTAGACCCCCACGCTGGAGAAGCGAACTTCGCGTGTGCGATCGGGCCGGTATTTGACGTTGAAAGTGGCCGTGCCTGAAGGCTCGACGTTCCATTTCAGATTGTCTGCGACCTCAGGCTCGACATTCGCGGGTGCGGCACCCGTGTCCCGTCATTTTCGGCGCCGGGCCATGCACGACCAACCAAATCCGGCCGACAGTAACCTAATTACGTGGTTGAAGTCACTCCAGCCAGCAATGAACGAGGCCGCCATGTCGCGCACTTCGATGCTCATCGCACTCTTGCCGATCGTTGCATCTGCGCAAACCCTCCAGGCTCAACGCGCAGATACCATCGTCAAGCTGGCCGGTAGACCGGTGCATGCCGGCGTGGCCACGCTTGTGGCAGAGATCAGCATTGGTCAATTGGAAGGCGCAGACGAGTACATGTTCGGTGACGTGTCGGAGCTCGCAGTAGGCACGGATGGTTCGATCTACGTCTACGATCGGCAAGTGCCCGCACTTCGGAAATACGACGCCACCGGCAAATTCGTGCGCAACATCGGCCGGAAAGGTCAGGGTCCCGGTGAGTACCTGAATGGTGGCGGGCTGGCCCTTGGACGCGATGGCAAGGTGTACCTGTGGGACACCGGCAACTGGCGCATCAACGTGTATTCCGCAGCGGGCGAGTCCGTGGGTCAGCTGGCCACACCGAGTGGCGCTTCGGGCAGTTTCTCGCTGACCACGCAGCGCGCACTCACCATCGACACGGCCGGCCTGCTTTATTTCCGAAAGCCGGGCTTCGGGCGCATGGGCCAGCCCCAAAGAGAGCAGCTTGTGCGATTGCGCAGTAATGGGACGCTGGTCGACACCATTGACGTTCCGACGTTCGACATTCCGCAACGAACGCTGACCGCAACCAGTTCCAACTCGCGCACCGAATCGCCCATACCATTTTCGCCTGTCGCCGTTTCGGCCTTGAGCCCGCACGGGTACTTCGTTACCGGATTTCCCAATCGCTACGCCGTCGATTTGCGCATTCCGCCGGCCGGCTCGCCAGGCGGCTGGAAGCAGGGACATCCCGTGATAAGCCTGCGCCGTAACATGGAGCGACTACCCGTCAGCAATGACGACCGTGAGGCCGCCAAAAAACGGGTCGAAGATCAGATGCGCAGAACCGATCCCAAGTGGGGCTGGGGTGGCAACGAAATACCAAAGGTCCTGCCCTTCTTCACGGGGCTGCGCGTGGGCGCCGACGGGCGCGTCTGGGTACCGCTTATCAATGAGATCGCCCGCCGCGCTGGCGGCCTAAGCTCGATTGGTGGTGCTTCGGTCAGCAATGCGCCGCGCCCGGCCGGCAGCAGCACCCAGGATAAACCGCGCCCGGCGCTCTACGATGTGTTTGAATCGAGCGGCACGTATCTGGGCCAGGTGCAGGTGCCGGCCCGTGTATCTACCATGGTGCGGCGCGGCGATTACGTGTGGGGCGTGGCGTTTGATGAGAACGACGTCGCCTCGGTCAAACGCTATCGCATCGTGTGGCGGTGATAGCCGCCATCGAGCGCGAGTTTCTGAACCTGCCGAATACGGCGCGCAGGTAGACGATCCGTCGCTCGCCCGCAGAGGTTCCCATGAGCCAGAACAGCTACCGCGCTTGTTCGCGCATATGCGCCGCACTTGCTCTCGTGCTGTTCGCGGCATGTGACGTAATCGGCGGTCCTGACGATTCGACGCCATCGACCGATCTACGACAGGCGTTCAGTCACGGCACGTGTCAGGGCACGGGTGTGGTGCGTTATGCCGCTCTGCCGATGAACATCGCGGACATCAGCCGCTTCGTTCCGCTCGGCGCAGTAACTGGCAATCATGTGACCCCCATCGACCATCAGTATCTCTACCTGGTAGACCCAAACGCGGGGCGGACGCGTTACAACGTATTCGCGCCCTTCACCGGCAACATCGTTCTCATTCAGCCGCGCCCGACCTCGTTTGGTTCCCCCGAGTATCGCGTCGTGTTCGAGGGTTCCTGTACGTACTGGGTGTATTACGATCTCATGACCCAACTCGAGCCCAGGATCCTCGCCGCCGGAGGCAGCGATCTCAGGGCGAACCGATCGGCCTACGTGCGCATTCCGGTCAGTGCAGGGGAATTGATCGGCAGAATCGGCCAAATAGGAGCGCTCGACCTGGGCACCGTGAATGCGGACATCACTCTTCCCGGACTGCTCGTGCCGTCGAGTTATGCCGCGGAGCCGTGGAAGATTCATTCGGTCGATGGCCTGGATTACTTCGACGAACCGATGCGCAGCCAGCTCAACGCGCTCAATCGACGCCGGTCCCTGCCGCGCGGCGGCAAGATCGACTACGACATCGATGGCAAGGCAGTCGGCAACTGGTCTCTGGCCGGCACAAAAGGGTACGGCGGAGTGACCGGAACTACTGCCGGTGCCAACTATTGGGCGGGCCACCTGTCGCTCGTGTACGGCCACATCGACCCCGCCCTCGTCATGATATCGATAGGCATGCCCGACGGGACTTCACGGCAATGGCCGGTGAGAGGCAATGCTCCCGATCCGGCCACAGTCGATGCGTCGAGCGGCGTCGTGAAATACGAGGTCGTGCAACTGCGCGGCGATTCCGTACGCGTCCACATGAACGCTCCGCTCGAGGGCGTGCTGCTCATGCAGGTCTTACCGAACCGTCAGCTCAGGGTCGAGTACTTCGCTGGCCTCGACGCCGCACGCGTTAGCGGGTTCAGTGCGGGAGCAAAACTCTACCAGCGCTGATAACGCAGCGTCTTGACCGATGTAGCAGCCAGCAAAAGTAACACGTGGTCCGTGCGGCGCTCGTTTCAGAATGGATCACCCGATCCGGTGCCCGGAGCCGGATGCTGTATGAGGGCCGCCGGCCAATACTCAATCGAACCCTGTTGTCGTCACCGGGGTCCCGGGTTCATCGTTCGTTGTGCAGGGATTCCTCCAACGGATCGGCCCATGAAGAACGCATCTGGATTCGATAGACGATGGACAGGACTGCTCCTGTTTGCTGCGCTGATCTTGCCATCACACACGGTTTCGGCGCAGAGCGGCCGGGGCTTGGCGCTCGGCTTCGGCCTGGGTCGGTTCGTGCCTTTGAACGCACTGGCTACCGCCGATGGTGAGGCCGTTGAATACAAATTGAAGGGTGCTGGTGCCAGCTTCATAGCCATTGACTACTGGTATACACGCTGGTTGGGCACGCGCCTGGCCTATCAATGGGTGCGCCCGGAAATGGCCGAGCCGGAAGGGCCCTCCTACGCGCGTCTGTACTCCGGCCAGCTGGCGGCATTGATCGCACCCGTGCAGATCGGGCGCAGGGCCAAACCATTCCTGATCGCCGGTGCCGGGTTACGGCGCTACGATGTGAATGCCCTGGTCACGAGTGGGGACATTGTCTGGGACATTGCGCCGCGCCAGAATCGCGTGGCGGGCTATGGTGGGGCCGGTGTCATTGTGCGCGCGGGCAGCACTCAGATTCTGCCGGAAGTCGGCGCATTCACCAACAGCTTCCGACATCAGTTTCCCTGCCAGAATTGTTCGGACCAGCGCGATGGCCAACTGGATCTGCTGCTGACTCTGCAAATCCAGATTGCCAGCCAGCGGCGGTGATGCGGTGTGGGCGTGACGGGCGTGACGGGCGTGACGGGCGTGACGGGCGTGACGGGCGTGACGGGCGTGACGGGCGTGACGGGCGTGACGGGCGTGACGGGCGGCGCTAATTTATCCGGATCTCATCAAGGCTCAGTGCTCCCCATGCGCGCAGCCATTCTGTTCGTTCTACTTGCCGCTACCGAGTCGTTGTCGGCTCAGGAGATTCGCGGGCGCGTGGTCGATGACGCGACTCGCCGGTCTATCGTTGGTGCAACCGCAACACTGCTTGCAGGACCGAGCGTGATTGCGCGTGCGGTTACTGACGCGAGTGGCTTTTTCACGGTAAGGCCGGGCGCGGCCGGCGAGTTCGAAATAGCCGTAGAGATGCTCGGTTTTGCGACTGAGCGCAGATCTGTCACGTACAACGGTCAGGCGCTCCTGGTACCTGCGTTGGTACTGAAGAGCGCTGCCATTCCGCTGGACCCGGTCGAGGCAGCCGTCCACCGCGATTCATCTAACGCGGCCATGGTCGGTTTTTCGCGCGCGTCCCATGTTGTTTCGGGCGCGCGGCTGGCTCTGCTCGAGCAGCAGGCCGCACGGCCCTTGACGCTGGTTCGCGAACTGGGCGGATTGCGATTGCGCGAATTCACGGGACCCGGGGGCGAGCCTGTCATCTGTGTCGAGTCCGTGCGCCGCATGCGCAGCATGAATCCGAGTGGGCGCGGCTTTTCCAACAGCGACCGAAGTTGCGAATGGCCCGTGATCGTCATCGACGGCGTCAAGGTCGCCGACCGCAACTGCGACTTCAACTCATGTATGCCCGACCGCATCTTCCGCGAGCTGCAACTCGTTGACATGGAGAGCTTCGAGTACGTGACACCGGCGGAAGCAGGACCAAAGTACGGCCTGGAAGCCAGCGCCAGCGGTGCACTCGTCATCTGGACGCGCGGCCGAGGTCCCTATCGCGATCCCGCCCGCGATCGGAAGAACTAGAGGCGTATCGGGCGTATCGGGCGTATCGGGCGTGACGGGCGTGCCGGGGTGACGGGGTGACGGGGAGTCCTGAGGATGAGCCAAATAAAGAGGCCGAAGAGCGTCTGACGCCTCAGATTTCGGTTCGCGGTGCACCCGCATGTGTGCCGGAATCGTTTACATCTAAAGCGATTCGGTTAGCTTCGCGGCCCGTCACGCCCGTCACGCCCGTCACGCCCGTCACGCCCGTCACGCCCGTCACGCCCGTCACGCCCGTCACGCCCGTCACGCCCGTCACGCCCGTCACGCCCGTCACGCCCGTCACGCCCGTCACG
>JBOHRF010000357.1:0-5534 GCA_050732575.1 Longimicrobiales bacterium
GTTCGGCCCGGTCATCCAGACCCGCGGGTCCAGTCCCACCAGGGTAGAGGCGCTGGGTGTATTGCGGACGGGCGCCGGCGATTTGTTCGAAACCGAGCATATGGGCTATCAGCTCCGCGTCGAACAATTCCTGGGCACGCGCGCATTGCGCATGGGCGGTGTGCTGCGCTCCATGATTGAACCCATTGAAGCGTGGAATTTGTCCAATCTGGAAGCGTCTCTGGCCACGTTCCTGCTCCATGACGATCAGCGCGACTATTTCGAACGGGAAGGCTGGGGCGCCTACGTGCGTTGGAGCCCGCGTTCCAGCGGCTTCGGCGCTACCATCGGCTACTGGGATGAAGAGCACTCCGCCCGTGCCGCGCGGGACCCCTGGACACTCTTTGGGAATGGGGCTTGGCGTGCGCAGCCACTGGTAGGCGAGGGCCGGCTGCAAGCCATTTCAGGGCGGATCCAATACGACGGTCGAAATGACGACGAGGTACCGACATCTGGTATCTACCTCAGCATTCAGGGCACGCATGGACTCTCGGGCAATCTGGTGCTCCCGGAGCGGCAAATCCCGGATTCGGTTGCGCCCATCACGCTGGCGCCCTTCTCACTGGATGCCAATTTCACGTCGGGGCTGGTAGACCTGCGCCTGTATCGATCGGTGAGCCGGGACGGGTCGTTGGCGCTGCGGGGCGTGGCCGGCGGCTCGCTAGAGGAACGAGCACTACCTCCACAATTCCAGTTCGCCTTGGGCGGTCCCGGCACGCTGCCCGGCTACAGCCTGTTCCGCGGTGACTGCGGAGCGCGCAGCGTACCCGTGGCATCCAACGTGGATGGAACGGCCGCATTCTTCCCGAGTTATGGCTGCGACCGGTTTGCGTTGGGCTCGGTCGAATATCGAGGCGGCTTCAACCTGGATTTCGGCGGTGACTTCGATGCCTGGGGCAATCGTGAAAACGACCGGAGCTGGCACATCGATGCCAGCCCCAACTGGATGCTCTTTTTCAATGCCGGGAAAGGCTGGGCCCTGGGCGACTCTCGTGCCCGCGGTTCCGTTGACACCGAAGTACTCTATGATGCCGGTGCCGGACTCATGTTGGGCGATTTTGGGGTTTACGCGGCCTTTCCGCTGACCGGTCAGGACCGTGACGTCCGGTTCCTGGTTCGATTGGGAGCCCGTTTCTGATGCCGAGTGAGCGGCGGGCGGACACACCCGTCACTCACTAACTCCGCGGTTTTTCCGGCCTCTTCGCTACTCAATTCTTGGGAACACAGCTTGCACACCCCGGCCCACAACGCCGCCTGCGGTCAACTTGCAACGCGGGATTCGCCAATGCGTCGTGCGGACAGGGCGCCGCCGGGGTTGGACCTTTTTTGGGAAGAAGCGGACGCACAGGCTTCCGGCGAGCACCCGTTGGAGCGCGAGCTGGCCTTTCGGCTGGACGCGCTCGAGCGTTATCGAGCCATGATCGTGGAAGCCCAGGCCGACGGCCGCGACGAGATTGTCCATGCGCTTTCCCACCAGCACGCTCGGCAGGCGCAATTCGTTCACGACCTCCGGGTTGCGCTGCGTCGCCAAACCTGATCTTACAAGGCAACCATCCCGACACGGGGCGGGATCTTAGCTCACGGATCCGGCCGGAGCGGTCCGGTCTTCGTTTCCCTTATCCCGGCTCAATCTCATGAATGCCAACATCCAGAACGGCGCCAGGTTGCTCCTGGCCACCCTTATCCTGGTCCCCATGAATGCGGGTGCTCAGCAGAAGATCCAGATCCCCGCAAGGGACAAGATCCTGCCGGAGAAACCAGCCCAGATCTACGCAGTTGGAGCCGAAGACGGCGAGGAGTGGGAGCTACTCTCAGGTGTTCGCCAGGTCGCCTTCGATGCGCAGGACAACCTGTATGTGCTGGACGGGAACAACTACCGCATCCTGGTCTTCGACGCCAATGGTCGCTTCCTGCGCAAGATCAGTAAGCAGGGCGGCGGACCCGGAGAATTGATGTCACCGGTGGGACTGGTGGTAACGACGGATGGGTCGCTCGTCGTTGCGGACCTTGGCCGCCGTGCTTTCTCGGTCTTCAAAACCGACGGGACGTACGTCAAAAACGTTGCGTTTCCTGAAGGCGAAATGCCGGGGTTTAGCGGCGCTGGCTCCGTGATGCAAGCACATCCCAAACATGGCGTGGTTGCGCGCATTGGCATGATGTTGATGTTTGGTGCTGGCGGCCCGGGCGCTGCCGGCGCGATCGCGCGCGGCATTGCCAATGGTCCGAATCCAGCCGACCGACCTGGCGGGCCGACCGGAGAGCGCAAGTCCCCCCTCAAGTGGTGGGATCTGAACACTGGCAAAACGACGCAGTTGTACGAGTTCACGCTCCCGTCCATCACTCCCAAGGTGACCGAACAAAGCGGCGGTGGGACCGAGCGTGTGATGGTGGCGATCTCGCCACCGGTCTGGCAGATGGACGTGTATACAGGGATCCTGCCCACCGGTGGATTTGCTTTCGTCAATGAGAAGGACTACCGCTTGAACGTGACCAATACCGCGGGCACAGTCGAGCGCGTGATCGAGCGGCCGATTGCGCCCAAGAAAGGCACAGACAAAGACAAAGAGATGGTCATGGAGCGGCGGCGAGAGGCCCAGAGAAACAATACGAGCGGCGGCATCAGGATCACAAACGTGGATGGTCGACAGAGCTTTTCTACGGGCGGTGCACGCGGTGCGAACGAAACCGCCACTCTGGAAGAAATGATGCGCAATGCCACGTTTGAAGAGTTCATTCCGGTACTGCGCGGGATGCGCACCGATCCGCAGGGCAGGATCTGGCTGGCGCGCACGCCCGCTGACTTTGGTCTGACGGGGCCGGTGGACATCATTCGTGCCGATGGGACATACATTGGTACGTTGACCAACGACGTTTTGCCCAACGCCGTTAGTAAGAGTGGACGCGCTGCCTATCTTGTCCGTGACGACATGGGTGTGGAGCGCGTGGCCGTGCGTCGCTTGCCCGCGACCTGGCAATAATTCACGCTTGACAACGAAACGAACGCGCCCGCTGATGCCTGAGCGGGCGCGTTCTGTTTTCCGGAATCCCCAGTTTTGACCGCCCCCGACACCCACGGGATACAACCTGTGCCAGCGCTGCACCGACGAAAGGCAGTCCGCCAACGATTGGATAAAGACTTACCGTGATAACACGATCGATATTGTGGATATGAACCAGAGGCAGGTTACGCGCTACGATGCGGCCAACCGCCCCATTCCCACACGCCGGCTTCGAGATTTTCCGCTCGCTTTGGGAGGAAGCAGCAGGTCCAACCAGTTTTTCCTGATGACCACCGATTGGCTGACTCCGGGTTTTCGCGTGGAACGCTGGCAGCGCGCGGATGCGGCGGGCGCAATTGTGCTCCGGCTGGATACCGTATTTCCGCGCGGGCACGATGGCAGGCTGGCGACAATTTTCCCATTTGCCGCATCTGCGGAGGGGCGTCTGGCCATTGCCGATGATGCGTCATACGGCATCCGCCTGCACGACCCGAGCGGTGCCCAACGAGAGATCCGCCGTGAACTGGCGCGTCCCGAAAAAAGCAGCCTGGAGATACAACGGGAAGTCGAGCTCATGCGTCAGCAGAGTGCACGGCTGAGGCGAATGCGCCAGGCCGAGGGCGGCAGCCCACCGAGCCCCCGGGATTTCCGCCCGTTCCCTTACCGTCCCCACGTTGCACGCCTGGATTTCGATGCCACGGGGCGGTTGTGGGTCCTGACCGGTCGAGGCGAGGGCAGGGCAATCGATTTTCGATGTGTTTGACGGGTCTGGCTCATTGCGGGCGGAGTTGGATCTGCCTGAGCGCGTGCACGAATTCGACGTCGAGGGATCGTAACTGGCCACCGCCGGCACAGACCAGGAGGGAGTTCCGTGGGTCAAGGTCTGGCGTATTTTCCGGGATGTTGCCTTGACCGAATTCCGGATATCCAGCTTATTTCGCTTACTGAGCCGTCGGCTCTGTCCCAACTAGCCATTTCAGAAACGCGGGCAACTCTCTCATTCTGAGAGTGCATCTTACCAGATCGGCCGAGCCATCCTCGGCGAGTTCATAACCACGACGGTACCATGACTCGAAAGAAGCTCTTCCTCAGCCTGGGCGGCGCCGCGTTGATTGTGGCGAGCGCGGCCGGATTCATTTACCTGCGCCGAAACGGTGACGAGGCGTCGGCGTCCGAGACGGGCGCGCGCATTGACAGTATTGCGCGCGGATCCGCGGACGCGGCATCGGCCGAATCCGCGTTCCCCAGTAACGTAGACATCCCGGTCGAGGGATCGCCTGTGATTCGCGATACCATGGTGATCTCGGTGACTGCCTCGGGTGAAGCCGCAGCCTGGCGTCAGGCCGTGGTCAGCGCACTGGTGGCTGGGGAACTGCGTGAACTGGCGGCGCGTGAGAACGCGCCGGTGGCACAGGCCGCACAAGTAGCGGTCATCGATCCCGCCCAATTCCAGCTTGCGCTGCTGGAGGCGCAAGCCAGCCTGCGCCAGGCCGAAGCGACCTTCCGCGAAACCACTTTGTTTGATGATCGGATTACGGATCCGGCCGTACGCGCGGAACGACAGAAGGCGGCGCGTGCCAAAAGCGGGCTCGACGGGGCTGAGTTGCGCGTGGAGAGGGCCAAGCTGGACGTGAGCCGCAGTCAGTTGCGTGCACCCTTCGGCGGGCGCATTGCAAGCGTCAAGGCCGTGCAGGGTCAGTGGGTGACGCAGGGCATGGAACTGATGACGATTGTCGACATCAGTCGCATCAAGGTGGACGTGCAGGTACTGGAAAGTGAAGTGGGTTTGCTTTCGGCTGGCCGGACGGCGCGTGTGACCTTTGCGGCCTTCCCGGGCGAAGTATTCACCGGCCGTATCGAGACCATCAATCCAATTGTCGACAAGACGCGCTTTGCCAAGGTCATGGTGTCTCTCCCGAATCGGGACGGCCGCATCCTGCCCGGTATGTACGCGCGTATCTCGCTCGATGCGCGGCGACTGCCCGATCGGATCATGGTGCCGCGCAGCGCGATCCTGGAACGTGACACCGATCGGCGCAAGATGCTATTTGTGTTCGAAGGCAATGACACACGCGGCCTGGCCAAGTGGCGCTATGTAACGACCGGTGCCGAAAACGAGACCATGGTCGAAATCGTGGAGAATCCCGAGACCGAGATGGTAAAACCCGGTGAGATGGTACTGACCGCGGGGCACCATACGCTCACCCACGATGCACGCATCAGGCTGGTGCAGAATATCACGGGTCAGGAAGGAGCGCGTGCGCGATGATGACCCAGAGAGACATCGGGCATGCCCGCTCGAGGGCAATTGGACTGGCAACGCTTGTGGTCGGCGTAGCGATCTGCAGCGCCAGTCAGGAAGTGAGCGCGCAACAAATCCCGGCGCAGCTCACGCTGGAAGAAGCGCAACGATTGGCACGTTTGCACAATCCGGAATTCCGGCAAGCAGAGAACGATGCGGGACCGGCGGCCGCAGCTGTGCGTGCGCGTTATGGC
>JBOHRF010000358.1:0-5513 GCA_050732575.1 Longimicrobiales bacterium
CAAACAGAAAAAGCCGCCGGCCAAACATCGCGCTACGAAGAAGCCAACCGCAGGCAAAAAGCAGGCGGTCATGAAGTCGGAAATGAAGAATCCATCCGCGCGAACGCAGGCGCCCGGAGAACAGGCGACGGACAAGCCGGTTGCCCAACAGGTGAAGCTCGCCGCAGCAAAAGGCCGTCCGATGTTGAGCTGGGTTGGGAAACGGCCGCTCACCCAACTCACCGCCTTTCCGGCCCAGCACATTGAGACGTTAACTGCGGGCAAGCCCTCGAGCGATGGAGATCTGTGGAAGGACTGGCCGGCGGGATACCCACCTGGTGGACTGCTCTTTCACGGCGACAACAAGGAAGTGCTGGCCCATCTCCTGGCGCATGGATTCCGTGGCAAGGTCAAGCTGATCTACATCGATCCGCCCTTCGATTCCGGCGCGGACTACGTGCGCAAGGTGTCACTGCGCAACATCAGCGGGTCGGCGAAACTGGAGGGCGAGAGCTACTCTTTGGGCGAGCAGATTCAGTACACGGACATCTGGGCGAATGATAATTACCTCCAGTTCATGTACGAGCGACTCTTGCTGCTGAAGGAATTGTTGTCCGTCGATGGATCGATCCTGCTCCACTGTGACTGGCACAGGAATCATTTGTTACGCAGTCTGTTGGACGAGGTGTTCGGTGCCGACAATCTGCTGAATGAAATCATCTGGCAGCGGACAGATCCACACAACGATGCTCTTACCAGGCTTGGTTGGATTCATGATACGTTGTATTGGTACCGCAAAGCAGACCGCGCCACTTACAATTGGGCTGCCGTAGTTGAACCTCTTTCGGAGGCCGCTCTGAAGGAGTACAGCTTGGTCCGCCTTCCAGACGGGAGCACTGTCCCCTTTACAGGCGATGTCCCCAAAGATGGCCGGCGCTTCAAACTGGATGACTGCACGTGGAAAGGAATCACCTCAGATCGCCGTTTTGAGTGGCGCGGTGCGCGGCCATCTGACAAGCGCGTATGGCCCTACGAACTCGCTGGAATGGAGGCAGCCCTCGCACGGGGAGAGTTCTACCTTCGTGATCCATCCAACGGAGCTGCTCGCTGCCGCGTCAGTTATCTCGACGAGCGGGAAGGCCAAGTGCTTCAAACGATCTGGACGGAATGTGGCCGAATGAAGGGTGGAACCGACTTTCCAACACAGAAACCAGAGGAACTCTTGAGCCGAATCGCGACTGCATTCTCAGGACCAGGCGATCTCGTACTCGACTGTTTCATTGGCTCCGGTACCACCGCCGCAGTCGCGCAGAAGCTCGGCCGGCGCTGGATCGGCTGCGACATCAACAAGGGCGCGATTCAGCTGACCTCCAAGCGTCTCCAAAGCATCATGCTCGGGCAGGCAGCACAACAGCAGGAAGGCCAGCAGTCCGACCTGCTCGAGGGCGCCTCGCCCCAGACGCCGCCCGCGCAGCTCTCCTTCACCATGTGGCGCGTCAACGATTACGACCTGCAAATCCAGCACAACGAGGCCGTGGAGCTGGCCTGCCGGCACATCGGCGTCGAGCGCACGCGCTCGGACTCCTTCTTCGATGGTGTGCTGGGCAAGAAGCTGGTGAAGATCGTGCCGTTCGGGCATCCATTGACCCCTTTGGACCTGGAGGACGTCAGCCGCGAGCTGGAGGCGCGGCCCGATGAAGACCGCGACATCGTGATGATCTGCCTGGGCAAGGAGCTGGCCGCGGACAGGTGGCTCGATGATTGGAATCGCTTGCGGCGCGGGCGCGGCTCGGCCAACCGCGTGGAAGCCATCGAGCTGCGCACCGATCCCAAGTACGGCAAGTTCTTCGCGCATCAGCCGGCCGAAGCACGCCTAAAGATTCAGCGGCGCGACGATCGCATCGAAGTCAAAATCACTGACTTCATCAGTCCCACGATTCTCGAGCGGCTGGAGCTGGACCTGCCCCTGTTCCGCGCCAAGATCACGGACTGGCGGAGCCAGGTGGACTGCGTGCTGATCGACACCGCGTACAACGGCGAGGTCTTCAACGTGGTGCTGGCCGACATTCCAGAACGAAAGGATGATCTGGTGTCGGGTCGCTACGATCTGCCCGCGCCGGCCGGCCACACCACGGTCGCGGTCAAGGTTATCGACATGCTGGGTGAGGAAGTCGTGGTGCGCGGTGAGGTTTAAGAGCTTGGCCAGACAGCATTTCGGCAACCGTAGTCATGAGACACCTATCGCGCGCTGCACGTCCATGCTGTGCGCGCGTCATTCGGAATGCAGCACGTCCATGATGTCCTCGGCGCCCAGCTCATTGTCGTACACGATGAGGTTGGTAGCTGGCGATCTGAAGCTTGGAGCAAGTACACCGGCGCAGCCGAGAAAAACAGCGGCCGCTGCGACATGTTGGGCGGGCACGTGGTCGGGTCCCTGGAGATCGGAGTTTCCTTCGGCGAACGTGTGCAGGGAAATCCGGACCCGACAAATCGATGAACCGACCGCGCTGCACGGATAGTCGATATTCCTCACGGCCCCTGGCGATTGCGCGCCACGCCAACGGCGCTCATTGGGTTCACGCTTCCCGTTAATCTTCGTCGATAGGGATTCTTCAATACAACCGCTGTAGTGAGAAGTGACCGCTGAAGAGACGCCTGATGAGCATAGGATCATTGCCCACGCTGTATGTTTGTCGGGCCATCAGGACACAAATGAAAACGCAAGGGGAACGTGGCCAGACTTCACGCACTGTCGTCGCCGCAAATCGTGAGGCGCGTCTGACAATCTGAGGAATTTGCGCGATCTGCGAACCTGAGCGCGCGTTTGCGCGCGGTTACTCCCGCCCAACACCGGTCACACCGTACTTCCGTAGAATCTCCAGTGTCTGGTCGATGGGCAGCGCCTGCACAGTGGTTCTGCGACTGCTCACGCTTACGGCTTTGAACAACGAGTTGTAGACCGCTTCCTCGGTGGCATCGGCCACCGCCACGAACAGACCACTCACGGCATCATTGGGCAATTCCTGAACGGTACGTGGTGCATTGCCATCGCGCCGGCGCACGGATTCGGCGGTCGAAAAGGCAATCACGTAATCGCCCGAGCCGTTGCTCATCGATGAGCCCGTGCGGGCCAGCCCGGTCAATGCGCGATTGGCCAGCCGGCGCAGATTACGCGGATCGAGCGGCGCATCGGTTGCCACTACCATCATGATGCTGCCGTCGCCGTCGTCATTGCCCGCACGCTGCGCGCGCAGCTCGCGGCCGACGGGTGCACCGTTGATGGTCAGGCTGCCGCCGAAATTACTCTGCACCAGTACGCCTACCGTGTAGCCTCCGTTGTTGGCAGCGAGCACTCGTGATGATGTGCCGATTCCGCCCTTCCAACTGAAGGCGACCGTGCCCGTGCCCGCACCCACAGCGCCCTCCTCCACGGCTCCGGACTTCGCACTTTCCAACGCGGCCACCACGTGCTCCGAGCGGATCGGCATGGAGCGGATGTCATTGAGGCCGCCATCATTGGTCTCGCCCACCACGGGATTGATGGAGCGTACGTTCTGCATGTCCGGCAATTTGAGCAGCCAGTCCACCATGTACGTGGCGGCCTTCCAGACACACAGTGTGCAGGTCAGCAGGATGGGTGTCTCCAGCTCACCCAGCTCTTCCACCTGGGTTGTGCCTATCAGCTTGCCGAAGCCGTTGCCCACCACGATGGCGGCGGGCACACGCGAGCGGAACACATTCTCGTTGTGCGGCATGATTGCGGTCACGCCCGTGCGCACCGAGTCACCCTCCATGACCGTCGTGTGCCCCACACGTACACCCGCAACATCCGTAATGGCGTTGTTGGCACCGGGCGGCAGGGCGCCGACGATGATGCCCGCCTGCCGGGCGCGGGGACGCGAGCTTGCATTTTGGCTCATGAGTGGCAGTGGTGTGATGGCGATGAGCAGGGTAACCACGAGCGATCGAGTCATTTGCGTACCCGAGCAGAAGTTCCTGCCACGACGTGGGGAGTATCACCTGGCCCACGAGGTTGTTCGCCCAACCGTTCGAGAACGGCCGCCATCACGGAGATGGGAACACCGGTCGGGCAGACGGCGTCACATTCACCGCATTTGGTGCAGGCATTCAGTGATGCAAGTACGAGCGTGGATCGGTCCAGCGAGCGCGCTGTACCGGCCACGAACGTCCAGGCCTCGTCCCAGGCAGCGGCCGGCGCCGCGCGCAAAGAGGGACAAGCCAGTGTGCAGAGTCCACAGTGAATGCACTGCATGAACTCGGGGAAACGAGCACGCTCGGCCATGGCCAGCGGAACGTAGCCCTCCTGGCCGACGGTTTCGACGAAGCGTTGGTAGTCCGCACTGTACCCGAGCGCACGCGCAGGCAAACGGACCAGCACGTGCGCACCGAAGCGGTACGCCAGATTGAGCCAGGCGAGGATGCGGTTCTTCAAGCGGTTGCGCGTTCTCCCGCCGCCCAACCCTGGGCAGCAGCGTGTCCCAGTCCAAAGCCATCCGAATCATAACCGCGCCGCACAGCACCCGCTGTGAAGACGTTGTCGTAGACCAGCTGACCGTTACGATCGAGTGGTCTTCCTTCCGCGTCCACCGCCACGCCGGCAGCCAGCAGCGGCTGCTCTTCCCGACGATCAGCATTGGTCAGTGTCAACGGCTCAGCCTGCTCGAAAACCTCGCCCGCGTGTTCGATCCAGACCGGACAATCCAGTGCAGGTTCGCGCAGCCGACCATCGGCCCGGATACCACCACCCACATATTTGCCCGTTGCCAGAATGAACGATCCGCCGGCCAGCTCGCTGTGCGCATTGCCGGTTCGGACCACCACACGTTCCACCTGCCGGTGATTCTTGCGCTGCAGCTCGACCATTCCGCGCAGCTGCACGATGCCAGCGCGTTGCAACATACGCTCGAGTGCGCTATCCAATCGCCAACCCGGAATCGACGGTGCGCTGCCCAGTGCTTCACCCACCGGAACCCCGGTGATCGATTCAATGGCGCGGCGCGGACTGTCCGTGCCATCGAGGCCGAGTACCGCCGGCACGATCACACTGGTCGCTCTCATCTCATGAACCCGAGCCGCAATCTCAGGCGCCAGCTCAGAGGCGTCCCGGGCAATCTCAGCGGCCAGGCTGGGCGGCGACCAACCCGCGGCCGGCGTGCGCTTCAGCCGCACCATGCTGGCCAGAACGTCGGTGCCCGTCCACTCGCTCCACATGCGGGCCAGCACGCGTGCCTGAAAAGCAGGCAAGCCTTCAATTCCGCACACCAGCGTGTTGTCAGTGAAATGCGCGGCGGCCTGTGCAGTGGCCGCCCGATCGAAGCGCCGCACGGAACCATCGGGTGAAGGCAACGGCCGGGAAAGCGCCAGCCACGGATGGTCCACTGCCTGGAAATGCTCCGCCAGCAGCGCTGGCAGCGGACCCTGCCAACTCCCCATGCTCAGTGCTGTGGCACCAGGCGCGCGTCGCACCAGCGTGACGCGCGCTCCGCGCCCCGCGCTGGCCCGCGCGGCGGCCA
>JBOHRF010000359.1:0-5506 GCA_050732575.1 Longimicrobiales bacterium
CTCGAGCCGAACCGCCAGGGCAGACCTCCTTCACACCGCTCCCGTTCGCACCCGCCAACGGGTCCTCCTTCCGCCAACGGACCGAACATGGCGTTTGGATTTCCTATCCCTCCCGGATCGTAGGTGGTGTTCGTTTCACCCATGTAGTGGTAGTCGCGGCCCTCAAAAACTCTGCCCTCGAGGTCCAGCAGGAAGTGATAGGGAACATCCCACCAGTTGCGATCGGTGGCACCCCATGCCTGCAGTCCACGCAGCCGCTGTATCGGATCTTCACCTGGCAGCAGCGGCCGCGAGTCTCCCGTATGATGCAGCGTTACATGAGTAATGCGATGCGCAATGCGCAGGCGCAGGTCGGCACTGCCCGCCGTCACTGAATTGGCGACCTGCGGCGGCAGCGACGCAACCGTTGCCACCTCGAGCGCAACGAGCCCCGCACCCAGCTCCTGGGGCCCGTAGTATCGCAACCACGGCGACGTGAAAACCGCGCCAGTTGAAGGCTGCGCCTTCCTGCACCGTTCGCTCTTCGGTTGCGGGTCCGTGCGACAGGCGAAGACGCACGACGTCGACCGGCGCAGCAGCAGCCGAATCAACCGTCGTGCCGAGCACGTCGATCCTGAAATCGTGAAAGGCAAGCGATCCGCTCGCGCCGATGTTGCGGCGCGTTGCGTCGGCGGCGTAGCCGAGTGGTGGTTGGGCCTGCCATTGCGCATGCGGAATGACGCGCGGGCGCGCTATGGCCGGCGCGTACTGACGCGTGGCGCAGGCCGCCACAGCCAGCACGATCAGCGCAATGGCGCGAGCTGTTTTCATCGCTGCTCTCGGGGGCTCATGACGCGTGGCTCTGCCTCCGAAACTAAGGCCAGCCGACGCTGTCTGCTCGACGCCGCATCAACCGGGCTGGCACGCAGGTGAGCCAGTCTTGACCTCCAGATCCGGCCAAGGCTATTTTGCTCTAGGCCTTGCCGGAACGAGTGTGACCTGAACCGCATACTGCCACCGGGACAGCAAATGACGCCGCAAAAAACGCGAGATCTCTTTCCCGGTGCACTGGAAATGATGGTGCTGCGTCTGGTGCAGCAGGAGCCGCTGCACGGCTACGCGCTGGTGCAACGCATCAAACAGGTGTCGAACGAGCTGCTGCAGGTCGAGGAGGGATCGCTGTATCCCGCGCTTCAGCGTCTGCTCAAGGCCAAACTGGTGCAGGCCGAATGGGGCGTGTCGGCCAGCAACCGGCGGGTGCGTATCTATCGGATCACGCCGGCCGGGCGCAAGCACCTGGCCGATGAAGTATCGAGCTTCGAGCAGATGCTGGCAGGCATTTCGCTCGTGCTGGCGCTGGGAGATGCCTGATGAGTCCGTGGTCGTGGTTCCGACGCTCGCGTTTCGACGACCTCGCGGACGAAATCCGGTCTCATCTCGAGGAGAAGACCGATGAACTGGTGGCCACTGGCATGTCGCGCGCCGAGGCTGAGCGCGCGGCGTGCCGGGCCTTTGGTGATGTCACAAGAGTGAAGGAAAGGTCGGGCGATGTCTGGCGCTTCGAAACGTTTCTCGGGAATCTAGTCACCGATATCCGGCACGCGTTGCGTGGCCTGATCAACAAGCCCGGCTACACCATTGCGGTCATCCTGACGCTCGCCCTCGGCATCGGCGCCAACGCGGTGGTCTTTGCGCTCGTGAATGCCGTTGTCCTTCGGCCGCTCCCGTATCCGGACCCGGACCGCATCGTCTCGATCTCGGTGCGCGGCCACGACGGACGCGACACCCGCATCATGGACGACATCTACTACGTGGACTGGTCGCCGACGACGCGGACTGTGCTGTTACAGGCGGCCTATGGTGGGGAGCAGGGTGTGTTCCAGACTTCGAGCGGGCCGGTTCGTCTCACCGGCATTTCGGCGGCGCCCGCCTACTTTGCCATCTTCGGAGTGCGGCCGCTCCTGGGCAGGGTGTTCGACGAGAGCGAGATGAAACCTGGAGGACCGCAGGCGATCGTCCTCAGTGAGCCGCTCTGGCGCGAGCGTTTCGGCGCTGACTCTGCGCTCATTGGCAAGAGCGTGCAACTCAACGGCAAACCGGGGACGGTCATCGGCGTCCTGCCGGCGAAGTTCACCGAGGGCCGGGAGGAACGCTTCTGGATTCCACATCACATAAAGGAGCCGGACCGGAGACCGGACGCCGAGTGGGACGGCTATGGCGTGGTGGCGCGACTCCGCCCGGGCGTGTCCTTCGCAGCTGTTGAGGCAGAGGTAGCCGTTACCATGGCTCGCCTCAAGCAGGACGGGTCCCGACCCAACCCCGGGACGCCCGTGGTCATGACGCTGCATGAGCGCCGCCACGGCGAGACGCGCCGGCCACTCCTGCTGCTCTTCGGCGCCGTTGGCGTTCTGCTGCTCACCGCGTGCGCCAACATCGCGAATCTCGCGCTGGCCCGCGCCGCGCGGCGCGAACGCGAGTTCGCCTTGCGCCTCGCACTCGGGGCGAGTCGTTGGCGCATCGTACGCTTCGTGCTCATCGAAAACCTGGCGCTCGCTGCAGGCGGCGCGTTGGTGGGACTGCTGCTCGTGCGCGCGTCACTCGGCTGGTTCGTGCACGTCAGCCCCGACGCAATCCGGACCACCGAGACGATTGGCGTAAGCGGTGCGCTGGTGCTCTACGCGTCCCTCGTCGCCATCCTCACGGCGCTGCTGTTCGGGTTGGTGCCCGCAATGACTGCGTCCCGCACGGCGCCCAATCACACACTGGCCAGCGGAACGCAGCACGCCGCGGGAAGCCGGCGTCAGACGTTCGCGCGCCGCGCACTCGTCATCGGAGAACTCGCGATCGCGCTCGTGTTCCTGACGGGTGCGGGGCTGGTCGGCAAGACCTTCTGGAAGGTCACGCGCGTCGAGCCTGGATTCCAGGCCGACAATGTGCTCATCGCGCGCATGGCGCTCGGAGATCGGTACACGGCCGCCACCGCCGACGCGTTCTGGGCCACGCTCATTGCTCGGGTCCGGCAACATCCGGGAGTGCGATCCGCCGCGTTGACGCAGGGCGCGCCGATGGCCGGGGGCGGCGTCGCAATCGCGGGGGAGTTCCGGCCACAAGCCGGGAGGAGGGTGGCGAGGCAGTACCGTGTTGCGACCGTCGAACCGGACTACTTCGAGACCGTCGGAGCGGAGCTGGTTGCAGGCCGGTTTCTCTCGGCCGAAGATCGCAAGGGCGCACCGCTCGTCGCCGTCGTATCGGAGGGCTATTCGCCGATGTGGCTCGATGGAGAGCCGCCAATTGGCCGAACGATCCGCCAGTACAGCTGCCGCCGCAACAATGACTGCGATCCCTACGATATCACGATTGTAGGCGTCGTGAAGGAGATGGTGCCGGAGGCGTCGGTCGCGGAGAACCGAGGGCAGATCCCGTTGGTCTTCACTCCGCTGGCGCAGATCGTACACGAGCACTGGGAGCGACGGCGGTTTGTCAGGTACGCGTCACTGCTGGTTCGCGTCAATGAACTGGCTCCGATCCAGGCGCTGATCCGCGCTGAAGTAAAAGCGCTCGACCCGGGGCAACCGGAAGCCACGTTCTCCTCGATGGAGCGCGCGCTCGACGAGCGGGTGGCGCCGCGACAGTTCGTGCTCGTACTCCTGATCGCGTTCGCCGCGCTGGCCGGCGGCCTGGCGATCATTGGCCTCTACAGTGTGCTCGCGTACCTGGTGGCTGAACGCACGCGTGAGATTGGCATTCGCCTGGCGGTGGGTGCCGGCCCGGCGCGTGTGACGCGCATGATTCTCGGCCAGGGATTGCAGTTTACGCTCATCGGCGTCGCAGTGGGAAGCCTGCTGTCGATCGCCGCCGTGCGCGTGCTGCGCGCGTGGATGTACGAGATGAGCGTATACGATGCGCCGACGTTCGCGGCGGTCGCCGTGCTCCTGTGCGTCGTTGCCCTCATCGCATCGTGGCTGCCGGCACGGCGAGCGAGCAAGTTGGACCCGGTGCTCGCCCTGCGCGCGGAGTAGCGCCCGGGTCGTGTTACCGAAGCAGTCGCGCGTGGTCGGGTTTGGCGCAGGTGGCACGATATACGTCGCATTCAAGGATGAATTTGATCTCGAGCACCTTCAACGATTCCGGATGCCGTGATTCAACGAGCGGACTGATATGCGTCACGACGATCTCGAGGAAGAAATCCGGTCTCACCTCGAAGAGAAGACCGATGAGCTGGTGGCCAGTGGCATGTCGCGCGCCGACGCTGAGCGGTCGGTGCGCCGGGCCTTCGGTGATGTCACGAGAGTGAAAGAACGCGCGGGCGATGTCTGGCGCTTCGCATCAATCCTGGAGACCGTGGCTCGTGATGTCCGGTACGCGCTGCGCGGTTTGTGCCGCAATCCCGGGTTCACCATTGCCGTCGTCCTGACGCTCGCACTCGGCATCGGTGCGAACGGCGTGATGTTCGCGCTGGTGAACGCGGTTGTCCTCAGGCCGCTCCCGTATCCGCACTCGGATCGCCTCATTTCCGTCTCGCAGTCGGAGGACGGTCGCGACACGCGCCAACTGTGGGACTTCGCGTACGCGGAGTGGCTGCGTTCGTCCAGGTCCGTGGAGGCGACGGCGGCATATGAGGATACGCGAGCCGTTCTCACCTCGCCGGACGGTCCGACGCGCATCGACGGGTTGCGGGCCACACACGCGTATTTCACCATCCTGGGCGTGCAGCCGCTGCTGGGTCGCCTTCCTGACTCGACCGAAGCGTTGCCGGGCGCGCCCCGGGTCGTGCTGCTCAGTGAACTGCTCTGGCGCGACAAGTTCGGCGCCGACTCCGCGACGGTGGGCCGGAGCGCATCGTTCGATGGCGTGCCGCGGCTCGTCATCGGAGTGCTGCCGGCATCATTCACCCGTGGCCGCACCGAGCAGTTCTGGATTCCGCTGCGCGCGGAGCCGCGCACGAGCGCGCCCCCGCAACAGGGCGAACTGCTTGGCTATTACGTGCTGGCGCGGCTGCGCGCTGGTGCGTCGCTGGCTGGTGTCCGCGCGGAGTTGACGGGCGCGTTCGCGCGCTTCGCACGCGGCAACGCCGATGAGCCTCGGTCCACGCCCGTCGTCATGAGCCTGCACGAACGACGTCACGGCGAAAGTCGCCGTCCGCTGCTGCTCCTGTTGGGCGCTGTCGGCGTTCTGCTGCTTACCGCCTGCGCGAACATCGGCCAACCTGTCGCTGGCCCGCGCCGGCCGGCGCAAGCGTGAATTCGCCCTGCGCCTCGCCCTGGGTGCGAGCCGCTGGCGCATCGTGACCGTGGTCCTGATCGAGAACCTGGCACTGGCCGCGGCCGCCGCGACGAAGCCGCAAACCTCTACGACAGCATTGCCGGCCAGCCGCCCTTCCCGGTGGCGCTGCGTGGCAAGGTAGCACGGCATCGCGCCTGGTATCTCAGGCACACTGCGTCCGCACTGGCCGCCGCAGCGGATACAACCCGCCTGGCCGCTATGGCCGACCGCATCGAGGCGAATCGCGGGGTAGTCGGCCTCCTGG
>JBOHRF010000360.1:0-5478 GCA_050732575.1 Longimicrobiales bacterium
CTCGCCTACCCAGATCACACGCTCTCGATCATGGTCAACCACGACCGTCAGGTACTTGTGATGGCGACGATAGCTGATCTCATCCACGCCGATCCGGCGTACCCCCTCGAACCGGCTCTCGTCCAGCTGCTCGGCAACCAGACGCCGTGCTATGCTCCCCACGGTAAGCCACGAGATGTCACTCAACCTCGCCACGGCGGTGTGATTGAGCTGTTGCGTGAGAAAACCGACCACGTCCTCAAACACACGGGTGAAAGCACTCCCGGCACGCGCCCAGGGGACCGCATTCCGGACAGGCCAGCAACCGAAATCGTCGGCCAATCTGGATCACCAACGCGTCACCCTCGAAACAGCACCCCTTGACCCAAAGACCGGGCAAACCGATCATCCGATTCAGCAACGTAGTCACGCGCACCGGTACGCTCTCCAGGTTGATGGCCGTTCTCGGAAGGAACTGGCTTATCATACCTGTCGGACTGCCGGTGCGCTCTTTTTCTGCTACGCTATCCTCAGCGCAGTGTACCTTCGCACCCTCGATGCGCAGCTACACTCGTATTAGGAGAACCCGTTTTTTCTTACGGATTTTCTTACGGGTTTTCAACAGCTGCGAAATATTGTGCCAGCTTGTGCAGGAAGGTTTGTACCTCGGTCACGTCGCGCAGCGAGTAATGGGCGTGGGTGGAGCCGGGCGCAGACGCCACGACAACGCCGATGCCACATTGCGCGATAGCGCGGAAGGCATCTTCATCGGTGACATCATCACCGATGAAGATGGGCAGCGCGGAGCCGTTGCCTGCGCTCAGCGCTTCCATCAGCCAGAGCACGGCGCGGCCTTTGTCCCAGGCAACGGCGGGCCGCAGCTCGAGCACGCGTTTGCCGTGCAGCCGTTTCAGACCGGGCCGACCTTGCAGCACATCGTCCACGGCGGCGAGGACCTGCGGCACCTCACGGCGCTCCACCAGGCGGTAGTGCACGGCGACGGAGAAGCCTTTGTCTTCGATGAGCGCGCCTGCAATGTTGGCCGTGCGCTGGCGCAATTCGCGCGCGGCCTCGCGCAGCGCACCGATGAATTGTGCGCCCACCTGGTGTATGACGCCATCGGGGCCGGCAATGTCGAAGCCGTGACTGCCCGCGTAAATCAGCTCGGGTATACCGACGCAGTCCATCAGGTCCTCACGTCCGCGCCCGCTGACTACCACGATGGTTACGGTTTCACGCAACTGCCGGAGCGTGCGCTTCATGACATCGGAAAGACGCGCTTCTTCCGGCCGCTGTGCCAGGGCGGTGAGCGTGCCGTCGTAATCCAGGAAAACGATGGGTCGCTGATCGGCAAACTGCGCGGTCAGCGCGTGCCAGGCAGCAAGGGCATTGGGAATGGCGGGCCTCCGATCGGTCCGTTGCAGCGCATCCAGGAACGATGACACCCAAAGCTGGACGTCCTGGTCAAAGACCTGTGCACGTAGCGTGCGCATGCGTGCACGCCGATCATTGCGCGTCATGGTCAGGGCTCGATGATACTGCTCGGCCGTGGCCTCGATGTCGTAGGGGTTGACCAGCAGTGCATCGCGCAGCTCGGCGGCCGCGCCGGCAAACTCGGAGAGCACGAGCACGCCATCCTCATCGTCGCGCACAGCGACAAATTCCTTAGCGACCAGATTCATCCCGTCGCGCACAGGTGTTACCAGCAACACGTCGGCCGCACGGTAGTAGCCAGGCAGCTTGGACTGGGGCACGCCGCGGTAAATGTAGTGCACTGGCATCCAGTAGGGTGTGCCGTAGGCGCCGTTCAAGTGGCCAACCTGGGCATCGACTTCGTCGCGGAAACGGCGATAGCTGCGCAGACCGGTGCGCGAGGGCACGGCAACTTGCAGCAGGCGCACGCGGCCTCGCCATTCCGGCCAGCGCTTGAGCAATTCCTCGAAGGCCAGCAATCGGCGCGGAATGCCTTTCGTGTAGTCGAGTCGATCGATGCCGACCAGGAGTTTGCCCGGGAAGTCTCTACGCAGATCGGCGGTCAACGCGCCGATATCGGAATCCTTGGCGCGCTGTGCCAGTGCGCGCGTATCCACGCCCATGGGAAAGACGCCCAGCCTGATGCGCCGATCGTCACACTGCACACCATCGGGTTGCACGCCCACACCCAACAAGCGGGCCAGCGTGGTGGCGCAATGACGGCGGTACGATTCGGTGTGAAAGCCAATCAAATCGGCACCGAGCAAACCTTCGAGCAGCTGTTCGCGATTGGGCAGCGTGGCGAACAACTCGTAGGCTGGAAATGGAATGTGCAGAAAGAAGCCAATGCGTGCATCGGGCAGCTCGCGCCGAATCATGGCGGGCGTGAGCATGAGCTGATAGTCGTGCACCCAGATCAGGTCGCCCGGCCGGTATTGCTCGACCACGGCCTGGGCAAAGCGCTGGTTGGCCGCGACATAATCGGTCCAGCCCTCCACACGCAGCGGCACACGTCCGGCCAGGTAGTGGAAGAGTGGCCAGAGCACGCCATTGGCAAAGCCTTCGTAGTAACGGCGCACCTCACGTGCAGTCAGGTATACAGGCACAATGCGGAGATCAGCAAAACGCCGTTTCAGCTGCGCGCGCGTCTGCTCCGTGTCCGGCTCGAGTGGTCCAGGCCAGCCAATCCAGAGGCCGCCGTTCCGTTCGTGCGCGTCACGCAGGCCGGTGGCCAGTCCGCCGACACTGCGTTCGACGCGGACACCTTCGGGTCCCGAGACAAGCGTGACCGGCAGGCGGTTGGAGACGAGAATCAGTCGACTCATGACGATCGCCGGCGATTATAGGGCATGAGCCGGTGGGGCCGCTACCCGGCAGCGGGGTACCTACTTGTCCGTTCCTCTAGTATTGACCCGATTGAAAACCATGTCGGCCGAGTTCATGCCCCCGCGGGCGGCGCGCTTGCCCGCCCAACTCACGCATTTCGTAGGACGCACGCGCGAGTTGGCCGACGTGCAGCGTTTGCTGATGTCCACACGGCTGTTGACGCTGACCGGAGTGGGTGGCAGTGGCAAGACGCGGCTGGCAGTGGAAGCGGCGGCCGCGACGGCGAGCCAGTTTGCCGATGGCGTGACCTGGATCGAGCTGGCCGCGCTCAACTCGGCCGCGCTGGTTCCACAACACATCGCATCGGCGTTGGGCATGCGCGAGACGCCCGCTCATACGGCCACCGATCTGCTGGTCCAACATTTTCACGAACGGGCCGCGCTTCTGATCCTGGACAATTGTGAGCATGTAGTGGAAGCGTGCGCAGCGCTGTTGATCAGCTGCTGCGCGGCTGTTCGCAGCTCACCATCCTGGCCACCAGCCGGGAAGCACTGGGCGTGAGTGGTGAGCGGGCCTGGTTAGTGCCGCCGCTCTCATTGCCCGATCGCGCTGTGCCAAGCGTGCACGCGGCATCGGATGCGGAAGCCGTGCAACTCTTTGTGGATCGCGCGCAAAGCGCGCTTCCCAGCTTCGCGTTGACGGAGGCCAACGCAGCGGCCGTGGTGCGCATCTGCAGGCGACTGGATGGGATCCCGCTGGTCATCGAGCTGGCCGCCGCACGCATGCGTATGCTGGCGCCCGGCGAGATTGCCGATCGGCTGGATGACACGTTCAAGCTGTTGTCCACGGGCAATCGCACGGTACTGCCCAGACACCGCACGCTGCGCGAAGCGATGGATTGGAGTTACGCACTGCTGACCCAGCAGGAAAAGCTGCTGTTGCATAGACTGGCAGTCTTTGCAGGTGGCCTCACGCTCGAGGCGGCAGAGGCGATTGTGCGGGCGGTCAGCTCGAGCCAGGCGAGATACTGAACACGCTCTCCGCGCTGGTCGACAAATCGATGGTGGCCGTGCGCGCTGGCGCGGGCAGTACACGCTACCGCTTGCTCGAAATCATGCGCCAGTACGCACAGGACAAACTGGACATGACAGGAGAGACCGAGGACGTGCGCACCCGTCACGCACGCTACTTCCTCGATCTCTCCGAAGCTGCAGCACCCTCGTTGTGGGGTGGCGCGAGCGACGTGCAGTTGGTGGCACGACTGAGTGAAGAAGCCGATAACCTGCGCGTCATGGCCGATTGGTGCGCAGTACAGCCTGAAGAACGTATGGTCCTGGCATTGCGGCTGGCATTGCGCTGCAATGGTTCATGTTTGCGCGCGGCTGGTTCCGTGAAGGACGGGCGCGCATGACAGCAGCCCTTGCGCTGCCCATCGCTATCGATGACCTGTTGCGCGCGCGCGCGCAAACCACGCTGGCCGCGATCGCACTGTGGCAGGGTGATATGCAAGCTGTGCCGCTCTGATCGAGCCAGCTCTGCCCGTGTTGCGCGAGCGGGACCCCGTTCTACGCCTACGCACTGGCCAACAAAGGCGCTGCTACGGCACTGAATGGCGACCCACACGGCGCGCAGCCCATCCTGGCCGAGGCGGTTGAAGCGGCGAGCCGACAGCCCCTACGCGTGTTGTACGCCATCACACACTACTGGCAGGCGGTGGCCGCGTGCGCGCGCGCCGACTATGACCTGGCCTACCAGTCGTTTGATGTGGGTGTGCGCATTGGGCGCGCCATGAACAACGTCCCGTCCACTGCCCACCCGCTGAGTGCATTGGGCCGAATGCTGGTGCAACGCAATCAACTGGGTGATGCGACGATCGCGGTCACCATGCTGACCGAAGCACTCGAGCTGCATCGCAGCAGTGAGGACCGCTGGGGTATCGCCGGCTGCTTCGAGGGATTGGCCGGTGCGGCCTTGGCGCTGGGTGAACCCGCGCGCACGGTAAGACTGCTGGGCGCGGCCCACGCGTTACGCGAAAGCATCAGCGCTCCGCTGCCGCCTGCCGAACGCATCGATTTGGAGGGCAAACAGGAAGCGGCCAGGTCTGCGCTGGGCGAGGCCGCATTCCTGCGCGCGTGGTCGGAGGGCAGCAACTTTCGTTGAGCGCAGCCATTGCCTTCGCCCTGCGCGAAGAGCAGGGTTCGCCCGCGCAAAACGGATCGGTGGAACCGGCTCGCCGCGAAGCCGTGGCGCCCGCCGCCGATCTGCGCGTAGAAGCGCTCGGCCCACTGCGCATTTTCCGCGGCGCTGTGCCACTCGACGGCGATGCCTGGCGCTCCAGCAAAGCCCGTGAGCTCATCTACACCCACCAGAACGAACGGGGTGCCGCCATCCGATTGTACCAGAAGCTTGTGAAATTGCTGCACGACGAGCTCGATGCTGAGCCCGAACCCCAAACCGTCGCGCTCTTCCAGAAAACCCAGTAGAAAGCTCTTCCCCCAGTAAGCGCCTGGTAAGCGGCTCTTTCTTCCGTTGTTAAGCCCGCGGTAATCGGTCGTCCCTATCGTTTTCGCCAGGAGATCGGCTCGATTTCACGCAAACGAGACTTTACACGCCGAAACACGTTCAAGGAGAGAATCATGCAGTACCGTAGTTACATCGGTCGCGGTGCGCTTGTGCTGGGTGCGGCCCTGGTCGCGCTGA
>JBOHRF010000361.1:0-5478 GCA_050732575.1 Longimicrobiales bacterium
GTGCGCCGGTGTACAGGCCGACAGCGCCAGTGCTGCACTGACCAGGAGCGTGCCAGGCAATCAACGCTTCAATCGCCGAACAACTGTTGGCAACGTTCAGCAATGGAATTGTCGCTGATCGCTTTGCATCAAATGCTCTGTGGCTTCCTTCGTCACCTGCGCGGCCCTCGGCGATTGAATGCTGTTGAAGTATGAGCCTGCGGCGATCTATTCCGCTCGGATTGCGTTCACCGGATCGATACCGCTGGCCCGGCGCGCGGGCAGCCACGAAGCCAGAAACCCAACCAGCCCGAGCAGCACGGCCATGCCCAGGAACGTGAGTGGATCTCGCGTACTCACGTCAAAGACCAGGCTTCCTAGCAGACGCGAAAGGCCTACTGCGCCCGCGGCGCCGATCACGAGCGCAATGCCGATCAGTGCCACGCCCTGCGTTACTACCAGCCTGATCACGGATGAGCGATCGGCGCCCAGCGCCATGCGAATGCCGATCTCCCGAAAGCGCTGTTGCGTTGCGTAGGAGACGACGCCGTAAATGCCGATGCCAGCCAGGACCAGGGCAAGGAGTGCAAACAGGCCGAGCGCGATGGTGGCAAAACGGGAACGCGCGAGCACGGCCGAGAACAGCTGCGGCATGGTGCGCGCATTGTAGAGGGGCAGGTTGGCGTCCAGCTCGTTCAGTGCCGCGCGCAGGCCGGGCACGAGATCCGTGGGGTTACCGGCCGCGCGGACAATGAGCGTCATGTTGCTGAACGAACGGAACTGACGATGTTCCCAGTACAACATCGAGCGCGGCTCCGAGTCTGGCCCGTCATGCCGCACATCGCCTACGACACCCGCTATTTCTGCGACCAACGTGTCGTTCCAGGGCATGGCGATCCGTCTGCCAACCGCAGATTCACCCGGGAACAACGTACGCGCTCCGGTCTCGTTGATGACCACGCGCAAGGGCGCGTTTTGCCCATCCGCGTCCGTAAAGGTTTGACCGGCGACGATCGGGATGGCCAGCGTGCGGAAGTAGTCGCGGTGCACCCAGCGGATGTCCGCGCCGGGCAGTTCGCCCGCCGGCGGACGCGCGCGATCGAGCACCCAGAAGGTGGTGGCTGAGGCACCGCCCGTGAGCGGCGCGAACGTGATGGCGCTGACCGCGGAAACGCCAGGAAGTGTACGAACGCGATCGACCAGCTGCTCGAAGAAAAGCGCCTGGGCCCGCGGCTCGGCATACCGTTGGCCCGAAAGCTCGACGTCGGCGGTGAGCAGCTGCTCAGTTTCGAATCCCACACCGAGAGCCAGCCGGTTGGCCAGGCTCCGGACCAAGAGCCCGGCGCCGATCAGCAACACGAGCGACAGCGAGACCTGGACAACAACGAGTGCACCACGCAGTTGGCGCGCGCCGAGGCGCGCACTGGCACCGCCCCGGTCCTTGAGCCAGCTGGCTGCATTGGCGCCTGCCATGTGCAGCGCGGGTGCCAGTCCAAACAACAACGACGTGATGACCGTGGCCAGCAAAGCAAAGCCCAGCACGCTGCCATCCAGTGCAATGGCATCGACGCGTGGGATGTCGGGCGCACTCGCAATCAGTGCGCGCAGCGCAAACTGCGCCAGGCCTACTCCTGCTACACCACCGAGTGTGGCCAGCAGCAGAGACTCGAGTAGGAGCTGGCGCATGAGCCGCAGGCGGCCCGCGCCCAGGGCACTGCGCACGGCCATCTCGGGCTGACGCGCCGTGGCGCGCGTCATCAGCAGGTTGGCCACGTTGGCACATGCAATCAGCAACACGAAGCAAACCGCGCCAAAGATGACCAGCAGCATGGTGCGCGTTTCACCTACGATATCTGCCCGCAGCGGCACCACATTGACGTCCCAGCCAGCCTGCCGATCGGGAAACTCGTCGCGCGCTCGTCGTGCCAGCGCCGACATTTCCGCCTGCGCCTGGCTTATGGTCACGCCCGGCCGTAGTCGCGCCACAACCTGCAGGAAACGGCCACGGGCCTGGCGGGCCTGCGCACCGTAACGGGGCGGCAGCCATACATCGATCGTGCCGGTGCCTGCGGAAAACGAGAAAGCGGGCTTGAACTCCGAACGCCGTGACAGCACGCCGATCACCGTCCGCGGCGATCCGTTCAGCATCAAGGTCTGGCCAATGATGTTGCGATCACCACCGAATCGTCGCAGCCAGTAGCCCTCGGAAAGCACGACCACCGGATCGGCGCCTTCGCGATCGTCAGCTTCCCTGTACAAACGCCCGACCAGCGCGTGCGCACCCAGGACCTGCAGCAGACTCGCAGAGGCCACGACCAGGCCAACTCGCTCCGCATCGCCGCGGTCGGTTACAGTCCCGCCCGACTGCACGATGGCACCGAGCCCGGTAAACGACGTCGTGCTTTCCCGCCAGTGCAGATAGTTGGTGGGAGATACGACATTGCGCTCACGGTTGCGCGGGATGTTGCGCTCCCAAACCACCACCAGCTGCTCGGGCGCCGTGTATGGCAACGGCTCGAGCAACGCGCCATCCACAACGGCGAATGCTACGGTGGTCGCGGCAATCGCCAGGGCCACGGTGAGCACGATCACGCCCGAGAAGCCCGGACGGCGCAGCAGGAACCGGATGGCTTGACGCAACTCGACTTGCATGATTTCCCCCACAATGCTGGAACCGCGACGTCCTTCGTTCTGCACCCATGACGCTGCTCGATATTTGCGCCGCTCCACCCTCACCCGCACTGCAATGCGCAACGCCTGCCCCCAGTACCACAGCGCAGCGCGAACGTACGCTGCCCGCACCCAGCGCTCCTGAAACTCCTCGCGCAGATCACCTACCACGAACTCAGTCGAAACTTCCGACCCGAGTAGCCGGCGCAGCAGCCATTCGGCCAGGCGCGGTGGCCGCTGCTCCATACTCACACTCGCCCCAGCAAGCGCTCGAGCCCGCGCGCCAGTGTGACCATCGCCTTGTACGATCGACGCAACGCCTCCAACCCCCCGGCAGTCACCACAAACCGCCGGCTGGCCAGGCCGCCGCGCGCGGGCGATGATGCCTCCACCTCCCAATCGAGCAGACCTTTCGCCACCAGTCGGTCCAGTGTCGCGTACAGCGCGCCGCGCGAAACGCTGCGCCCGGACGATTCCTCGATGCGCCGGCGGATGTCGCGCGCCCGTGCCTCGGCGTCCAGCTGCAGCGTGGCCAGCAGCACCAGTTGCTCGAACTCGCCCAGCGGGCTCGTCATTATTGCTTTCGTAGTCTTTTTCATGGCAGTGCCTATAATGTAGACACCGCGGGCGGGCGGCAAGGTTGTCAGGCCACGGCGACGCGCTTGACGCACTACCGGGAGCGGTCTAATCTGCGGCCAAATCCAAACCTGGATTCCGGCGATTGGGGGATCCTGTGAAAGAGTTCCCCATCCTGGTGGACGTTACTCAGAAGCAGGTAGAGAACAAAGCCACCAAGGAGATGATGGACAGGACGTTCGCCAAGATCGCGCGCTTGCCGGCGGAGCTGGTGCTGTTGCACGAGTTCGGTCACATCGCGCAATACATGGGCGAGCTACCCACCTACGTCACTTTGTTCAAGGCGGGTGATATCGCCGCCATCGAGGCGGACAACTTGAAACGCAACGAGTGGCCGGTGTGCGACGATTTCGGTCTGACCAGGCGCTCCACGTACCTGCACTATGATGGCAGCGCAGTCGCATCCAAGTGGTCGATCTCATGAGGCTTGCCATCCGTCCCGCAATCGACGCTGTTGGCGGCCTCAGGGAATCTGTTCCCTGCAAGCCCGCGGCGGGCTCATGAATCCGTTCCCATGTTTGCGCGGCTGGCAACCATCGCACAGGAGCGGTTTTGTGTCATCCCTTCGATCCCACACCTGGTTGGCGCTTTCATGGGCGCTGTTGTTCCCATTCCTTAGGGGTTTCGATCCGGCCGCGGGCCAATCCCGTGATCAGCTGGTTGTGAATACCGCCTGGCTCAAGGCGCACTTGCAGGATCCCGATCTGGTACTGCTGCATGTGGGGGAAAAGCCGGAATACGATGCCACTCACATTGCCGGTGCGCACTTCATCACCATGGCTGACCTGGCGGCGCCGCGGCCAGCCGATCCGGCCACAGGCGAGGTCCTGGAGCTGCCCACACCGGAAGCGGCGCGCGCCAAACTCGAGGCGTTCGGCGTTACCGACCGCTCGCGCATCATTGTGTACTTTGGCAAGGATTGGGTGAGCCCAACGACGCGCATCATTTTCACGTTGGACTGGCTGGGGCTGGGCGATCGCGTGTCACTGCTCGATGGCGGGATGCCTGCGTGGCAGCGTGATGGTGGTGCGGTGACGGCCGACGCGCCGGCCAGCAAGGCCGGCAAGCTGAGTGTGCGGCCGGTCAAGGATCTGACCGTCACCAAGGAGTGGGTGAGCGAGAACGGCACCAGGGACCGCATCGCGCTGGTCGATGCGCGTTCGGCATCGTTCTATGACGGCGTGCAGTCGGGTCGAGTGAAGAAAGGCCACATCCCGGGTGCCCGGAGCCTGCCCTTCGAGAAGCCGTACAGCAGTGACACCAACGTTCTGAAAACCGCGAGCGAGCTGGAGCAGCTTTTTGCCAGTGCGGGCATCAAGCCAGGTGACACGGTGGTGGGCTACTGTCACATCGGTCAGCAGGCCACGGCCATGTTGTTTGCCGCGCGTACGCTGGGCTACAAGGTGCTGTTGTACGATGGCTCGTTCACCAACTGGGAAAAGCACGATTTGCCCGTAGTAGTGCCGCCGCCCAAGGGGTGAGACTTTGATCCAATGACGCACGCTCCGGGCGCGGCCGAGTATCTGCTTACTAAGGGATGACACGACCGGATCGTTTGTGGCAGGTGATGCAGTTTGGGTGACAGTGAGAGGGTACCGGCGCCGCGCCGAACCCGAAAGCGGCCTTTTGGTCTGTACGCGATCGTCACACTGCTCCTCACCAACGGCACATTGATCGCGCTGGATGTGTCGCGCTCCTATGTCAGCCTGGGCATGGACTTCGGCCTGTCGCGCCCGGTGCTGCCGGCACTCAGCAGCGCGGACATCGATGGGCTGCTGCGCACCCTCTCCGCGGCTGGCTTCTTTCTGGTGGCCATTGGCATCTGGACGCTGCGGCGCTGGGCCTGGATCGCCCTGATGATCGTGGTCGGCGCCGGACTGGGTGAAGGCCTGATCCGGTACATGCGCGGCGAGCCACGCTATCTCATCATGCTGTTCAATGTGCTGATCGTGTTCTACCTGAATCAGCGCAGCGTTCAGCGTCACTTCCGCGCCGGCCAAGAAACGCCCGCTCCAGCATGAATGACCTGGAACTGCTGCGCCAGCACGAACCGATCGTTCGGTACACGGCCGGCGAGTTGTTCTTCCCCTGCGCGGTAGACGAATACGTACGCGCATGCAGCCTCTGGCGGCGGGACGGTCGCGGACGCTCGCGCCTGGTGGTCGAGCCGGGAGCGCTCGATCTGGGTCAGCT
>JBOHRF010000362.1:0-5477 GCA_050732575.1 Longimicrobiales bacterium
AGTGTAGCCAGCGTATCGATGCGGCTGCCGACCGCCAAACGCGAGAGCAGCTCTTCGCCACCGCCGCTGCCGAATGCCTGTGGCGCGCTGCCCTTTCGGATCTGGTGATAGAAACGTCGATCTCCATCTACGCCTCGAAGGGCAACCGCGTTGGCCGGTTCGGCAGCACCCAGCGTGAACGTGGATCCGGCCCGTCCATCGGGCAGGATAGTGAGGAACCGGTCGTTGCCGGGATCGAAAAGGAGCGTGGTATCGGCGCGCAATGCGTACAACCGTCGCGGTGCAGCAAACTCGGCCGGACCGGCGCCCGGGCGGCCGATCTGCTTTGCGCTACGCAGCGCTGCATCGATCAACTGTACCGAGCGCTCCTGCGCGTCCACCACTACCACGCGACCATCCGTGAGCCACCGGACACTGGATATCTGCGTGAAGCCCGTCGGAAACTCCACCTCCGGCCGGGACAGGCGGATGTGTTGTACGGATTGGCTGTCAGTGCGACCGGCAAACGCGACCGTAAGGGACGACGCCAACACCAGCGCGTGGGCAACCTTCACTGAACCTCCCGTTTGAGGACCGTCCGAGTTGAGTCGCTCGGCACGGGCAAAACGCTGGCTGCACGGCTCGTGGCCACGTTATCCTGTCGCTTCATGAAACGGCACAATCCTGTTCGGCTGGTGCTTGCCCTGACCGTGCTGCCCGCCACGCTCGAGGCCCAGGTCCTGCCCTATCGTGATGCCAATCTGAGCATTGAACGGCGCGTGCGCGACCTGGTCACCCGCATGACGCTCGAAGAAAAGTTCTGGCAGCTGTACATGAGTCCGGGTGACCTGGACAATCCCACACACGACTACACGAAGGGCAGCTTTGGCCTGCAGATCTCCAGCCCGGGTGATGCTCGCGGAGCAGCGGCAGCGCGTGCGCACGCTCAACGCATCAACAGCATCCAGCGCTTTTTTGTGGAGCGCACTCGTCTGGGCATACCCATCATCCCATTCGAGGAAGCGTTACACGGTTTCGTGCGGGAAGGCGCGACCGTGTTCCCCCAGGCCATCGCCCTGGCCGCCACCTGGGATACCGCGCTCGTGCGCCGAGTCGCCATCGCGATTGCGCGCGAAACACGCAGCCGCGGTGTGCGCCAGGTCCTCTCCCCGGTCGTGAACATTGCCAACGACGTGCGTTGGGGGCGCGTGGAAGAAACGTACGGCGAGGATCCTGTGCTGAGTGCGCGCATGGGCGCGAGTTTCGTGCGCGCCTTCGAGCAGAACGGCGTCGTGACCACGCCCAAACACTTCGTGGCCAATGTGGGTGAGGGTGGGCGCGACAGCTATCCCATCGACATGAGCGCGCGCTGGCTCGAGGAAATGCACTTTCCGCCGTTTCGCGCGGCCTTGCAATCGGGCGCGCGTTCGGTCATGACGTCCTACAACTCGGTGGATGGCGCGCCGGCCACGCAGAGCCGGTGGCTGTTGACCGACAAGCTGAAGCGCGATTGGGGCTTTCGCGGATTCATCATCTCGGATGCGGCGGCCACGGGCGGCGCCACCGTGTTGCACATGACCGAGCCCAACACGCCTGTTGCCGCGCAGCACGCGTTCCAGGCCGGTCTCGATGTGGTCTTCCAGTCCACCTGGGAGCAACATCGGCCTTATCTCGATGCATTCAGGCGCGGCCTGGTGCCGGATTCCGTAATCAACGGCGCAGTGGCGCGCGTACTGCGCGCCAAGTTCGAGTTGGGTTTGTTCGAACGGCCCTTCGTGCATGAGAACAGTGCGGCGTTCTGGAACGGACACGCCGGTCATCGCGCGCTCGCGCTGGAAGCCGCACGCGCTTCCATCGTGTTGCTCGAGAACGATGACAACGTGCTCCCGCTCTCGCGTACGGTGCGCAACCTGGCCGTGATTGGAACGGATGCCCGCGAGGCGCGCCTCGGTGGGTACAGTGGACCGAGCCATCGAGTCGTGTCGATCCTGGACGGCGTGCGCGCCGCTCTGGACACCATCGCGCAGGTGCGCTACGCGCCCGGTCCGGGCCGGGTGACGCGCACGCACGCCATCGTACCGGCCGAGTTTCTGAGCTCGGATTCGGCCGGACGCTGGGTCGCCGGGCTACAGGGCGAATACTTCGACAACAACAGTCTGCAGGGTGCGCCGCGATTGCTGCGCCGCGATGCACGTGTTGATTTCGGCTGGACGCTCAATTCGCCCGCCCGTGGTATCCCCTACGATTGGTACTCCGTGCGCTGGACCGGGCGACTCACGGTGCCGGCTACGGCAGTGCGCCGCATCGGTATGGAGGGCAACGATGGGTATCGGCTCTGGCTGGATGGCAAGCTGATCATCGACAACTGGAAGAAACAGTCCTATCGGACCTGGCTGACCGAGATCAGTCTGGCGCCCGGATCCACGCACGACCTGCGCATCGAATACTTCGAGAGTACAGGCAACGCGCGCGTGAAGCTGATCTGGGATGCGGGCATCACAAACGCAGCGCCGGCCCGTATCGACAGTGCGGTTGCTCTGGCCCGGCTGAGTGATGCGGCCATCGTGGTGGCCGGCATCGAGGAAGGAGAATTTCGCGATCGCGCGTTCCTCAGCCTGCCCGGTCACCAGGAAGAGCTGATTCGCGCCGTGGCCGCTACCGGCAAGCCGACCATTGTTGTGTTGATTGGCGGCAGCGCCATCACCATGTCGCGCTGGCTGGATGACGTCGATGCCGTGTTGTTGGCCTGGTATCCCGGCGAGCAGGGCGGCACCGCCATAGCCGATGTGCTGTTGGGCGCGCACAACCCATCGGCTCGACTGCCTATCACGTTCCCCATGTCCGAGGGCCAGCTTCCGCTGTACTACAATCACAAGCCAACCGGCCGCGGTGACGACTACCTCGACGCAACCGGACAGCCGCTATTTCCTTTCGGCTTTGGCCTGAGCTACACCCGCTTTGCCTACTCCGATCTCATCATCGAGCCAGCTTCCATTCCGGCCAACGGCCGCGCGTCCGTGCGCTTCAACGTGAAGAACACGGGCCCGCGCGCGGGCGCCGAGGTAGTGCAACTCTACGTGCGCGATGTCCTGGCCTCCCGGGCGCGACCCGTGATGGAGCTCAAAGGTTTCCAACGCGTGCAGCTCGAGCCTGGACAGGAGCAGGAAATCAGGTTGGAACTGAATGCTCGGGAATTGTCCTTCCCGGATCGCGACCTGCGCTGGATCGTGGAACCCGGCGTCTGGCGAATCATGATCGGCGCGTCAGCCAAGGACATCCGGCTGCGGGGCGAGCTGGTTGTGCGTGAATGACACGTCCCGCTAACGCATACCATCACTTCCCCGCGTCAGCCGTGTAGTTCCGGAACCATCGATGTTCACGACATACACGTCCACGTAGGAGCGCTGTGCAGCAGGTCCAAATGCAGAGACCAGGATGCGCCGCCCGTCGCGCGACCAGCTGGGCTGTCCCTGCACGTGCAGGCCGGTTGTGAGGCGAATCACCGTGCGCTGTGTCATGTCTAGCAGGTAGAGATCGGACGGACCATCACGATCGGAATTGAAGGCAATGGTGCGACCATCGGGCGAATAGGAGGGCGCCGTGTCTTGGCCCCGACTGCCAGGCAGTGGTGTGACCGCGCCGCTTGCGATGTCCATGAGGAACAGCTGATCGCGACCGTTTGGGTCAGCATAAAATACCAGCTGCCGGCCGTCCGGGCTCCAGGTAGGCACCTGACTGCTCCAGCGGTTGGACGTGAGACGCCGCTCGCGGGCGCCACTCGAGTCGGCCAGGAACAGGTCCCAGTGGTATCGTTCGGTCGCGCGATCGAACGTACCGCGCTGAAATGCGATCTGCCGGCCATCGGGTGATGGAACGGGCACGCCGTCAAAGCCGGGGGCCTGCACCAGCCGCCGTGGTACGCTTCCGTCCGTGTGCATCACGTACAAATCGACTTCATTGGATTCGGCGTAGTTGCGTGGCGATTGGAAGAAGATGGTTGCGCCCGACGGCGCGAACATGGGATGCGCATCGCGGCCCGGGCTGTGGGTGAGCCGTCGTGCAGCCGTGCCGTCCACGCGCATGCTGTAGATCTCCCAGTCGCCATCGCGCGTGGACGAAAATACAATGCGGCCATCATCGGGCGAGAATTGCGGCCAGGCATTCTGATAGCGCGACTCCGTGAGCTGGCGGTGTTCGCCGCCGTCTGCATTCATCGTGAACAACTCGAAACGGCCCGTGCGGTCGGAATAAAACGCGATGCTGCTCCCATCCGGCGACCAGTCCAGCTCGAAGCTGGTGCTGGTGTCGCGCGTGAGCGGCTGCACGTTCGAGCCATCCATGTTCATGGAATAGAGGCCCGGCTTGCCGCCTCGTTCCGAGAAAAACGCCAACCGTTGACCGTTGGGTGATACCCGGGCGCCCCCATCAGCTGCGGCATGCACGATCAGCGCGCGCGCGGCGCTGCCATCCGCGTTCATCATCCAGATGTCTGCATTGCCCTGTCGGTGCGAGCCGAACACGATGTGCCGGCCATCGGGTGTCCAGGCCGCGTGGCCGTCGCGACCCGGTGCGTTCGTGAGGCGGACGATGTGGCCGCCATCCGCATCCATCACATAAACATCCTCATCGCCCGTGCGATCGGAATCGAACGTTATGCGCGTGCCATCTGGTGACCATGACGGGTGTCGGGCAAACTGCGGATGGGGCGATGAACCGGGGTGGCTCAGCCGACGTTCCTCGGTGCCGTCGGGCCGGATGGTATAGAGGTTCCAAACCCCATCCCGATTGGAATCGAACACGATGCGCGTGCCATCGGGGGACCAGTCCGGGTGGGTGTCTTCACCCAACGTCCAGGTCAGGCGACGCAGCCCCGTCCCGTCCGCATTCACGATGTACAGCGATGTGGTTCCGTGGCGCGCGCTCTGAAACACCAGCTGCCGCCCATCCGGCGACCAGGATGGATTGATATTGAGAAACGACGGCGCCTGCGCAGCCTGCACGAACAGCATTGTCTTCAGAATGAAGTGCACGAGTTGTGTCCTTTCAGCTTCGAACAAGTCCAATAGATCGGAACGGCGACTTCGGAACGGCGACTTCGGAACGGCGACTTCGGAACGGCGACTTCGGAACGGCGACTTCGGAACGGCGACTTCGGAACGGCGACTTCGGAACGGCGACTTCGTTACGAATGTGAAGTTCCGCCGTTGAAGTTCCGCAGTTAAAGTCCCGCTGTTGGCGTTCCGAAGTCGCAGTTCCGACTTTGCAGTTCCGTAGTTCCGCAGTCCGTAGTTCCTGGTCCTTGGGCCCCGCGCGTGCAGCGCGGGGTCCCCCCAAATAGCGGTTTCATGCCGACAAACCTGTACCGGTTCGCCCAAAACGCGATTGTAAATCTTTGTGTGGGGGTGTGGGGCGGCGGGTTCAGGGTGGTGCCAGCACATGGGGCACGAAGCCAGGGCCCACGGCCATGCGCCGGGCCACGTATTCGGTTGGGGTCATGC
>JBOHRF010000363.1:0-5471 GCA_050732575.1 Longimicrobiales bacterium
GGTCCTGGTCCAGACCCTTCGCCAACTCCGACACCTGGTCGAGAGAGCTGTGCGACTGCTCGAGCCTGGTGCGCAAGTCCGCGAGATCGCCACGGACGCCGAGATACAGCCAACCCTGCACGATCAACACGGCCAGGGCCGCCAGACTCAGCAAGACACCATTCCCTGACTGTGGTCGCGCTGCCGTGCCAACGTCGCGAGCTGCAGAAGGCGCGGATGGGACCTTCGACCGCGCCGCGAGCAGACCGGGCTTGCGGCCGGTTTCAACGGGATTGACGGTCCGCTGGATGGGTGGGGGCTCTTCGAGATAATTGAAATCGTCCATGTGTTCCTCCTGACCTCCGGCACACCTAGCGGGGACTGAGAGAAGGATGGGGCAGAACTACTGATTGTTGCCGCGGCTACACTGCTCCAGGATTGCGCTGATCATATGTTTGTAATCCTGTTCGATAGGCTGGTGTTCCAGCGCCGGGAAGGTTGGGCCTGTGAGCGGGCCTGCTACGCGGGTCCGGAGTGCAAAAAGCCGGCCTCCGAGATCAACCCGTTGCGCTATCGGCTGCCGTGCTCCCACCGATGTGGCTCAATCCACGGGGAACAGAGTCGCGTTCAGCGTTGCGCGAGTCCTGCATAGTAGGCAAACCAGTCACTCGGGCGGGTGGTCGCGTCTTCTTTGGCTGTCTGTCGGACCCGGGGCAACACGGCCTGCCAGCCGCCGTGCTCGAGTGTGACACGGGCCACTGCATTCCAGGGAGAGTATGCCGGGCCTGTTGTCGCTTTGATGGTCTCCTGTTTGGTGGGATAGAGTCGCAACGTCCTGTAGGGGATGCGCGCGGGCGGCAACGCCCAATCGAGGCGCAGCTCATCACCTTGGAGGCGGCCCGTGATTTCACCCGACCGTATGGCCAAATCCTTCATCGAAGGATGCACCCATGCCGGCGATGTCGCCCAAGGACGGACCGGTCACACCCAGAATGCTGAGCATGGCGGGGATCACCATGGTTCCGGAGGCGCCGGCTGCAACCGCGTTTGCGTTGGTCGTTGATGCGTGGAGTGCAGCGATGACGTCGCGCAAGCGTCCATCATCGAGGCTCATGCGGTAGACACTGAGAGACGCGCCCCAACTGGAAGCGCCGCGTGCCGGCCCAGCGGAAAGCGCACGCGGTGATGACGCGTTGGTCGGCCGCCTCTCGAATTACCTCCTCCCACCGGACCTCATGAAGAGGTTGCCCGTGGGTGAAGTCACGCACCCTCACTCGCCACGCTGGCGCACCTTGCGCGCACCAGTGCACGCACGGCGGCGCAGGCGCGGAGCGCACCTCTGATCGTCGGTAATCCCACCATGCCACGCGTAATAGACTACCGCGGTCACGAACTGACGCTGGCTCCTGTCGCCGGTTGCGCTGGCGCCGGCCGGCGGCAATGACGGATTGCTGACGGTGAGTGAGGTGCTCGATGCACTGTCCTCACTTTCGGCCGAGCTGGTCGTGCTCAGCGCGTGTCGGACCGGACTCGGCGATCTCAAACAAGCGGAGGGCACGGTCGGTCTGCAGCGCGCATTTCTGGCCAAGGGCGCGCGCAGCGTGTTGGTCAGTCTGTGGAGCGTGAACGATGAGGCTAGCGTGCAACTGATGCGCAGCTTCTATACGCACTGGCTCAGTGGCGATAGCAAGGCGGAGGCGCTGCGCAAAGCGCAGATGGAAGTGCGCGGAATGCCCGGCTCGCGTTTCCACGATCCCATCTTCTGGGCCGCATTCCAACTGGTCGGCTCGTCATAGGCCTTTTTGTGACGTTCACGCTCACGTTCTCGTTTGCGTTCACGGCTGTTTTCGGGAACGGCCGTGAACGTTAACGAGTGCGTGAACGTAACGGGCTAGCGCGTCCCTGACGTCGTGGTCGTAGTGGTCGTTACTTTCTTGGGCGGCGTGATCTGGTCCTGCCCTTTCTTCAACATCGGGATGCCGGTCTTCATCCAGTCCGGCTTGGGCGCGCCCACCAGGTGGTGATCGAAGAACTCCTGCATCTTGGTGTCCATGTCACGCTGGTTGGCGCGCTTGACCGGGTTGTGCTGGTCACCGTTGTAGTTGACCATGTACGCCTCCTTGCCCAGGCGGCGCATCCCGATGTACAGCTCGATGCCCTGCTGCCAGGGCACGGCGCCATCAGCATCGTTGTGCATGATGAACAGCGGCGTCTTCACGCGATCCAGGTAGAACAAGGGCGAGTTCTCGATGAAGCGCTCCGGGTATTCCCAGGGCGAGCCACCGATGCGGCTCTGGCCATGCTCGTACTGACTGGTGCGTGAGTTGCCCGACTCGAGACGGATGCCGCCGTAGGCGCTGGTCATGTTGGCCACCGGCGCGCCCGCCATGGCAGCCTTGAACAAATTGCTCTGCGTGATGATGTAGGCAGTCTGATAACCGCCCCAGGACTGGCCCTGGATGCCCACGCCGTCTTCCTTCACGAAGCCCTTGTTGATCAGCATCTGCACGCCCGGCACGATCGTCTTCAACGCGCTCGGGCCCGGATAGCCATCCTTGTAAACGATGTCCGGCTCGAACACCAGGTAACCCTTGGACAGATAGACCGGCACGTTGATGATGTTGCGGCCCGAGGGCGCGCTGTAACTGTGCAACGTGTTGGTGTGCGTCTCGTAGAAGTAGACCACCATGGGATACTTCTTCGCTGGATCGAACCCTTCCGGCTTGTACAACAGGCCGCGTGTGGGCACACCATCGATGGTACGCCACTCGACGATCTCGACGCTGCCCCAGCGGTACTGGCTCTGCTGCGGGTTGGCATCGGAGATCTTTGCCAGCTCCGTCAGGCTCGGGCCCGTGTACAGATTGGGGAACTCCTGGAAGGTCGATTCTGTGATCAGGTACTGCTCCGCATCACGCGCCTTGGTCGGCTGCCCAACACCCTTGTCTACCATCGCGATCTTGCTGGGCTGCACGTTGCCCGTGATGCGATCCTGATAGAATCCGCTGGCCTTGCTCTTATCATCCAGCGCGCGCAACAACAGCGGCTTCGCCGGATCCAGGAACCGCGCCTCCGGATCGAGATTCACCACGCGGAACACGGTCTGTGTGCGCCGGCCCACTGAGTCCGTAACCACACGAGCGGGCTTCACACCGAGTGGATCCAGCTCCCAAACATCGTAACGATCGTTGACCAGCACGGTCGCATCATTCGGCGTCCAGCCCGCGATGCCCCAGGCGGGCGGAATGCTCGGCGTGCTATGCGTCTCCTGATCGAACTTCACACCCATGTTGCCCGTGAGATCCACCACCTTGCCCGTTGCGATGTTGTAGGCGTGCCACTTCGCGTTCTCGAACCAGGTCACATACCTGGCACCGGGCGAGAGCGTGCCATTCCCCGGTGCGGCCTGCTTGATCAGCTTGCGCGCACCCGTTACTGCATCCGTCAAATAGATGTCCGTAGCCCCCTCGCCCCACATCGCTTCGATGGCGTACGGTGCGCCCGTGTTCTGCAGCGCGACTTTGCCATGGTCGGAGAACGTAACGTTGGGGAACTCATCGTCCGTGAGCTGCTGAAACTTGTTCAGCGCGATGTGATAAATCCCCGTGAACGTGCGCTGGCGATCGCGCGAGAGGCTGAGCAACTGCTGCGACTGCAACCGCGCATCGCGATAGTGCCACAAATCGTAAATCGACTTGGAGGCGAGGGAGTCGTAGGGGATGGAGTCGGGGATGACGGGCGCAATGGCAAACTGGATGGCAGAACCATCGCGCGTGAACGTCACCGCGCCGCGATCGGCGACCGCAGCGCCATCGGACAGCGCACCCGACGTGACGACTGCCTTTGCTGCGGGCGCCTTCACCGATGCCGTGTAGAGCGTGAAGCGCGGCTTGGGCTGCGCCGCGTACTCATCGCGATCGGACACAAACGTCACCTGCTGCCCCGCGCGATCGAAGGAGAGCAAACGATAGTTGCCCACACCCGCGAGTACGGGTGTCACCGCGCCGGTAGCCAGCGATCGCAAAAAGAGGCCGTCATGAGCGGGCGTAGCGCGCGACGAGACGGTGTACGCCAGCTGCGAGCCGTCCTCGTTCATCTCGATGGCCAGCACATCGTCCGTGCGCGTCTCGGTGCCCGTGGCCAGCTCGCGCAGCACCATGGCCGAGCCAAACGTCTTGCGATTCTTGGGGCGATTGGTACTGTCCGCCGCGGCCTGACCCGCACCTCCCTGCCCCTGCGCGGGCGGATCCGCCTGCAGCATGTACGAGACGTACTTCCCCGACCTGGCCGCCAACTCGAAGGAGCGCACGCCCGGGATCAGTGTGACCTTGCCATCGGCCAGGGACATGATCGCCAGTGAATTGCGCTCGGGCGGACGCACGCCAGCGCCGCGCCCGGTGCGACCGCGGGGTGCCGCAGCCGCCGCGCGCTCCACCTCATCCTTCGAGGGCTGCACCATGAAGAGCACGTACTTACTATCCGCGCTGAAGAGCGCGCCCGGGCCTGCGGGTGGCCCCTCATCCCCCTCGCCGCCGGCCGCGCCGCCGCGTCCGGCCGGCATGCCCGGTGCCGGTGGGCGCCCCGTGTACCCGCGGGTGTGTTTGTACTCGGTCCCGGACCTGGTATTCCGGACCACGAGCTCGCCCTCGCCGACCAGGGGCTGGACGGTATAGGCCGCCCACTGGCCGTCGTTGGACAGAGCCGCGCCCTGGATGGTGCGCCAGATGTCGTAGTCGTCCTGGGTGAGCACTTTCTTGCCCGACTGGGCAAGCGCAGGAGATGCTATGGCCAGTAATGCGATGGCCAGTGCGCAGTGGCGGAAGCGCATGAGATGCCTCGGCTTGCGGGGGTGGTGGTAAACAACCGGCGGCAGGCCGGTGATGGGTGATGAATGTATACAGGACGCGGGGCAGGGCTAGGGCGTTAATGATGTAACGGACCCTCAACCCTTTATTCGGTGTGGAGATAGGCGTTCGTACTGATCACTAAAAGATCTGCCCAGGCCAACGCAATGAGGGACCCCGGACATAGGTCATCATGACCTATTGCGCTGATTACTACGTTGTCGTGATTCAAAGCTAGAGATGTCGCCCACGTTCTTGGGCTTCGAAAACCCATGAAGGTTTCAAGGGGCATTGCCATGACGAGGGATGAGATATCGGAAACATACGCGCTTTTCCGATTCGGTAATTCCGGCCTTGGAAATCTCTTCAGTCCTAACGTGCCGGACGAAGTCTACCAACGGCTCAAAGGGCTCGATCAAGCGCCAATCACGAAAGTTCAGCTCAACCAACTTCTGGTGCTGTCTACAGCTGGTAGCATCTCCGACGGGTTCTTCAGGTACTACTGGCGTCATCAACCTGAACACCCGTACAACGTCGCGCGGCTACCATTCTACAATTCCACCATGACCGAAGGGCTCCAGCAGGAAGCAACATCCCACGACCATCTTCGTTGGGGATTCTACCGGTTGTATTTGGACGGGCTTCTGT
>JBOHRF010000364.1:0-5419 GCA_050732575.1 Longimicrobiales bacterium
CCTCTTCCGGGTTTCGATGATTGGTTTCGGACTGGTGATGTGGCGGTGGTCGAAGATGCCTACTATCGCATTCTGGGTCGCACCAGCATCGACATCATCAAGACGGGCGGCTTCAAGGTGTCTGCACTCGAGATCGAGGAAGTGTTGCGAACGCATCCGGCGGTAGCCGAGTGTGCCGTGGTGGGGCTGCCCGATGCGGAATGGGGCGAGCGCGTATGTGCTGCGCTGGAGCTTGGATCGGAACATGAGTTGACCCTGACCGAACTGCAGGACTGGTTACGGGAACGGCTGGCGCCTTACAAGATGCCGCGCGCCTTGCGCTGCGTGAGCGCGTTGCCGCGCAATGCCATGGGCAAGGTTGTCAAACCCGCTGTGAAAGATCTGTTCACATGAATGCAGCGCTCGCATCGCTGATCGCCCTGGTAGTGGCCATCGTGTTGTCGATGGTCACGCGCATCAATGTGGGCATCATCGCGCTTGCCCTGGCCTGGCTGGTCGGTGTGTACGTCGCGGACTTGAGTGCGGACGCCGTGGTGCGCGGCTTTCCGACTGCACTCTTCCTGACGCTGGCGGGAGTGACTCTGCTGTTTGCCGCGGCCGATGCCAACGACACGCTGGACCGCGCTGCCCATCGGGCGCTCCGCCTGGCGCGCGGGCAGGCGCGACTCCTGCCCATCTTTTTCTTCTTTATTGCCGCCGCCATTTGCAGTGTGGGGCCGGGTGCCCCGGCCACGGTGGCGCTGGTCGCGCCGCTGGCCATGGCAACCGGCATGCGCGCGGGTGTGTCGCCCTTTCTCATTGCCCTTATGGTTGGCAACGGCGCCAACGCGGGCAACCTCTCGCCCGTGAGCTCTGTGGGCGTGATCGCCAACACGAAGATGGCTGAAGCGGGAATGGTCGGACACGAGGGCAAGGTATTCCTGGCCAACTTCCTGGTTCACCTGCTGGTCAGCGCAGCAGCGTACATCTTGCTGCGCGGCTGGAAGCCCTCGGGTGAGGTTGAGCCGGTCCCGTCCCGCCCGGCCGCCATGACACGAGCACAGGTCTTCACCGCTGCCGTGGTCGTGGCCTGGATCGCCAGCGTCCTGTTCCTCAAGGTGAATCTGGGCCTCAGCGCTTTCACCGGGCTGGCACTGCTGGTGGTTGCGCGCGCCGTGGCCGATACACAGGCCGTCAAACGCGCACCCTGGGGTGTCATCATTATGGTTTGCGGCGTGAGTACGCTGCTGGCCGTTCTGGAAGCCACGGGTGGCATGGAGTTGTTCACGTCCATTCTTTCGAACCTGGCTACGCCGGGTACTGTGAATGGCGTCATCGCCTTCGTCACCGGCTTGATTTCCACGTATAGCAGCACATCCGGTGTGGTGTTGCCAGCCTTCCTGCCCACCGTGCCTGGACTGGTGCAAAACCTGGGTGGCGGTGACCCGGTGGCCGTGGCACTGAGCATCAACATCGGCTCGGCACTGGTCGATGTATCGCCGCTCTCGACATCGGGTGCGCTCTGCCTGGCGGCGGTGCCGGACCCCGCGGTGGCGGCCAAATTGTTTCGGCAGCTGTTGGCCTGGGGTTTGTCCATGACGATGGTGGGCGCCATCACCTCCCAATTGTTTGCCGGCATCCTGGCGCGTTTGTGACGCGTGACGGGTCATGACATCAGACCTGCTGTTCAGGATGGGCGTGGCCCCCATTCTTATTGACCTACTCAGGGCCGTCACTGCACACGCTTTCGCATGGGCATGGAACCGGCAGATCCGGGTGATGGTAGGTCAACTCGAGCGGCCTATACTCGGCCGTCAGAATGTCATTACCAGGCCGCGCATCCGGTTGGCCGCGCCACCTGGCGGAGCTGGAGGGCATGACACAACCATGAGGAACACCATGACGCATCAGAAATCCTCGCCCGCGAGCTGGATCGCGCTGACATGTGTGGCCGTGTTAGCCGGCGTAGCACCGCTAGCCGCGCAATCCGGTGGCGACGGAGAGTCTGCCTTGACCTGGCGCATCCCTACATTGCCGCCTCCCAAACCGATCTCGATGGAAGAGTATGCCGCGCGCCGCCGTGCGCTGGCTGATGGCATGAGTGAAGGTGTCCTGATTGTGTTCGGCGCACGTGCGCCTGCGTATGACTACATGCCGTACCAACAAAACCCGAACTTCCGTTTTCTCACCGGCATCGACGAGCCGGATGCGGCACTGGTTGTCTTCAAGTCCGGTGGCCGGGTGGAGGAATGGCTGTTCGTGCAGTCGCGCAGTCCTGCGCGCGAAGTGTGGGAGGGTGCACGCCTGGGCCCGCAGGGTGCACGCGAGCAGACCGGCATTGAGGCACAAACCAATGACCGCGTATTGATGGTGCTGGATTCACTGTTGAACGTGCGGCCCGTGTTGCACGCTCTGGATGCGCCGCCCGCGGAAATGGCGCCGGGCACCGACCTGAGCTACGACCAGCAGGTGCTGGCTCGGGTTGTGGCCAGGCGTCCGCAGACGCGAGTACAAACCGTGGACAGTACGATCCATCGGTTGCGCGCGCGCAAATCGCCGGTGGAGTTGGATCGCATTCGGCGCGCCGTCTACATCTCCGCGGAAGCGCATCGGCAGGCCATGCAGGCCACCGAGCCCCGCCTGAACGAGTTCGAGATCCGCTCGCTGGTCGAGTATTACTTCCTGCGTAATGGCGGCGATGGCCCGGCCTACGCATCTATCGTCGGATCCGGGCCCAACTCCACCACGCTCCACTACAATGCTGATGACCGCTGCATGAACGATGGGGAAGTGCTGCTGTTCGATGTGGGCGCGTATTTCCAGGGTTATGCAGCCGATGTCACGCGCACCATCCCGGTGAACGGCAAATTCACGCCCGAGCAGCGGTCTATTTATGAGATCGTACTGGCGGCACAAAAAGCCGCGGAAACGCGAATCCGGCGCGGTGCGCGCTGGAACGAGCTGACGCAAGCCGCAAATGTCGAGCTGAGCAATGGCCTGGCCCGCCTCGGTCTGATCGATGCGCCCGACGCCCAATACGACTGCGGCACGGCAGCCGCTCCGCGCAAATGTCTGCAATATCGTATGTTCTACATGCACGGACTGGGACATGGCGTGGGCCTGGAGGTACACGATCCCGATATCTCGACCACGGCCGGATTCCAGCCCGGCAGTGCAGTCACCATCGAGCCCGGCCTCTACGTCCGCGCCGACGTCTTCGATCACCTGCCGGACACGCCCGACAACCGAGCCCTGATCCAGCGCCGGCGCGCCACACTCACGCGCTACCAGAACATCGGTGTGCGTATCGAGGACGTCTACATTTTCGATGAGAACGGCGTGGAACGCGCCAGCCGCGGCGCGCCGCGCGAAATCGCGGAGATCGAGTCGTTGATGCGCGAGTCCACCCCGGCGGCCGCCGGCCGGCGCGCCGATGTGGTGGGCTGGCGGTGCCCCGTTCGCAGTTGAGCGGCGCGTGACGCTGCCGCAGTTACGCGTCCCGCGTCACGCGTCACGCGTCACGGTCCCTCACATCCGAGGTGTGAACATGACATGCGCCTTGGCCGTCCCCGGCATCATCAGCCAGGGCGAGTTGCCTTCCGGGCGCGTGGGCAGGCCAGTCGTTTCTGCAGTGGCAAACGGAACGTAGATGACGTACAGCGAGCGCGGATTGGGCGAGGTGCCGTCGGCGGCGGGTTTGCCCGCCGCGGTCAGGCTGTACAACGCGGCCGGGCCTTTTGCCATTTTCAATTTGCCGTTGTCGATCTCCGCATACCGCGCGCTGTCCACGTTGGTCACGCCCTGGGCGCGCAGCTCGCGGCCGCGCAGCATGAACGGCTCGAGTGAGTCGTGATAGCAGGCCACGTGGAAGCGCTCGTCACTGGGATCGTCGGCCAGGCAGATGAATGTGTTCTTGCCCTGGCGCAAGGTAACCAATCCAGTCTTGCCTGCCGCGTAGCCAAACACGGTTGCATCCGCGCGAAACTGCGCCGGCAATGGACCGACGGCCGCCGTAATCTGAGTCTCCGCGGGCAGCGGAGCTTGCGCGCACAATAGCGTAGGCAATGCCAGCGCAATAGCGGCCGCAACCGTTCCCGTTCTCATTGTGCCCTCCGGTGAGTGACGCGTGACGCGTGACGCGAAAACTGCAGGGGCGGGCCCGCTTGCGCCAGATCACTAGAGCCACGCGCAAACTTGCATATAGCTGGAGTCCATCCCCAGCAGCACTTCGCGCGCCGAGGTCACGCGTCCCGCGTCCCGCGTCACTCGTCCCGCGTCCCGCTCAGTCGTTTCAACCCTGAGCCATCCGCATTGACCACCCAGATGGAGCGTTCGGCGCCCTGCATGCCATCAGGCAAGTGCACGAACACGATGCGTGTGCCATCGGGTGACCAGCGCGGGTCGATGGCATCACCGCGCTCCATGGAGAGGATGTGTTGCTGGTTCGAGCCATCGGCGTTCATGACAAATAGCTCGGTCCGGCCATTGCGCCAGGACATAAACGCGATGCGGTTGCCATCGGGCGACCAGGAGGGGTGCATGCCATTGGCGGGCTCATGGGTCAGGCGCTGCAGTGCGCCGCCCTCGGCTGGCATCACGTGCACGTCGCGTTGCACGTGCAAGGCCAGCTTGCGACCGTCGGGAGAAAAAACCGGAAACCAGCTGGCATTGGTCTGCGTGAGACGCGTTTCACCCGTGCCATCCCGCTTGATGGAGTAGACGTCGAAGCCCGTGCCTGCGCGATCGGACATGAAGACCAAATGTTGGCCGTCGGGCGACCAGCTGGCTGCTACATCGCGGGCCGGGTGTTGCGTCAAGCGGCGCACGTTCGTGCCGTCCACGTCCATGATGTAGATGTCAAAGCCGTCTGCGCGGTCGGAGTCAAAGGCAATACTGCGTCCATCGGGTGATAGTTGCGGATAACCTTCACTCGATGGCATCCGCGTCAGGCGCGTCGGGTTGTTGCCGTCCGCATCCATGATGTACAACTCGCTGTTGCCATCGCGCTCGGAGAAAAACGCTATGCGTGTGCCATCAGCGGACCAGGATGGCGCACCATCGCGCGGGCCGGTGGCCACGGGGCCGGTGTCAGAGCGGCGCAACCAGATCCCGACCACGACCACCACTACCAGCACCAATGCCAGCGCGGCCGCCCAAACCAGCCAGCCACGGCGACGCGCCGGGCGCGCGGGCGCCGTTTGCTTCTGGCGGCGTTTCTCCTTTCGAATCTGCCTGCTGCGGCCCACGCTCTCGTTGCCTCTGGTCGGTTCGCGGTTAGGTGGTAGAATATACCCTTCCTCGGTGCCATCCCCGAGCCGATTGGAGCTGCATCATGGCTACCTCCGTGTTGAGCGATGTGAGTGCCGCATCGCCCATTCCCAACTTTGTAGCCGGCCAGTGGGTCGGCGCTTCCGGCGCGGAATCCTTGCTCGTGCAGGAT
>JBOHRF010000365.1:0-5409 GCA_050732575.1 Longimicrobiales bacterium
CGCACGGTCGGCGGGGGATTGACGGTTAATCCGTTATCCGTTCAAACGCCGCTATCCTGCTCCGTATCTCTTCCGGCATGATCTTCGATTTGCCGGCCGCATAGTCGTACATGACCTGGACGGTCTCAGCCGTCACCAGCACGTTTCCGGACTGGTCTCTGATCTCGTATTCCATGACAAAGCTGGAATTGCCAATGCGACTGATGCGCAGGCCGACGCTCAGCGTGGCCGGAAAGTGAATGCGCTGCAGGAACTTCATGGTGACCTGGCCGAGCACATAGTCGATCTCGACCAGGCCGTCGCGACCGGCTACCTGACGCCAGTACGCGGCGCGTGCTTCTTCGATGTAGACGAGCGGCAGCGAATGGTGGGCGTGGCCCATGGGATCGAGATCGCGAAAGCGCACAGATACATCGTAAGTAAAGCGGAACGGGCCGCGCTCGGGCGTTACAGGCATGTTGGTCACGGTAAGACGTAGAGTACGCCGGCGGTGGCTGCCAGTAACAAACCCGCGGTGAGCACGAAGAGGCCGGGATAGAAAAAGGGTCCGGCAATCACGCCCAGCACAACGAGCATCATGCCAAGCGCAGCCAGCGTCAGGCCGGCTTCGAGTAGCAGACCAGATGGTTTCATTCATCGTCTCCCAGCGGTGGCAGCTTGCCGATGTCGGGCTCTTGGGCCAAGCGATCCAACATGATGTCGTGCCAGTGGCCGTTGCTGGCCAGAATACCATGTACGTACGGATCGGGCCGGTTGTAGCTGAGCGTGCGTCCGCGCAGATCGGAGACCTGACCACCAGCTTCCCGCACGATCAGATCGCCAGCACATACATCCCACTCGCTCTTGGGGCCGCGGCTAAGAAAGATATCGGCGCGGCCCTCCGCGGTCAGTGCGAGTTTGTACGCGGTACTGCCCATGGGCAGCAGACGCCAGTCGGTGCCCAGTGCCTCGAACTCGCGCGCCCTGATCTCGCTGCGCGAGGCCACCAACCTAGCGGGCGGCGCTGCTGTCTTCGAAACGTGCAGTCGTTGTCCGCCAGCCCCGAACGCGCCCTGGCCTTCGATGGCCCAGAAGAGCTCGTCGGTAGCGGGATTGCAGACCACGCCCAACACGACCTGGCCGTGCTCTGCCAACGCGATGGAAATAGAGAACTCGGGGCGCGCGGCCATGTAGCTGAGTGTGCCGTCGATGGGATCGACGATCCACACGCGTTCGCGCTGTAGGCGCGTGGCATCATCCGCAGTTTCTTCCGAGAGCCAACCATAATCCGGATGTGCGTCCAACAGGATGCCGTGCAGGATCCGGTCGGCCTCCAGGTCGGCCGCGGTCTGCGGCTGATCGGGCGATTTGTAGATCACCGTATGCTGGCCGCCGAAGGCACGCATGATGGCGCGACCCGCTTCCTCAGCGGCCGTGCGGGCTACGTTCAGTTCATCGGTCCACGTACGGACCGCCTTTCACTTCTCAGGTTGCGGCAGATATGCGCATGGTGGTGGCCCAAACTGAAATCGCGCTACTGGGAATCAGGGCCAACCATGCCCGTTCCATGCTAAAGTAGGACGGAACCTCGGAAGTGAAAGGCGGTCCGTACGTGTCCGCTAGCGCTCCATCAGCTCGATGCGCTCGCGCGCCGCGCGCAACGGCATCACGATCAACGCCACGGAGAGCGCGACCGCCAGACCCAACCCAACGACCAGTCCGCCAACGTGTGCGCTGCTCAGTGGCTGGCCCCGTGCTCGAGTCTCGAGCAGAGCATAGACCGGCCACGCTTCCAGCATCACCACGGCGCCCAGGTAGGCCACCGAGCTCATCATGAAAAGCAGGCCGCCAAAGCCGGTCGAGATTTCGGCTGCGTTGTCAGTCTCGAAGCGGGGGAATGATGCGCCGAATCCCAGGGCCAGCGATGCAATGGCAAAGGTGATCATGATGATGGAGACCAGCGACAGTACCATCATGAAACTGCCCACCCGGAGTATGTAGTTGGTGCCGGCCGTGAGCGCCACGGCCAACACGAGCAGAGGTGTGATGCCCACCCAGTATTTGCTCCATACCAGGCTGCGCAAGTTCAAGGGTGAGGAGCGCAGTAGCCAGAGCGTTCGGCCTTCCAGGCTGATGGCCGGGTAAAGGAAGCGCGCGGCAATGGCGGCCAACACGAAGCCGGCCAGACCCAGGTTCAGAAACGATACTACGTTGATCAGGAAGAAGCTGACCCGTTCTCCGGTCCACAGTGGCAAGACCTTGATGTTGTAGACATAGATGACCACCAACACGGCCAGCAGGATGAGCTGCGACCACTGCGTGGTATCCCGGAAGAATGTGCGGATGTCTTTTGCCATCAGGCTGCGGGTCGTGATGGGCACCATGGCAAGGGTGCGCTCCAATAACGCCGGCCCCAGTGCCTCGGGGTTTCTCCGTTCCGCGCCTTCCTGGGCGCGGCTGAACCCCTGGCTGTACAACCGTTCATGGAGCCATGCGCCCAGCACCAGAAACGCAGCTGCGGTCGAGGCCAGCAACAACAGCGGAAAGAAATCACCTTGCAGGTAACGCAGACCGAGCGGCGCGGTGATGGCCTCAGCGGCCCACTCACTGGGCAGCCAAACGGAGCTGGGCGTGTTCAGAGCTGCCACGAAATCGACCAGGTCACGAAAACCCTCTGGCCGTGCCAGCTGTTCGGGCCGCAGCAGGCGCAGCAGCACGATCAACGCAGCCGCACCTAACAGTGCGATGAGCGCCAACAGGTCGCGTGCGCGGCGGGCCGGGAAAATATTGACCAGTGCCAGCGTGATGGCCGTGCCTACCACGGCCGGCAGGACCAGATAGGCAAGCAGCACGCTCAACGCGACCGTGAGGTACGTGGCGCTGAGCCCATAGGCAATGCCATAGGCGGAAAGAACCGGCACCAGTACCAGCACGACCATCCACGAAGAGTGAACCATGGTTTCGATCAGGCGCGCGCCGTAGACCTGTAGAGGGTCGAGGGGCGCGGCCGACAGCAGTTCGAGGTCGCGGGCCAGAAAAAACGATGTGAGGGCTGTGATGATGTTGGAGAGCAGGAGTACGGACAGAAACGCCAGCAGGATCAGGCCCAACAACTTCACGGCCAGGATGTCGCCAATGCCGGGCGTGGCCTTGAAGTAGCGCAACATGCGAAAGATGATGCCAAACAGCATGAGCCAGAAAATGAGTCCCACACTGCCCAGCAGGAGCGCCCGGCCGGCCGTGCTGCCCTCGCGCATGCGCCGGCGCGCCATTCGAAATTTGGGCAACAGAAGATTGAAGATACCGAAACCACCGCGCCGACCGGCTGCTACGATACTCATCTAGCGAGGTCCGGACTCGGTCCCAGTGCGCAGCGCCAATACCAACTCTTTCACACCTTCACTGCGGGTCAGCTTCAAGAAGACGTCTTCCAGTCCGGCCGTCCCGGCCTGCGCTTCTACGCGCAGCTCGGCCATGGTACCCAGCGCGCGGATCCGGCCCTCGTACAGGATGGCAATGCGATCACATAACGCCTCTGCAACTTCCAGCGAGTGTGTAGAAAGGAACACGGTGCCGCCCGCATCCGTGAAGCTGCGCAGCAGCTCCTTGACCAGGCGGGCAGCGCGCGGATCCAGCCCGACCATGGGCTCATCAACGACAATCAGATCAGGCGAGTGCACGAGCGCCGAGCTGATCAGCAGTTTCTGACGCATGCCGTGGCTGTAGCTCTCGACCAGCGTGTTCTTCCAGGCGGACAATTCGAACAGCTCCAGCAACTCATCGGCGCGACGTTCCGCGTCTGCGCCGTCTCGCCCCCATAAGCCGCTCACGAAACGCATGAACTCCGCGCCCGTCAGTTTCTCGTAGACCGAGGGACGGTCCGGGATGTAGCCAATCAGACCCTTGGCAGCGGCAGCAGCGCGCATCAAATCGTGACCTCCAATCATGATGCTGCCGGAACTGGGCCGCAGTACGCCCGCAATCATGCGGATGGTCGTGGTCTTGCCCGCGCCATTCGGTCCCAGAAAGCCGAACAACTCGCCGCGGCGCACGTGCAGGTCGAGTGGATGCACCGCCGTGAAACGACCATAGCGCTTACTGACACCTTGCAATCGTATCATGGATTCCTGGCAGTCATTTCCGGTCCGCGCCCGCGCCCACGCCCGCTACCTATCCGTTCCTCGCCCTCAAACGACTTCCAGCTGGAGCCGCCCGATCAAGCGGATCAGCTCGATCTGACGCGCCAGCTCACCCGTGATGAAACGCAGATGTGTGGCATCGGCCGGGAACTGCCCGAGTGTTGGATCGACGGCCACCCAGCGATCGGCCAGCCAGACTTCTGGCCAGGCGTGGTAATAGAAACGACCGCGCACATGCACCAGGCCCACGGCGGTACGGGCGGGCAAACCGAGCGCACGGGCCAGGGCGACGTAGAGCACGGTATGTTCGTTACAGTCGCCCTGCCGTGCGCGCAGCACCTGTTCGGCACTGGGCACGCTCAGGGTGACGTTCTTGGCCAACTGGCGATATACCCATTCATTCAGACGTTCCGCCACCCGCACGGGATCGCTGCTGCCATCGGCGATTTGTCGGGCGGTGCGCACGATCTCCGGATGCTGCACCTGGATCAGCGGGGTGCTGCCCAATTCGCCAGCCGGCTCGCCCGTGCCGCGGTAGGGCAGCGCGAAGGTTGCGCGCAACAGTGCGCTGGCTTCGCGTTTGATGAAGAGCGTGTCCGCGCGCAGCTGTTGGCGGCCGCCGGCCAGATCGAAGCCGCGCAGGTCGATCCCGCTCATGCGTACGCGCAGGGAATCGCGCGCGGCCACGTTGGCCAGGTCTACGTTGGCGGCGATGGCCGTTCGTTCGATCACTGCACCATAACTGCGGGTCAGTGAGCCGTCTGCCAGGCTGCGCTTCCAATCCTGATCGGCCAGCTCGAAGGCGGTGCGTTCCAGTGTATAGCCCAGCGGGCTCTCCGCTTTGACCAGATGCCCGTCCTCATCCACCCAACTGGACACGGTGATGCCGCTCAGCTTCTGTTCCAGACGCCATACGGGAATGGTATCGGCTGAGCTGGCCAGCCATTGTCTGCGGGCAGCATCATAACGCGCGCTGTCGGTCACAATAAGCGTATCGCGCGCGGTCACGCGCAGCTCGAGCCGCTGTGTGGCCATCGTTGATGGATTGAAAACCGTAGCCTGCAAGGCCTGTCCAACTTCCAGTTGTCCACCCGCGGCAATGCGCATGGGCAGTGCGGCATCCAGCAGCACGGACGGGTCGATGGACAGCGTGCTCTTCTGCGCGTTGCTACCGGTCGTGAGTTGAAGGGCCAACACACTGTCCTGCCGCACGCCACTCACCTTGAACGCGCCGATTTCCGAGCCCAGCTCAAAACGAAAGCTTTGCAACTGGAGAATGGGGTCCAGAAAG